>DAIDMV010000097.1 GCA_027448765.1 bacterium | reverse complement strand
ACGTCCGTATTCTGGCCTGAGGGGTCCCCGATATACTAAGCACGTTGTCTATGAGATCTCATGAGTCAACAGATATATATGAAAACAGGCGGGCAGATAAGCCCGCTGTGATTAAATGTAACTTTTAATTAAACAATTAATCCAAAAATATATTATTCTGTTAGAAAGTTACAGAAGGAGGTTAAAATTATGGCTCAGTATATTAGTAATGAAACTAAACAAAAGATAATGAATGAAATAAGAGATAATGGTAAACGGGTTAGTGATGTAGCTAAAGAATATGAAGTAGCAACTAAGACTATTTACAATTGGTTAAGAGATGGGATTAAGGGTGATAGTTCAGCTTTAGAAATAGCTCGATTGAAACGGGAATTAGATGCAGTTTATGGAGTTTTAGGTAAAGTAACTGCGGAGCTAAAACACCCAAAAAAATAGTCCTGCTAGGTGAAGTTGATCCAGGACTAAGACGTCAAGTTGCTCAATTTCTAAAGATCGATCGTAATAG
>DAIDMV010000096.1 GCA_027448765.1 bacterium | reverse complement strand
AATTGTATTAGATATGTTTGGAGCAATTGCACTATTGGCGGCCTCATTTGGCATTATAAATACACTGTATATGTCGGTGGCAGAACGAACTAAAGAGATTGGTTTAATGAAGGCGCTTGGGATGAGTCCCAAAAGAATATTTATGTTATTTAGCATAGAGGCAATTCTAATTGGATTTTGGGGTAGTTTTCTGGGAGTTTTATTTGCTAGTTTGATAGGACAGGTCATAAACACTATTGCAGTTAAAGGCTTTCTAAAAAACTTTCCAGGACTTACTTTACTAACATTTCCTATTACGACAGTGTTAACAGTCATAATAGGCATTATGTTATTGGCATTTATTGCTGGAACACTTCCAGCTCTTAAAGCAAGCCGTAAAGATCCAATTGAAGCTCTTAGATATGAATGATTTTACCCAACAGGGTTTTTCATTGCTTGGTTAATTTCTTTTTCTGTAAGCTTATGTTGTTTGATGACGAATATAGCTACAAGAATTGCTAATATTGCAAAA
>DAIDMV010000095.1 GCA_027448765.1 bacterium | reverse complement strand
ACCTACATTATTTTGTAATGCTTCTATTTGTTGAGTCGTAAAGTTCGATACTTTTGTAGGATCAAAGTTGGCGAATGCTTTCCTATAATTCTCTCGTCTATTAAGAATAGTTTGCCAAGATAAGCCGGCCTGAGCACCTTCTAATATAAGGTAGCCGAACAGCTCATTATCACTGTGAAGAGGTACACCCCACTCTTTATCATGATAACTGGTGTATAGGTCATTGACATTAGCCCATTGGCAGCGTGTTAGCATAACAGTAGTTTAGCAAAAATAAGTCAAGTTACTTAAATACTTACTGGATTGTTACTCAGGATCGTGACATACTCAGTTTGGTTCAGCTTGCCGGTCTTGAACCTTTACTGACCTATTTAGGCTATGTATAATATTTTTTCGCATAATCGGATATAGTAATAGGTATGGTCGTGACAGGGTTAATTAATATGGACGAAAATAACCAAGAGTTCCTGGTTGAGCTGGAGCGACGTATTAAACTTGCTAAAAATCCTAAAA
>DAIDMV010000094.1 GCA_027448765.1 bacterium | reverse complement strand
CTTGTTGAGCAAACAGCCAAAGCCTATTATTTACCATACTCTACTATTATGCGTTCTGTTCTTCAGCACGCCACAGAGCAACCCCTAGCCCTAGACGATATGGTTAATCAAGCCGAATCTTCAACGCCAGGTACTAGCGTGCCATTAAAGCAAATGCTTGAAGAACTAGAAAATTAACTCCTTTCTTTTTATATCCAAAACAAAACTGAGCGTTAAAGATAATCTCGTCATTAGGCTATAATATAGCTATGTCTAACGATAAGAAACAACAGCCTTATGGTACCTGGCACAATCTAACTAAAAAAGAACTAAAACAAATAGAAGAAAAGAAAATGGCTAATGCCGAAAAACCAATCAAAATTAACATGGATTTCAAGTCTGCACTGAAAAAGGTAGCTATTACTAAAGTGAAAAGTTAGCAGTAAAGTCTTTACATCAGATTATGTTAGAGAATTGGTACCGTTAAGTATGTAACTGCCAAAATTTTAGTTAGTGTCTTAATTTAGATTATCTCGA
>DAIDMV010000093.1 GCA_027448765.1 bacterium | reverse complement strand
GTAGAGTACTTAGTTGTTCGTTTTTCTCAATCGATGCCGTTCCTAGAAGTACCGGTTGACCCTTAGTATGTAACATCTCAACTTCTCTAGCTATGGCCTTAAACTTAGCTTCTTCACTACGATAAATACGGTCTGGTCGATCTTTACGAGTTATCTGACGGTTAGGTGGAATCTCAACAACATCTAATTTATATATCTGGTGAAACTCTTCACTTTCGGTCATTGCCGTACCGGTCATACCAGATAATTTTTCGTATAAACGAAAATAATTCTGAAAGGAAATGCTCGCTAGAGTCATCGATTCCTCTTGAACCTCTACTCCCTCTTTAGCCTCAATCGCCTGATGAAGACCCTCATTATATCGCCTACCAGCTAATAACCTTCCAGTAAATTCGTCAACAATAACCACTTCACCATCGGTAGTTACTACATAGTCTTTATCTCTTTTAAATAGTGCTTGGGCCCGTAAAGACTGTTGAAGGTGATAAATAGTTCTTATGTTGTCCGAGGCATAGAGGTTTTTTATCCCT
>DAIDMV010000091.1 GCA_027448765.1 bacterium | reverse complement strand
AGGGCGCATGGTTCAAGTATATTTACCAGAGGTCTAACTCAGGCTATGAATATAATTACACTAGCTCCACTGAGCTTTTCTCAACTTATCGATACCATGGAACAAAATACCCAAAAACGATATATGCATCATTATAATGCTCCTGGGTATACGGTTGGTGAAATTAAAAGATTAGGAAGTCCAGGAAGAAGAGAAATTGGCCATAGTTATCTAGCAGAGCGAGCATTAATGCCCGTTATTCCCGATGAAACTATTTTTCCTTACGCCATTAGGTCCGTTACGGAAATTATGAGTCAGAATGGATCCACTTCTATGGCCGCTACTTGCTCAAGTTGCTTAGCATTAATGGATGCAGGTGTTCCAATTAAGTCACCGGTCAGTGGAATTGCAATGGGACTTATTAAAGATGGAGACAATATAATTATATTAAGTGATATTGCTGATGCCGAAGATTTTGCTGGTGATATGGACTTTAAGGTTGCCGGTACTACAAATGGTATAACTGCAATTCAAATGGATATGAAGGTCCATGG
>DAIDMV010000090.1 GCA_027448765.1 bacterium | reverse complement strand
AACCATTTCCTCTAGTCACGCCTCGCTCAAGTACACCGTCTCGATAAATTAACGCACAAGCTAGTCCATCCATCTTAATATCTGTAAAAAAAGTTAGTTGAAGATTAGGCTGAAGTTTATTGATCCGATCAAGCCAAGATTGCAGCTCTTCAAGACTAAAAACATCATTGAGACTAAGCATTCGAGTGCGGTGCTCTACTGACTCGAATCCTGGAATAATATCACCTGCCACCCGTTGAGTTGGACTATCTGGTGTAATTAAATCCGGATATTTACTTTCTAGCTGTGAGAGCTCGTGCTTAAGACTATCGGCAGCTTCTTCACTCATTATTGATTCGTTGAGTACATGATAATGATATCGATAATCATCAATCAATTGCCGAAGCTTAATTATCCTTTGATTTGCTTGAACCCTATTCATTGTTCTAATAGTTCTCGGTAAAAGTTATATACATAGCTATGAGCAATAGCTAAGAAAATAAGTGACAAAATTAAAAAGACCCATTGTGCTAATGACGCAAGAAAAATAATTACCGGCAACATTACTATTGCCG
>DAIDMV010000089.1 GCA_027448765.1 bacterium | reverse complement strand
GTTAGATTATAGATTAGGTTGGAAAATCGTTTTGAGTTTTAATATCTCACAACGTGAAGATACTGTCCCAAAGCTATTCAAAGAAACTTTACAGTGTGGTACTATTCGATATCGTAGAGATTGAGTCTGTTATTTTGAAATTCGTATTGCTTCAGAAATTAATGAAAAATTAAGAGAATTTTTTTACGATTTCCTCTTCTTTCAGAGCGACAAAGTTCTAGATTGCAATTATTATTGCAAGCAACAGATCTTTTAATAAGAAAAGAACATTTAAATGATAAAGGATTTAGAGAAGTCCTCGAAATTCGGCAATTAATGGTTAGTGCTAGAAAACGAAAATATGAAATGACAGATGTGTTGTAGAATCCTCAGAGACTATACGCCAAGATCGCGTGAGCGATATGATATAGTCCGCTCTGCATAGCGATATGCAGCTAACATAAAGGAACGGTCCTAAGGTAGCGAAATTCCTTGTCAGGTAAAAATATAACTTGCCTGGATATGTAGTAATACATTTACACTTAGGAAAGGTAGATAGATTGACATTTGTGCAATA
>DAIDMV010000088.1 GCA_027448765.1 bacterium | reverse complement strand
CAAGTCATTAGCATAGAAAAACTAAAGGTCATCGATATAATAAAAAAATTACAGTCAGCCATTAAAGCCACTGGTTACATTGAAGTTCATTTTGATTTAATTAATGATTAGATAAAGTACTATAAAAACACTCACAAAAGAGTTACATAGTCACTACCCATAACTTTAAATATAAAAATACACTAAAACTAAAACACCTAATTAATAGCCGTATTCTAGAAAACTATTTAATGCTATGAAGTCTAATATGTATCAAAGTATTCTGAGATGGCATCTTAATTATTTGGCATATAACATGATTGAAATTGATATGTACAACTTAAATTTGAAGTACTACTCGAAAGTTATGTAAAGAAAAAAATATATATCAGGATTTATGCGAAGTAATTATCGTTTAAATTTTCGGCTTTCTTATCTAAATTAAGCGACTGATGAGTTAGTTCGGATTTTAATTGTGTACTTTGTTTAACCTCAGATTTAGGATTATATTTTACCTTATCTTCTGGCTTAACATACAATTTTGTATATTTATCTCTAGAAACTTCAACTACTCTTTG
>DAIDMV010000087.1 GCA_027448765.1 bacterium | reverse complement strand
ATCATCTCCAGCATAAGATTGCTGTGCTACGCTTCCATCACCATATAAAGAGTACTTAAAGTAGTGTCCTTTAATGTCTTCCACCTTGAACATACCTAATATTTCAGATTGTCGGCTTGAATTAAAGTCATTACTAATTAACAAAGTTACAGGATCAGATCCTTGCATTTCAAATATTTCCAGATCTCCACTGCGTGGATTGATAATGACAGCTTGGAGTATTAGAGGTGTTATAGTATTATCACCAGTTAGCGAAACTCCTTCGATCTTTTCAGTAGACATTAAATTTGCGTTATAACCAGTTCTTCCTAAGTTAGTTGTGACTATCCTTGGTTTATCTGACAGAAATGTCCCATTAGCTAATGGTTGATTGGCATCTCTTTTCTTAGCTAAATCTACTAAATAATCATTTATAGCTATAACTAATTCAGCACGTTTTTCTTTGAATTCGGTGCTTCGGTCACTCTCACCTTCTGGGCGTATCATTGAGGGTTCATTTTTGTCAGGTGTAAAGGGTTCAATCATAGTAATATATTAACATAAACGTGTTAGATTATCAAT
>DAIDMV010000086.1 GCA_027448765.1 bacterium | reverse complement strand
CCCGCATGAAAGGCGTAACGATCTGGGCACTGTCTCAACGAGAGCCTCGGTGAAATTGCAATCCCTGTGAAGATGCAGGGTTCTGACGACTGGACAGAAAGACCCCGTGGAGCTTTACTGTAGCCTGCTATGGATCGGTTGGTGTTCTTGTACAGGATAGGTGGGAGGCTGCGAACCCCGCGCGTTAGCGTGGGGGGAGCCACTGGTGGGATACCACCCTGGAGCCCCGACCGATCTAACCGTCCGCGCAACCCGCGGCGGGACCGTGGCAGGTGGGCAGTTTGACTGGGGCGGTCGCCTCCTAAAGCGTAACGGAGGCGCCCCATGGTTCCCTCAGCACGGTTGGACATCGTGCAGGGCGTGTAAAGGCACAAGGGAGCTTGACTGCAAGCGCGACGGCGCGAGCAGAGTCGAAAGACGGGCTTAGTGATCCGGTGGCACCGCGTGGCAGGGCCATCGCGCAACGGACAAAAGCTACCCCGGGGATAACAGGCTGATCTTCCCCAAGAGTCCATATCGACGGGAAGGTTTGGCACCTCGATGTCGGCTCATCGCATCCTGG
>DAIDMV010000085.1 GCA_027448765.1 bacterium | reverse complement strand
ATTAGTACAATAACAAATAACGGAGTTAAAGTTAGCGCCTACACTACAAAAGACAATATAGGTTATGCTAAATTTGCATTAGATATCGCAAGCAAATGTCTTGATTTTTATGATAATTATTTTGGTATACCGTATCCGCTAACTAAGTGTGATATTGTCGCGTTACCGGATTTTTCTAGTGGTGCTATGGAAAACTGGGGATTAATCACCTTTCGAGAACAAGCTATGCTAGTAGATCCTGAAAACACTAGTTTATATATGAAACAATATATTGCAAACGTAATTGCCCACGAATTAACGCATCAGTGGTTCGGAAATCTAGTTACTATGCGTTGGTGGAATGATCTATGGCTAAACGAAAGTTTTGCCAGTCTGATGAGTTACGTAGCCGTTGATCAGCTATTTCCTGAATGGAAAGTATGGACACAATTTATAAGCAATGAACAAATGTCGGCTTTAAAACTGGACAGCTTAAATAACACTCATCCAATTAATGTACAGATTAATCATCCTGATGAGATTCGTACTATATTTGATAATATTTCTTATGAAAAGGGCGCCAG
>DAIDMV010000084.1 GCA_027448765.1 bacterium | reverse complement strand
AATAACAAATAACCCCTTAAAACAATAATAAACAATGCAAAAGCAGGCAAGTAATAGGCAGATGCTTATTGCAGGTAAATGTCTAAAATACTTTCTTAAACCCTTTGCTCTTATTGGGTTTAGTATATTTATTGTCTTCTTTTTCTTATCAGTCTTAACTATCTTTTCTAATCCTAAAGCCTATGCACTGTCCTCTAATACAATTAACTTCCAAGCTAGACTAGAACAATCAAATGGAGCCATAGTCCCAGACGGCTCATATAACGTAGTCTTTACCCTATACAGTGGCTGTACTAGTGAACCTACTGCTAATACAGGCTGTACCCAACTATGGAGTGAAACCTACCAAAACTCTAACTCTCAAGGAATAGCTGTTCACAATGGCTTCCTAACTACTTCACTAGGATCAATCACACCCTTTCCATCAACCATTAACTGGAACTAACAACTATGGTTAGGTATGAACATAGGAGGAACCACGACTAGTGCTACTCCTACCTATGATGGAGTAATGTCCCCATACCTGCTACTCACAGCCGTACCCTATGCCTTTCAAGCTAACCAATT
>DAIDMV010000083.1 GCA_027448765.1 bacterium | reverse complement strand
AACCGTCTGCTTACAACCAGTCGGAGCACAGCGTCGAGCAATCGACCGTGTGACGGCGTGCCTTTTGCTTAATGAGCCGGCGAGTTCATCTGTGGAGCGAGGTTAAGGAAATTCCGGAGCCGTAGCGAAAGCGAGTCCGAATAGGGCGACGAGTTCCACGGATGAGACCCGAAGCGAAGTGATCTACCCATGGCCAGGGTGAAGCGCGGCTAATCCCGCGTGGAGGCCCGAACCGGTGCCTGGTGCAAAAGACTCGGATGAGCTGTGGGTAGGGGCGAAAGACTAATCAAACTTCGTGATAGCTGGTTCTCCTCGAAATCGCTCTAGGGCGAGCCTCGTGTGAATCCTGTAGGAGGTAGAGCACTGAATGGACGAGGGGCCTTCACCGGCTACCGACTCCAAACAAACTCCGAATGCCAACAGAGAATGCACGGGAGTTAGACTACGGGTGCTAAGATCCGTGGTCAAAAGGGAAACAGCCCAGACCGCCAGCTAAGGTCCCGAATTCATGCTCAGTGGGAAAGGAAGTGGACATCCATCGACAGCCAGGAGGTTGGCTTAGAAGCA
>DAIDMV010000082.1 GCA_027448765.1 bacterium | reverse complement strand
AAAGTTGCGGAGTGCGTCAACTAAAGGCAGCCAATGTATGGTGAGTTAGGTGATGGGGTAAGCAACAATTTTACTTCTAAATTCGTTAACTAAGGCCAGCCAAAGCATAAAGTTGAAGCAAAGTCTACTAGGGTATGGCCTAGATAAGTAGCTTGGCTTTGGCCGTTTCAAGAAGAAGCAGATCACGGGCACGGACAATTTTGCCGTCATCTTCTTTTGGATCCGCTGTTTTTACGAGTTCTATCGCTTTATTAATATTATTGATCCAGACAATTTTATGGCCTTTTGATTCCTCAAAATCAGTTCTTGCTAGGTCAAATCCGGAAGATACTGCCTTTGCAATATAACAATAGTCTGTCTGGAGAGTTGTCCAGCGATCAAAGTACAGGTCTGTGCTCCCAACTTCATCTATGATCTCAATCTCACAGCCTATCTCTTCCTTAACTTCGCGCCTAAGACCAGTCTCAATATCGTCGTCGTTAATTCCACCACCTGGCAACATGTAGTGGTTATGGGCGCTGACGTAGATTAGTGCCACTTTTTTGTCATCCAGGAGAACCACTCTGGC
>DAIDMV010000081.1 GCA_027448765.1 bacterium | reverse complement strand
CTACAAAAGCGAAAAACAGCTTTTAGAAAACCGGCTCGTGCTATTACGTGGCCAGTTTAACGATCAGGAGGAAGCCAATAAACAGCATCGTAAGAAGTTAGAGAAGTACTTTAACTTTGCTCGCTACGCCAAAGAAGACTTTGAGAGTGATGATGACCTGAAAAGAAAAGAGGTTCTGTCCATTGTCGGTCAGAACCTGCTATTCAAAGACGGTTTACTCTGGTTCGAGCCAATACCATACCTCACACCACTCATGCCGAAGTACCAAAAACTAAAAGCTCAATATGATAACTGCCAAACCTGGCCAAAACAGAGGCGAGAAGTAGCCGTTCAGTCTATAATTTCTGCTTGGTACGCGTGATAGGATTCGAACCTACGACCTTTGGCTCCGCAAGCCAACGCTCTATCCAGCTGAGCTACACGCGCGTAACAAAATCAACAACTCGTTAGTCTAACATCCTTTACTAATATACGCCACTAATATAACTGATGTTACAATAAATACCTAAGAGGAATTATGGAGAGGTGCAAGAGTGGTTGAATTGGCTTGTCTCGAAAACAAGTGTGTCT
>DAIDMV010000080.1 GCA_027448765.1 bacterium | reverse complement strand
AATTTATAATAAACCTCTTATGGCCTGCAATCATGTATTGGGTCATGTTTATGCTAATTTCATTAATCATACAGATCTTACTGGTTACCATATTCCTGAGCATCATCCAGCATTTCCGCTTTTATCTGTTATAGTGTCTGGCGGCCATAGTCAATTAGTCCTTTTTCATGACCACTTAAAATATACCCTACTAGGCCGAACCCAAGATGATGCCATAGGAGAAGCTTTTGATAAAGTTGCTAAAATACTCGGACTTCCCTACCCTGGCGGTCCTAGCATTTCACAAGCAGCTCTAACTGGAGATCCATATGCCTATAAATTACCCAAGGCTAAGGTAGGTAAATATGATTTTAGCTTTTCTGGACTTAAAACAGCCGTTTTAAGGGCCGCTCAAGAGCAAATCGGTGAAACATACAACTTCCCTTCTTTTGAGCTCTCTAAACGGCTAAAAGATGATCAGAAGGCAAATATTGCTGCTAGCTTTCAACGAGTTGCCATTGAGACTATTATTGATAAGGTAAAAATCGCGACTAATGAATTTAACCCAAAAACTGTGTTATTAGCTGGAGGCGTCGC
>DAIDMV010000079.1 GCA_027448765.1 bacterium | reverse complement strand
ACCGATTGGTCGCTTAATCCTAACGCATAATTACCCTGTTTGTCAAAAGCTCGATCGCTTACTCCGTGGAAATCTCTTAGTCTTGGTAAGACAATAGTGATTAATCGATCGGTAAATTCGTACATATAATCACCTCTTAAGGTAACTTTTAATCCAATATTATTGCCTTCTCTTAATTTAAAACTGGCAATTGATTTTTTGGCAGTTGTTGGTATCGGTTTTTGACCGGTAATTTTAGTTATGGTATTCTCGGCTGTTTCCATTAGTTTTTTATCATCTTTAGCTTTGCCTAGTCCACTATTAATGATAACTTTTTCTAGTAATGGCACCTGGTTAATATTATCTAAGGCTAGTTCATTTTTAAGTTCATTTTTAAACTGAATTTTATATAGCTTAGATAAGCGAGGTTGATAAGTAGCTGATGGTTGTTGTTGTTTGGTAGCCATTATTACTTAACCTCCTTATTGCTTGCTTTAAAGACTCTCGTTTTAGTACCGTTATCTGCAATTTTGTAACCAATTCTTGACGCTTTCTTTAGAGTTGGCTCATAGATGCCTACTTTAGCTATATTTATAGGTT
>DAIDMV010000078.1 GCA_027448765.1 bacterium | reverse complement strand
AGTAGGCCTAAAGAAAAAATCGGTTGGGGTATTGCTGTTCCTGGCGATAGCACGCAAGTTATGTATGTCTGGTTTGAGGCTTTAATGAACTATATAACAGTCTTAGGATATCCTGAATATGCGGATTTTAAAGCTTACTGGCCTGCCGATGTTCAGATTATAGGCAAAGATATTTTGCGTTTTCACGCTGCTATTTGGCCGGCAATGTTACTCTCACTAGGAATTCAGTTACCAAAACAGCTTTATGTTCATGGTTTTGTGACGGCAGATGGTAAGAAAATGAGTAAAAGTTTAGGTAACGTCATTAATCCTTTTGAGGTTGTTAATAGTTATGGAGTTGATGCTTTTCGTTATTACATGCTTCGACATGTACCGAGTTATGAAGATGGCGACTTTAGTTGGCAGAAATTCAACGATGCCTATAATAATGAGCTTGCCAATGAGCTTGGTAATTTAGTGCAACGATCAATTTCAATGATCATTAAATATTTAGATGGTGAAGTTTTAAATATTCCACCACCTGAACATGATATGTCTGCCTATACTGAAGCTTTAGCTAGCTGTCGATTCGACAGAGCGAT
>DAIDMV010000077.1 GCA_027448765.1 bacterium | reverse complement strand
GACAGCTAATTTAAGTAACGGACAATTAGTCGATAAAATTAATCTAGGTAATAACAATAATGTTAGTCAAATTACGATAGGTTCAGTTAAATCTGGTAGTCAAATTAATCTTCAAAGCGGTAACTATAGCTTGAATTTATCTAATAATGGTCTAGCTTTAGACACTAATCAGGTGGCTAGTGGTGACATATCGTTTGGTGGTCAACACAATAGATTAATTAATGTTTTACAATCAGCCACGGGTAATGGAGCTAATTTAACCCTTAATGCCGGAAGTAGTTTAAGTGGCAACGGCGGTAACTTAATTTTACAACCAGGTAGTTCTTCGTCTATTGATGGTAGTAATGGAAGTGTGATTGTCAAAGCTGGCACAGGATTAAACAGCCTACCTTTATTTATGGTCCAAAATTCTAACGGATTAAATTTATTGTCTATTGAAGCTAATAATGGTTTGGTTAGAATCGGCAATGCGGCAACTAACTTTAATTTAACTGGTCTTGGTAATTTGTTTGTCAGTGGAACTATTGCTTCCTCAACTAGTATTGAGGTCGGTAGTCAAGGTAATGGATTAAGCTTTAATG
>DAIDMV010000076.1 GCA_027448765.1 bacterium | reverse complement strand
CTTCTTCTACTAAATTAACTAAAATTACTGCATTAGAGAGTAATTTAGCTTTAGACTTAGCCGCTCATTCTATTAGGATTGAAGCGCCAATTCCTGGTAAACGAGCAGTAGGGATAGAGGTACCAAATATTAAGCCAGCTATAGTTAGAATTAGTTCTATATTAGAATCGACTGAGTGGTCTAATCTTGATGGCAATTTAGGTTTTGTTATTGGTAAAGATATTGCCGGCAAATCAGTAGTAGCTGACTTAGTTAAAATGCCTCATTTATTGATAGCTGGGCAGACCGGAGCCGGAAAGTCGGTCATGATTAATACTTTTTTGACTAGTTTGTTATATCGTAACTCCCCATCAGATTTAAAACTAATTTTAGTTGATCCTAAACAGGTAGAATTAGCGCTATATAATGACATTCCTCATTTACTTACGCCAGTTATAAATGAACCAGAAAAATGCATTAGTGCCCTTAAGTGGGCGGTAGCAGAAATGGAACGACGATTGCGCACTATGGCGGAAGTGGGGAAAAGAGATATTGGCCAATACAACTTGTTTAAAAAAGAAGCTGGCATGCCCTACATAGTGATTGTAATTGATGA
>DAIDMV010000075.1 GCA_027448765.1 bacterium | reverse complement strand
GCTTCTAAGCCAACCTCCTGGCTGTCTCTGGATATCCACTTCCTTTCCCACTAAGCGTGAATTAGGGACCTTAGCTGGCGGTCTGGGCTGTTTCCCTTTTGACCACGGATCTTAGCACCCGTAGTCTAACTCCTGTACATTCTCTGTCGGCATTCGGAGTTTGGTTGGATTCGGTAGCCGGTGAAGGCCCCTCGTCCATTCAGTGCTCTACCTCCGACAGGATTCATACAAGGCTCACCCTAGAGTGATTTCGAGGAGAACCAGCTATCACGAAGTTTGATTAGCCTTTCACCCCTACCCACAGTTCATCCGAGTCTTTTGCACCAGGCACCGGTTCGGACCTCCACGTGGTTTTAACCACGCTTCATCCTGACCATGGGTAGATCACTTCGCTTCGGGTCTCATCAGAGCAACTTGTCGCCCTATTCGGACTCGCTTTCGCTTCGGCTTCGGAAATTCCTTAACCTCGCTCCTCCGATGAACTCGCCGGCTCATTAAGCAAAAGGCACGCCGTCACACGGCTCTTGCGAGCGCTGTGCTCCGACTGGTTGTAGGCAGACGGTTTCAGGTTCTATTTCACTCCCCTGCTTGGGGTTCTTTTCGCC
>DAIDMV010000074.1 GCA_027448765.1 bacterium | reverse complement strand
TTATTCATGAGTTAAGAAGTAATTTAACGGTTCCATTGGTTGCGGTTGAGCCTATGATTAAGCCAGCTGCGGCTATAACTAAATCGAAGGTTATAGCTGTATGTGCTACCCCAGCTACCCTAGCTAGTAAAAGATATAATCAATTAAAGAAAGACTTTGCGGGGGATGTTAAGGTTGTTGAGCCAGATTGTGCAAACTGGGCTGAACTGATTGAAAACAATAGCATGGACCATCAACAAATAGAAGATACTGTTGCTAGTGTGCTGAGCCAAGGAGTAGATGTAATTGTTTTAGGCTGTACTCATTATCATTGGATTGAACAAGACATTAAGAAGGAGGCTGGCAGTCAAGCAATAGTAATTCAGCCGGAACAGGCAATAGTTAATCGACTTGGGCAAGTTTTAGAACAGCTTGTTTAAATTGTTGTCCACGGTCTTTGTAGTTTTTGAACATGTCAAAGCTAGCACAAGCTGGAGATAAAAGCACAATATCTCCCGGTTGGGCCAGTGAACTAGTAGTGTCTATTATCTCTTTCATTGTTTGGCCACCATAAATATAGTTGGTATAACCAATATCTCCTAGAGTACTTTCTATTTTTGGACCTTGTTG
>DAIDMV010000073.1 GCA_027448765.1 bacterium | reverse complement strand
ATTAATGGAAGTAGAAAACATTCTTAACAATCGCTCACGTAAACGCTACAATTGGAATAGCCCGCTCGAACAACGAAAGCATGTTCTACGAAATACCTAGGTGGAAAGATTGGGAATGGAATTCAGGGATTGGATTTGATTAAAAAAGAGTTATATTAAAATAGATCGGGAATTAGCGCAGCTTGGCTAGCGCGCCACGTTCGGGACGTGGAGGTCGTGGGTTCAAATCCCGCATTCCCGACCATTCTTATTGACACAGTTAATGAGAAGGCGGTTTTTGCACTAATTATTTTTTAGTTTTGCTTAATGATATAATTTAAAAAAGTCTTTTTATGCTTATTTTAATTATTTTAATTATTTTTTTATTTTTAATTGTAAATGAATTTTATAGTCGAAAAAAACATCAAACCAATGAGTTGGATAGAAAGATCATTCATTTGGGTGTTGGTAGTTTTGTTGCTTTTTGGCCATTTTTAATTGACTATAATCAAATTCGTTTACTTAGCTTAGCTTTTCTAGTAACAATTTTGTTGTCTAAAAAATTTAATATTTTTCAATCTATTCATGCTGTAGAGCGACCAACAATTGGTGAAATTTTTTTCGCAGTAT
>DAIDMV010000072.1 GCA_027448765.1 bacterium | reverse complement strand
ACTCAATGGCTGTTTTTAACGTTCGCGACCTAGAAGATGAGTTAAGACCAGTGGCGATGTATATAGTCTTAAATTACATCTGGAATAAGACCAAAACCGATCGAAAAAAGAGGATACTAATCGTTGACGAGGCATGGCAATTAATGAAGTATGAAGATTCGGCTAACTTTTTGTTTAGCGTGGCTAAACGGGCTCGAAAATATAATCTTGGCATCACTACGATTTCTCAAGACGTAGAAGATTTTATGGGCAGTCGCATGGGAAGGGCAATAGTCGCCAACGCATCAATGCAGTTTTTACTTAAACAGTCCCCCTCGGCAGTGGACATACTTGGTGACGTCTTTAAACTAACGAGCGAGGAAAAGAAACGCCTAAGTCAGTTTCCCGTCGGCCAAGGATTGTTTTTTGCCGGCCAAAATCATGTACACATCCAGGTTATTGCCAGTCCGACCGAAACTAGCTTAATAACTACCAACCCTCAAGAAGTAAGCCAGATTGAAGGCCAAGAACAATCGATCAACGTCCGCGGAGGTAGCAATCTTGAAAGCGGAACAATCGATCTAGAAAATCAGTTATATCCTGGACTATAATCTAAGTATATTATGGAAAATCCAG
>DAIDMV010000071.1 GCA_027448765.1 bacterium | reverse complement strand
CTTTGGGAAAACTTTTGCGTTAATGAACTTCGGAAACAAACACTGCCCCTAGCCGAACCGATAAATGATTATTTTTGGCGTAACTACGCAGGAGCAGAGGTCGACTATATTCAACAAAGAGCTGATAAGCTATATGCATATGAATGTAAGTGGGGAGCCAAAAAACCACATTTACCAAAAGCCTTTAAAAATGATTTTATGGTTGAATCATTCACGACTATTTCACCTACTGAATTTAGTATATTAACAGCTGATCTTAGTTAAGCGAAGACTTGCAACTCCCCGCAAGTCATATAAGACCCTGTCTTCTGGCAGTTAGGACACCGGGTTTTCATCCCGGCAACAGGGGTTCGATTCCCCTTGGGTTCACCAAACATAAGCATTTTTTAGGACTTGTTAATATATTTATAAAATCTATGCTGTGAGTTATGAAGAAAAGCATAACTCAGGAGTTTGATTATGGGTGCGGGATAGCCTGTTTTGCCTTTGCAACCAACTTAACATATAAGCAAGTTGTCAATTATCTTGGTCAACAGCAGGCATTTAGTACAAGATTCTGGGTCAAAGACCTAACTTCTGCACTTAACACATACGGAACGAAATATGTGTCTAAGCAC
>DAIDMV010000070.1 GCA_027448765.1 bacterium | reverse complement strand
TATGCAACTAACCAAAAATCAAATAACACCAGAAATTATTACTACTGCCGCTCAAAAAAAACTACCAGGTTATGACAAAAAAGGCGACGATCATTATAACGTTATTAGTGCTTTTATTAAATCTATGCGAGGCAGTGATCCTAACGCTACTCTGTATTACTTAGCCAGAATGTTAAATGCAGGTGAAGATCCAAAATTTATAGCTAGACGGATGATAATATTTGCGTCTGAAGATGTTGGTTTAGCCGCCTCGGCAGCACTGAATTTAGCCGTTTCAACTTTTCAGGCAGTCGAAAGAATTGGTATGCCTGAATGTAAATATGCACTATTCCACTGTGCAACAGTTTTAGCTAAAACTCATAAATCACGAGTTATTGCCGACGCCATGAATAAAGCCGATATGGCCGCTAATCAATATCCAAATTTACCAATCCCATTACAAATTCGTAATGCTCCCACTAAACTCATGAAAGATTTAGGCTATAACAAAGACTATCAATGGCAGGCCGGGTTTCAGCCAAAATCAGGATTTTTACCAACCGAAATTACCAACTTAGATTTTTTTGACGAAACAAATTAAAAAATAAAATCAAATTTTAAATGCAATCTCATACTCAAGTA
>DAIDMV010000069.1 GCA_027448765.1 bacterium | reverse complement strand
TACGTGCTACGTAGTCAGCTCCCCTTTCTTGCTTCATCTGAGCATGAACAGCTAAATAGGCTGCTCTTGGCCCTAAAGTTATTTGCCTATCCCTTGCAAACGAACGAATTATGTCGCTAACATGAACAACCTTAAATCCATGCTTTTCGGCCACATATTCACATGCTTCAGATTTTCCTGCACGTGCTTCGCCTACAACTTGAAGAATTTTTTTCATATTTAATTAAAATACAACTTTTAGTTCTATCTGTCAAAAGAGCAGGCAGGACTCGAACCGATTAATTTCTGTAGTGATTGTAGGCAAAAATAAACCCCTGTCGTAATAACAGAGGTGGTAATGCTTATGGTTGCGGGGGCAGGACTCGAACCTGCGACCTCGTGGTTATGAGCCACGCGAGCTGCCGCTGCTCCACCCCGCGATATAAAATTATTCTAATTCCTGAAAATATGTAAGATTCCCAAAACTAAAACATTCCTGCCAATCTTAACAAACAGAGGTAGAAAAGTCAACAAAGCTTTAGTCTGGCCTAATTGAATTATATCAACAATTTACTTTCGATGTAAAAAATAGTTAACCCAAGATTGAATGTTTTTTTGATATGATGGTTCAGTTAATTTAGACGGTTCATTATTTTG
>DAIDMV010000068.1 GCA_027448765.1 bacterium | reverse complement strand
AGGATGTGTGTGAGTGAAAGAAAGAGATAGCTGTTTGCAGTCAGATCTGCATTTGTTATGTACGGGTTATTGGTGCCGGTTTCTATTGCAACTGCAAAAAATACCACAATCAGGGTTGGTTCAGCAAGTGCTGAGAATATTGCGGATCTGCCGGCGCTCATTGCAGTAAAGTTGCTGTTGTTGTCCAGTGCGCCCAGGATTGTCAGAACCGATGCAAGCGTGAAAAGCATTGCACCGCCAAGGAAATCTGCAAGCGGTGCAAAAACAGTATAGCCGGGTTGTACAGGGATGAGAAAAGTAAGCAGAACCATGATGGTCAGAACCATCATCGGAGTATTCCTGTGGATGAATCCGGAATCCCTGCTTACGATTGATTCTTTCCTGAAATACTTTGCAAGTTCATAATATGGCTGGAAAATCGACGGCCCTTTTCTGAATTCTGTTTTGGCCTTTATGTTTTCATAAATGCCTGCTATAAGAGGGGAGATGAATAAAATACCCAGTACCTGAACCGCTGATTCAAAAATGACCTGCAACATACTTACCAGATAATTTCATAATAATGGAATTGACTGCCTATGTTAATCAAATACTAAAAGTTATAATTTCTTTAAATAGCGATTTAAGGAAAATTAAATG
>DAIDMV010000067.1 GCA_027448765.1 bacterium | reverse complement strand
GCTTAATGATTACCATTTCTTTAGACCTCATCAAGCCTTAAATTACTTAACCCCATCAGAATACTGTGATACATTAAGTATAACTATTTTACGTAGAAAAGTGTCCACGATGTAGTGAGTAAGTGCAGATTTTTGACACAATAAAAATGCCATGGTAATATGTGTTAAATTAAAGGAGTTTAATAAACCAATGATAGTAATCAATCGCTAAAGTCGTTCATACAATTTTATGTATCTTTGCTATTGATTATTTTATATCAGTTTAATCCTTTGAAAACCGAGCAGTTGTGTGGCGATAATCGTTTACTAACGCTCGGTTTTTTAGTTAGGAGTTTATATGTTAACCCTTCAACAGATACAAAAATCATTTGATGACAAATTAGTTCTTGATAACGTAAGCCTGTCGGTTAATACTGGTGAGGTCGTTGCACTTATTGGCGAAAATGGTAGCGGTAAGACAACTTTAATCGAAATAATGACTGGAAATATCAAGCCTGATTCTGGTGAAGTTAATCGTTATAATGAAATAATTGGCTACGTACCTCAAGATGTAATTTTAGGGACTACGGTTCAAGAAAGCTTTGGCAATATAGAAGATTGGCGAATTGACTATGCTTTAAGCTTAGTTGGAATGCTAAATATATCA
>DAIDMV010000066.1 GCA_027448765.1 bacterium | reverse complement strand
TTAATTAAATCGTCCATTCCATTAACTTTTTCGAAGTCACTCATGCCCATCGACAGACCAGACACAGTAGCATACTCAAACCCTAAATCTTTAAGATTATCAGCAATTTCAGCGGTTTTTTCTTGACCATATTTCGCATAAACCGAAGCCATAACTCCTTGAAGCTTCTTTTTAGTCATTGCCTCATCTTGGTAATCAAAATCTTCTGGAAAAATCTCATTAAACAACAATCTTCCAGCTGTTGTTTGACGTGTTGCTCCTCTAAAAATTACTTTTACGTAAGATTGTAAACTAATACTACCTTTATCAAGTGCTAATATTACTTCGTCTATACTGCTTAAGTTAAAAACTTGTTTGTCTTGTCCTGGACGATCGTAAGTTAAATAGTAGCAACCTAAGACGATATCCTGTTCAATATGTAAAATTGGTGAACCATCAGCTGGTTTTAACAAATTACGATTTGCGGCCATAATGTTTTTAGCTTCTAGCTGTGCAACATCGCTAAGTGGTAAATGAACCGCCATTTGATCGCCGTCAAAATCAGCATTAAATCCTCGACAAACCAATGGATGTAATTGTATTGCTCGTCCTTCAATTAATACCGGCTGAAATGCCTGAATACTTAATCGATGAAGGCTAGGTGCACGGT
>DAIDMV010000065.1 GCA_027448765.1 bacterium | reverse complement strand
CCATCTTTATTTATATAGGTATCGATTGTAGGAGTAGGATAACCTTTTACGACTATTAAATTTGGGTCAGGTGTTTTAGTATTGGTTTTGTTTGGTTGTATCTTGAGAGGTGTTTGTCTTTGAAAGGCAAAATAAGTTTGATTGTTGATTGGATCTTTGAATTCGATTGGATGACCCTGATCTAAGCCTGAAACAGCACCGGGAACTTGAACGGATTTTTCGGTCGTTAAAATTTGACCACCCTGAGTTAGTATACTGATATATGCTTGACCTAACTGATAAGGAGTTATATTGTTGTTCCAGTTTGATTTACCTGGTTCTTGATTGTTTTGACGGCTTATTTCTGTAGTCGGTGTTGTGTTTTTCCCAGGAGAACTCAAATTTTCCCTAGGAATTATGTTAGTGGCTACAAACAATACTCCAACAACAGCCAAACTAGTAGGTATGATAGATTTAGGTATTATAGATTTTTTATTCTTTTCCATAATAATATTGTATACTAAAAAAAGGTATATGTCAAGTATATCGTAATATCTCACCACCTTTGCAACATATAAAGCGGCTGTTCTAAACTGTATTAACTACTAAATTAAACAGGAGAACAGCCACTATGAGCTATTCTAGCAATCCTAACCTACCTAAAGCGAGAGC
>DAIDMV010000064.1 GCA_027448765.1 bacterium | reverse complement strand
AAGAACTAGCTCAATACAGTAAACGCCATGCCATACTTAGTGTTCGTTCTGGACTAACAGGACTAGCTCAGGTATCTGGAAGAAGAGATATAACTTTTGATGAACGGCGGCAGTTAGACTTATATTACGTTCAGAATTGGACTTTTTGGGGAGATTTTGTGATCTTAATAAAAACTATTTGGGTAGTAATTAGACATAAAGGGGCCGCTTAGATTATGACCAAGAAACCTAAAGTTGCTATAGTTTGTGATTGGTTAACCGGCACAGGAGGAGCGGAGAGAGTAGTTTACGAATTACACAAAATGTTCCCTGACGCACCAATTTACACCTCTCAATATGATGATAACCCAAAAGTATGGTATGGATATAACTGGTTTAATGATGCCGATATTCGTAGTACCCAATTACAAAAATTACCAAAAAGTTTAAAAAAATTTTTACCAGTTTTAAGAGCTTTAGTTTTTTCACGCTTGGATCTTAGTGAGTATGACTTGGTCATATCCTCTTCTGGAGCTGAGGCAAAATCTATTAAGACTAAACCATCGACCCTTCACATCTGCTATTGTCACTCACCAACACATTACTACTGGTCACGTTATGAACAATATATCAAGAGACCTGGATTTCCAACAGGCACAAACTGGCTGGCTAA
>DAIDMV010000063.1 GCA_027448765.1 bacterium | reverse complement strand
CTACCAGTCAATGGTTCAGATGCTATATCGAGTAAATCAAGACTTGATGAACCAAGAAGTACAATTTTTATAAGTAGGTGGGCATCATACCAACCTTTTACTATCCTACCAATTTCAGGAAAAGTTTGTGCTTCATCTATAACTAAAAGTTTTGGATTACTTAAAAATTGAATCGCTTCAGTTGGATTAAGAGTGCTAGCAGCAGACAATCTTGCTTTATCTACAGATATATCACAATTCAATAAAAGACCCCCAACTTTTTGAACGAAAGGTTCAATCATGGTTGTTTTACCGACTTGCCTTGCCCCAAGTAAAATAATAACTTTGTTGTCATTTAATAAATCTTGAAGCTGTTTCTCGATGTTTCTTGATATATACATAATATTTATAGTTTACAATATAACCCGATAATTTGTAAAGTCCATTTTATATATTTACTAATCCAACAGCTACTGAACTACAAATTTTTACACATAAATATACGAAACTTTGCTAAAAGAAACCACTAAATCAAATTCTTGACTCTTACTATTTAAAGTGACGTTCTTTGGCGAAAAAACTTTAAATATTAATATGGTGCGGATAAGAGGACTTGAACCTCCACGATCATATGATCACTAGTATCTGAAACTAGCGCGTCTACCATTTCGCC
>DAIDMV010000062.1 GCA_027448765.1 bacterium | reverse complement strand
ATTAACATTCTCTTCGGCCGCTAAATAAATTATTTGAGCCGCATTCTCATTTTTGTCTTGAACGTATTGCTCAAACAAATCATAATAACCGTCGTAGATATTAGTTTTAGACTAACCGGCAAAATTGTGGAGGTTTTTTAGGTGTTTTATCTCTGTTATTTGTTGCTAATTTAGAGTCTGTTACTCTAAATATATGAAAAAAGAACTTACAAACGTTGGTGTCCTGCTTGCCATCAAACTATGCAAAAGCGGGGTAAAACAACCGGCGGTAAACAACGTTGGTTGTGTATTAAGTGTAGTAAAAGTCATAGCTTAGGTCATGAGACACAACAACAAAGTCGACTTCTGGATCGTTTCGTAACCTGGTTATTAGGTAAACAGTCTCAAACAGAACTATCAATTCCTGATCGTACCTGGAGAGCTCAAACTAGTTGGTGTTGGGATATTATCCCTAAGCCTGAAATAACCGGTGAAGTATATGAGATTATTCTAATTGATGGTATTAGAGTTGGATCTTTAGTTTGTCTTATTGCTAGAACACCAACAGCTGTGATTGCCTGGCATTGGGTTGGTTGGGAATCTAGCTATACCTGGGCAGAACTATTAATTAAGATACCACCACCTACTGTCATAGTCTGTGATGGTCAGAAAGGCATACT
>DAIDMV010000061.1 GCA_027448765.1 bacterium | reverse complement strand
AGAACAGGCTTTTGAGCTGTTTTACTCCAAGCAGCCGAATGGGCAACGGCTTGAACAGTTAACAGAGTTATTCCTATCTAGTCCGACACTTGTCAGAAAAGGACGAAAGCCAGAGCGCAAGGAGAACTCTAGCAGACAAGTATTGAATTACTGGAAGCGACAAAGGAAGATAGTGTTTTGAAGTTGGTGTATTCGCTTAAGTCAACGGCAGTGCTCTGGCGGAGAGGAAGGGATTCGAACCCTTGGTACCAGAAAATGGCACACTTGTTTTCGAGACAAGCCAATTCAACCGCTCTTGCACCTCTCCATGGACCATATAACGTCATTCATTGTATCACTCATCCTTAAGTTAGCAGCTAGACCCAAAAACTGCTAAACTTAGCATTTGAAAGTTATTTGCGCGTGTAGCTCAGCTGGATAGAGCGTTGGCTTGCGGAGCCAAAGGTCGTAGGTTCGAATCCTATCACGCGTACCATTTAAAGGAATAACTCTATAATTACAGGCCATGTAAAATTATGCTTAACTTATGTAAACAAGCTACGGAGTGTTGCATGAACTTGCTGAAGCTTCACGAGTTTTAATTGTCCATATACCGTGCTGACTATGGATGCGTCCGTCGTGAAGAGCTTATCGGGTCGTATATAACTGATAACAGGTAATCCACCTTCATC
>DAIDMV010000060.1 GCA_027448765.1 bacterium | reverse complement strand
GGTTTTCATTGGACACGTTTCAATAAATTGGGGTTCAGAATCATCTATATTTAGTATAGGAGCAATTCAAAATTCCGGAGGCAGAGACATACTCACCCTTCCGTTTAATGTTGGAGTCCTTTCTCCAAATGAAACATATACAATAGATCCAATTATTAGATCGGGGCCAATTTCACCAATAGTCAGAATTCCAAGTCCTCCTCCACCTGCAACTTCTCATGTAGTATTTACCGAAAATGGTCTCCCTTCTGGTGCTGGATGGTCGGTTGTTTATGGTGGACAAATTCACACATCATCATCAACAACGTTAACTTTATCCAGTTCAGCAGGAACCAATAGCTTTTCGGTTGGCGCAGTTAGCGGACAAGGACAAATAGCGGAATATAAACCTTCTCCCGCATCGGGTTCTGTAGTTGTCTCTTCATATTCCACATCATATGTTTCAATAAGTTATACTGCAATAAAAGCCGTAACCTATGTTGTAACTTTTACCGAATCTGGGTTGCCTTCAGGTACTGAATGGACTGTCACAATTAACGGAGAAACACATTCATCCAGTTCCTCCTCCATTTCTTTCAATTTATACAATGGGACTCATTCTTATTCAATATCTACGCCATATGGATATTCAACTGGACAATCTTCTGGTTCTATTGATGTCAACGGGGCTGCAAAGAACATTGAAGTTAATTTTCATGCG
>DAIDMV010000059.1 GCA_027448765.1 bacterium | reverse complement strand
GGTCGCTGTTGCTGATACGGCAGTAATCGAGCTAGTGTTCGTACTAGAAAGACATTATAGTTTTAGCCGTTTACAAATAGCTGAGGCTATAGATGGTCTTATAAGGCTGAAAGAAATAAGCTGTAACCGTGTTTTACTTGAAAACGCCCTACCGCTCTTTATAGAACACTCTGGACTATCTTTTGAAGATTGTTGCTTATCGACATATGCCAAACTCATTCAAGCTGAACCGCTTTGGACATTCGATAAGAAACTAGCCAAGCAAGCCCCTAACGCTAAACTGGTTAAAACATAGGTTCTAATCCGGCACGGTAGTTACTGGCTAGACGTGGCAGATGTGATACTTCAAATGTCTCGTGCCACCGCAGCAATTCACTCTTGAGGCGGTTCCAAGCGGAAACGGGAAGGTGTACCAAAGCGGAGTTATCATCCGGAAGCTCAGCCCTAGTAGTTTCATACGCCTTTTATATAGCTTTTAAATTTCCTAATTGCTGCCTTACGATGGACCTTTGTTACATCACAAACTACATTAAGAATGTCATGCTTACCGGCCTTATCTGCTTTTAAATAACTTGTTAGTTTTGACTGAAATACTTCGTTCTTAGTTGTCATAGTCATAGTCAGACTACGGTAACCTATTTATTATCTATCCGTAAGGCTTTCGGTAACATTATTTTTTATCTAAGAGGCAGTTCTGTGAAA
>DAIDMV010000058.1 GCA_027448765.1 bacterium | reverse complement strand
ATCATTATGTGAAAGTACCTTACCTGTCTTAGTGCAGTGAAGTTGTAATTCAGCATATATGTCTGTTGTTTTAATTGTAGGTATAGATATATTAACATTTGGCTGAGCCATGAATCTTTGTAAAATTTTTTCATTATTTTGCTTTTGCGACCCTTTGGCAAATCCATACTTGAGCTCGGCAATTACAGGTAAGGGCAAGCATAACTCGTGCCTACCTTTAAGCATAAAAACAGCTTCGTTTTTACCATTAGCCAGTGCCGTATAGAAGTTAGTATCAAGATAAAGCATTTGTTTTGGCTATTTTTTCTTTTTGTAGTCTATCCTCTTCGGTTAGGGCGTCCATGGTTTCATTGTCTATGCCTTTACCAATAAACCAATCTAAAGATGAATCAAGAGTGTCCTTAATGTTTGGAACTTTTTCTGAAAGTTCTTCAATCACAATCTGATTAAGGCTCTTGTTGCTGAGCTTGGCTTTTTTTCTGAGGTAAAGGTTTACGGATTCAGGTAAATTACGTATTGATAATTGTGTACTCATGCATTCATGCTAGCATGTATGCATGTTTCTGTCAACTTTTGTGCACTTACTCACTACATCGTGGACACTTTTCTACGTAAAATAGTTATACTTAATGTATCACAGTATTCTGATGGGGTTAAGTAATTTAAGGCTTGATGAGGTCTAAAGAAATGGTAATCATTAAGC
>DAIDMV010000057.1 GCA_027448765.1 bacterium | reverse complement strand
GCCGACAATGATCGGGGCTCAAGTCTGGAACCGAAGCCGCGGATGACATCGCTTCGGCGGTGCCATGGTAGAGGAGCGTTCCGCGGGCAGAGAAGGTCGAGCGTGAGCACGGCTGGAGCGCGCGGAAGTGCGAATGCCGGAACAAGTAGCGAGAAACGCGTGAGAAACGCGTTCGCCGTAAACCTAAGGTTTCCTGGGCTACGTTAATCGTCCCAGGGTCAGTCGGGCCTAAGCCGAGGCTGAAAGGCGTAGGCGATGGACAGCTGGTCAACATTCCAGCACCACTGGCGAGTACCGATGGGGTGACAGGGAAGGGTAGACACAGCGGGGCGTTGGTTGTCCCCGTGCAAACAGGTAGGGGGTTCGGTAGGAAAATCCGCCGGACACATACCCCGAGAGGATGCCGAGCCCGCAAGGGCGTAGTGGTTGATCCCATGCTCTCAAGAAAAACCTCTAAGGGTTGATACGCAAGTGCCCGTACCGCAAACCGACACAGGTAGGTGGGAAGAGGATTCTTAGGCGATCGGGAGAACTGTGGTTAAGGAACTCGGCAAAATACCCCCGTAACTTCGGGATAAGGGGGACCTCGATACGGTGACGGACTTCGCGTCCTGAGCCCGAGGAGGTCGCAGAGAATTGGGGGAAGCGACTGTTTACTAAAAACACAGCAGCGTGCGAAGTCCTAAGACGATGTATACGCTGTGACGCCTGCC
>DAIDMV010000056.1 GCA_027448765.1 bacterium | reverse complement strand
CAATTCCAACACCCAAAGCTTTAATTAAATTAAGTATCTCGTTATTTGCTAGCATTTTATCCAATCGAGCACGTTCAACATTAAGCACCTTACCTCTTAAAGGTAAAATTGCCTGCGTCTTACTGTCACGACCAGATTTAGCCGAACCTCCGGCAGACTCACCTTCAACTAAGTAAAGTTCAGAATCCTTAGGGTCCTTACTTGAACAGTCAGCTAACTTACCAGGCATACTAGCACCCTCTAAGATACCCTTACGAATAATATTATCCCTGGCAGCACGAGCAGCTTTTCTGGCCCTAGCAGACAACAAAGCCTTACCAACTATCTTTCTTGCAATAGCAGGGTGCTCCTCTAAGTAATAACTAAAGTATTCACCTAACACGGACTCTACATAACCCCTAACCTCAGGGTTACCCAACTTATTTTTTGTTTGGCCTTCAAATTGAGGATCAGGGAGTTTAACTAATATAATGGCCGTTAGACCTTCCCTAGTATCTTCGCCACTTAAATTCTCTTCTTTCTCTTTAAGTAAACCCTGCTTTCTAGCGTATTCATTAATAACTCTAGTCAGAGCCGATCTGAAACCAGTTAAATGTGTACCTCCATCAGGGTTAAGAACATTATTCGCAAAAGTCTTAATTGTTTCAGTAAAGGCATCGGTATACTGCATAGAAATTTCTACCTGTACGTCTTCAATCGTTTTATCTACGTAAA
>DAIDMV010000055.1 GCA_027448765.1 bacterium | reverse complement strand
AGATTAATGGTAGCATCTGCCCCAATACGGAATTCTGATAAAATCAGGGCTCCGTATTAGTTGTTTGCATGTCACAACCCCTTACACATTTTCGTCTACCAACTTATCCACCTGAAAGTTTTCAGATGGAAATGAATAAGGTTTGGGCTCTTCCACGTTCGCTCGCCACTACTAGCGGAATCGTTGTTTACTTTCTCTTCCTCAGGGTACTAAGATGTTTCAGTTCCCCTGCTTACCTCAACAAGTCCTATTTTATTCAGACTAGTGTCATAGGACATAACTCCTATGGGGTTTCCCCATTCGGACATCTCCGGATCAATGCATAGTTAGCTGCTCCCCGGAGCTTATCGCAGCTCCATGCGTCCTTCATCGGTATCTTACGTCAAGGCATCCGTTGTATGCGCTTATGTAACTTTTTACGTTTTAATGCAATTGACTAGTTATTGGTGGTTACCAATAGCCGTTTGTCATTTTGCTTATCTCTTTAACTTGCCAAATTGTTAAATATCCTAAACTCAGTGTTGTTGGGTTAGTACTTCCAAGCGTATCTAACGCCCAAGAATTAACTGTTGCCCTATTACTTGAGTTTACGATTGAAGCTAATTTACTCACCTAACTTCTACCTAAACTCAAGCAGTTGTTCTATGATAGCATTCATAACAGAGGTGGTCAAGACAACTTTGATGTATTAGTTCCTACATATTTTTATCAATA
>DAIDMV010000054.1 GCA_027448765.1 bacterium | reverse complement strand
TCTAAGCCAACATCCTGGTTGTCTGTGCAACGCCACATCGTTTCCCACTTAACCGATACTTCGGGACCTTAGCGGGTGGTCTGGGCTGTTTCCCTCTTGACTACGGATCTTAGCACTCGCAGTCTGACTGCCAAAGATAAGTCCACGGCATTCGGAGTTTGACGGAGTTCGGTAGCCTTATGCAGGCCCCTCGCCCCATCCGTGCTCTACCTCCGTGTCTCTTCCTTTGACGCTAGCCCTAAAGCGATTTCGGGGAGAACCAGCTATCTCCGTGTTCGATTGGCATTTCACCCCTACCCCCAGCTCATCCCCCAGCTTTTCAACGCTGGTGGGTTCGGGCCTCCATGCGGTGTTACCCACACTTCACCCTGGCCAGGGGTAGATCACACGGTTTCGGGTCGTCGACGACCAACTTTCGCCCTGTTCAGACGCGCTTTCGCTCCGGCTCCGGAATCTCTCCCTTAACCTCGCTGGCCATCGACACTCGCCGGTTCATTCTACAAAAGGCACGCTGTCATCCTATAAAGGACTCCAACTGCTTGTAAGCACACGGTTTCAGGTTCTCTTTCACTCCGCTCCCGCGGTCCTTTTCACCTTTCCCTCACGGTACTCTTCACTATCGGTCGCCAACGTGTATTTAGCCTTAGGAGGTGGTCCTCCCTGATTCAAACGGGATTTCTCGTGTCCCGCCCTACTTGGGGTCACGTCCACCTGCACTTGCTCTTTT
>DAIDMV010000053.1 GCA_027448765.1 bacterium | reverse complement strand
TAGAGGCCGTAACTGAAGCAACGTTAGGAACGGTAGAACTAGAAAACGCACAAGTTGCCCCGATTAGAGGAGTGTCTCCACAAAAGTCAACTATAATGGCTCCTGTAGACTCAGAAGTAACAGGAGTAAATGTTAAGGTATATGAAACTCCTGTTGCACTAGGTACTGCAGTACTTAGCTGTATACTTCGTGCCGTAATTTGACCTCCACTACCTGTAGCAGCATAAGCCGTAGAATTTAAGAAGATAGGCGCAACAACGGCTGCCATAAAAGATACAGCCACCAATAAAGCGCCACCCCTATACTTTAAAGATTTATTTTTTGCCATTTTTATTTATCCTTTTATTTATATTTAGAATTTATAAAGCCATGCTAACATGCTTAAGTTTATAATGCAAGTGTTATGCACTTACTCACTACATCGTGGACACCTGGCGTCGCAGAATAGTTAGGTTGAGTGTATCACAGTATTCACTTGGAGTAAGGTAGTTTAAGGCTTGATGTGGTCTAAAGAAATGGTAATCGTTTAACCACTCAGTAATCTGTTGGCCTCTTTCCTCTAGTGTCATGTTCCTTCGATCTTCATCTAGGCACTCTTGCTGCAGCTTACCTATGAGGTTCTCGACATGTGGTTTGTCTTTCGGTGTATGTGGTCGAGCAAAGTACTGGGTTATGTTCTCTTGCTTAAGGTACTCATATGCATGACGGTAGTTTTCGCTACCGTTGTCGTTAACGATG
>DAIDMV010000052.1 GCA_027448765.1 bacterium | reverse complement strand
TGGTTACTTCTGGGATAGGAATGTTACTATTCAGCGTCAGAGAGACAAACTAGTTAAATATCTGGACTACTACAATACTAAACGTGTACACTTGAAGTTACAGTACAGAACCCCACTTCAAATGTTGTAAAGCTCCTGAGTTTTATACGTAACTAATTAAAAACCATTATTGAATTTTGAATAAAATATTGGCTAAAACTAAAAAAAAGTGGTATAAATGAAATATATATGAATAGTGAAAAACTTTTCGGTGAATCTGAAGATTCTTTAGGCTTTGAACCATATTCGACCAACGAAAGAACATTAGCTAAAAATGGTATGTTAACAACTTTTAACAGACTTTATAATAAACCATTGTCAGCCATTATCAGGGTTTATGATTTAGCTCAAGCTAGTAAAATTAATTCGGAACTAATTTTAACCCATCATCAATTAGAAATTGACGAAACTCCAGATAGTATTATAAATTCTCAATATTTTTTAATTGATTTAGCTCGTTTCATTATCGTTCGCTTATCTAAACAAGATATGCCTACGATTGAAGTTATTGGAACTACTTTACCGTCTAAGATAGATTTAGTTAAACAAAATATACAAAATAGTTATAGCGATGAAGATATTAATAATTTAAGTCAGCAATTAATAGTTAACTCTCGTAACCGAGGTCGGTTTTGGACTGATGAGCTAGATAAATCGACTCAGCACCCATTGGTGAGAAAAATTAATCAAGACCGTTTTTCGCA
>DAIDMV010000051.1 GCA_027448765.1 bacterium | reverse complement strand
AAATGTACTCCCCTCTCTAGTATATATCCACAGATAAAAAAATACCTATCAAATGTTAGCATAGATTTTTCATCTCCTCACAGTTTAAGTAATTATTATGTAGTATTGTATAACAATCATTATTACTTTTTGGATATTAACTACAGGCATACTATACAAAATAATGGATTCCCTGTAATATACGTTGAAAGTTGATTTTTAAGCTTCAATTATGCAATAATTCTCTTGGATCTAGATCCTTGTCCTTATAATTGATAACTGGATTTAATAATCTGGGTAATAGTCTAGTCTCAAGGTTGCGTGGTGTAGTGGTCTAACATGTCTCCCTGTCACGGAGAAGATCGACGGTTCGAATCCGTTCGCAACCGATCTAGAACAAGCAGATATTGATAGTTTTAATCCTTTCATTGTTTATTCTATTTTTATATAATGAAACAATGGGTGATAAAATTTTAAAAAATTCATATACTATATCCTTTGTTATAGAATTTGTTTTATTTTTAGCAGTAGGGATTTTTTTTATAGTTATTATAATAAATACAATTTTTCCCTATGTTAAGAATATTCATCTTTACCATTCTCAATCATCCGCTTCCCACACTTCTATAAAACAATCTGTTACTCCAAAGCAAGAAAAAATTAATAAAAATATTGAAAAATCTTTTGTTCAAAAATTTTATACAATACTATCAACATCTAATGGTTTGAATGATAATATTGCATCATATTTTACTCAATCATTTGAGA
>DAIDMV010000050.1:275-755 GCA_027448765.1 bacterium | reverse complement strand
CACCTATACCTTCACTTCACCGGGAACCTTTGCGGTCACGGTCACCCTCAGGGATGATGCCGGAAACACTGTAACGAATACTATTTCCGAGACAGTGAATGCCGATCCAACTGTAAGCATTTCTTACGAATATGGCACGGTTGATCAGGGAGTAAACGACACATTCTCAGCATCAGTTTCCGGCGGTACATATCCGGTGAATTACACCTGGTATGAGGGTTCTGCCATAGTTAATTATTCGGAGGATTTCCATATGGCATTCAAGTCCACCGGCACTTACACCATAAAGGTCTCCATAAAAGATGCCCTCGGTGAGACATTCATCGATTCCGTTACCATAACGGTCATAGCAAAACCATCCATTTCTATCACAGGGAATGCCCAAACAGATGTGCACACCCCAACAACCTTTACGGGCAATGCCACGTACGGCACAGAGCCTTACAATTTCTACTGGTACGTTAATGGGGTCAATGACAC
>DAIDMV010000050.1:0-265 GCA_027448765.1 bacterium | reverse complement strand
TCACCTATACCTTCACTTCACCGGGAACCTTTGCGGTCACGGTCACCCTCAGGGATGATGCCGGAAACACTGTAACGAATACTATTTCCGAGACAGTGAATGCCGATCCAACTGTAAGCATTTCTTACGAATATGGCACGGTTGATCAGGGAGTAAACGACACATTCTCAGCATCAGTTTCCGGCGGTACATATCCGGTGAATTACACCTGGTATGAGGGTTCCGCCATAGTTAATTATTCGGAGGATTTCCATATGGCATTCAA
>DAIDMV010000049.1 GCA_027448765.1 bacterium | reverse complement strand
TAGTCGTAGCTAATCAAGATGAAAAATCTCAAATTAAAAATAAAGCTAAAGCTATGAGTGTATTAAGATCTAGGTTGTTGCAACAAAAAATAGAACAAGAACAGCAACAATTATCCGAAGACCGTAAACGACTTATCGGCAGTGGCGACAGAAGCGAAAAAATTCGCACATATAATTTTCCTCAAGATAGAATCACCGATCATCGAATTAATTATTCCAGAAGCAACATACCAAGCGCACTTAATGGTAATATAGACGACCTAATAGAAGCTCTAGCTAACGCCGAGCATCAACTGATTAATCAGGAAGTTTAAATGAATTACGCCCAAGCCTTCCAATGGGGGCAAAAAAAACTTACCAATTCGGACATTCCGACTAGTCGTTTAGATTCCTTAGTTCTACTAGAGGATAATTTAAATGTTGATCGTGCCAAAATTCTAGCTAATTTATCTACAAATATAAATCTAGCCGTTTTAACAAAATATAAAAGCCAAATCCTTAAACGCAGCCAACACTTCCCTCTAGCTTATATTCGTCAACAAACTGAATTTTATGGTCGTAATTTCTTTATCGACCAAAGAGTGCTAGAACCCAGACCAGAAAGCCCTAAAAGAAGTTTGCCATCTTCTAAAATTTCAAAGCCCATTCCTTTTAAAACATCCTCTTTACCCACACCAGTAAAATTAATCCATATTAAATCATTGGGATTTTTCTTTCTGAGTTTAGTTAATTTTTTCTTAAATTTTACTATTTCTC
>DAIDMV010000048.1 GCA_027448765.1 bacterium | reverse complement strand
ATAAAGTCAAAGTGTTCTGTGGATAAATCGTCATTTTATTCAAATTACGGCTATTCTATAGGGATATATCACACTAAATTTATGCTTTGTTATTGACTATTAAGCCTTAAGCTAATTCGGCTGTCGCACCAGCTTCTTCAAGCTTCTTTTTAGCTGACTCGGCGTCTTCGGTTTTAGCTTTTTCTAGGATGGTTTTAGGTGCACCATCAACTAGAGCTTTTGCTTCTCCAAGACCTAGTCCGGTAATTTCTTTAACAGCTTTAATGACAGCAACTTTTTGTGCTCCAGGTTCTTTCAAGATTACATCATATTCACTTTTTACTTCTTCGCTTGCAGCTCCATCAGCTGTGCCTGATGCTGCAACACTTACAGCGGCAACTGCAGCTGCTGGTTCTATGCCGTATTTATCCTTTAATACGTTAGATAGTTCGTTTACTTCTAAAACTGTTAATCCAACTAATTCTTCTGCTAATTTCTCGATATTTGCCATTTTAAATTCTCCTTATGCTTAATAATTACTTATTTGAAAGTGCGCTCATTATTGCCGGTAAAGTTCCCTGGGTGCTGCTGATCACTGATCTAATTGGTGAATATAACATTGTTATAACTGTACCGATCAATGTTTCTTTATTAGGTAGTGTGGCTAACATTTTAATCTCATCTGATTGTAACCATCTTCCGTCTGATGAAATGGCGCCTTTAAATTCTAACGTCGGGTTTGTTTTAGCAAATTCGGCTAAAGTTTGAGCAGCCGTTACTTC
>DAIDMV010000047.1 GCA_027448765.1 bacterium | reverse complement strand
GCTGCAAATCTACGTAAAGAGGGTGTCAATATTGGTGTTCAAACTATCTATGACTGGATAAAGCGAAGTAATCACCGAAAAAAACTATGTCAACCTCCCCTAATTCTAGACACCTTGTTCATTCTCTAATTAATTGTTTGTAATGTAGCAGCATAAGCAGCTGGACTCATCTTTAAAGCTGTATGAATTCTTTTATGGTTGTAATAGTAAATAGTTAAGGCAATACCCTCATTAAGTTCTGCAATATCTTTAAATCTTTTAACAGGTCCAAGTTCATCTTTTAAGGTACTATAAAATCTTTCTTTAAAACCATTCTGCCAAGGACTACCTTTATCGGAGCAAGATAATATGATCTCCATCTTCTGACATAGATCCCGTAGACGGTAACTCAGATATTCACTACCCTGATCACTATGCAGGATAGTAGGCGGTGGATACTTACTGAAGGCATCTAGGATTGCTCTATGCACTAGTTCGGTGTCATGTCGAAGACCAATACTCCAACCGACTATTCTTCTAGTTTTAATATCTAAAACAGTAGCTACATATACCCACATTCCCATAAAATAGATATGCGTGAAATCCTGTACCCAAGCTCCAGATTCAGTCATCCTGGAATAATTTTGTCCATCCTGTGGTCGATTAGGATCATTAAAGTCTATATAAGACTTAAGAGCATTATTTGGAGCTTTAACTTCAGCCTTAATAGATGATTTACTATGTCTCTTAGTTCTTTTGGCTGCGA
>DAIDMV010000046.1 GCA_027448765.1 bacterium | reverse complement strand
AGAAGGTTGGGTAGTCCAGGAAGACGAGAAATTGGCCATAGTTATTTAGCTGAACGAGCTTTAATTCCTGTTTTACCTGATGAAGCAAGTTTTCCTTATGCAATTCGTTCGGTAACAGAAATTATGAGTCAAAATGGTTCAACATCTATGGCTGCAACTTGTTCTAGTTGTTTAGCGTTAATGGATGCTGGCGTTCCCCTAAAGGCTCCTGTGAGTGGAATAGCAATGGGATTAATGCTTGAGGGAGATCGAGCGTACATTCTAAGCGATATAGCTGATGCTGAAGATTTTGCCGGCGATATGGACTTTAAGGTAACTGGTACCGAAAAAGGGATTACTGCCTTGCAGATGGATATGAAAGTACATGGTTTAGCGGTAAATACGCTTAAAGAGGCTTTATTACAAGCTAGGGAAGGCCGAGCTTTTATTTTAAAACATATGCTTAGTGTTTTATCGACCCATCGAACTGAATTAAGCGAATATGCGCCAAGAGTAGAGGCCATTCAAATTAATCCAGATAAGATCCGAGAGGTTATTGGTAAAGGCGGTGAAACGATCCAGAAGATAACTGCAGAAACAGGAGCTGAAATAGATATTGATGATGACGGAACGATTAGAATAGCTAGTCCTGATTTATCTAGTATTAGTGCTGCTAAGCAATGGATTCAAAGTATTACGGCCGAACCAGAGATAGGTAAGATATATGAAAATGTTCCCGTTGTCAGCGTGTTGGATTTTGGAGCATTCGTTCAAATATTGCCCGGCAAGGATGGCCTGGTTCAT
>DAIDMV010000045.1 GCA_027448765.1 bacterium | reverse complement strand
TAAGTTCCCTAATAGCAGCACTGTCACAAGTACTTCCTCACCTTCTTTGCATAATATTGCTTACATGGCATATAACATTGATAGCGCTACTGTTAGTGGTGGAGGCACCGTTACCGTGCCTCCACAAACTACTACAAAGTTGAATTTTTACACCACACAACATCCTAACACAATTCAACACAGTATCTGGTATAGTCATTCTGCGAATATGATTTATACCAATAAATTATACGCTTCTCAGGTTAATGTTACGATCTTAATAACACCATATCTAAAGTATGTAAATCCCGTCAGAGGCAATTCATACCAATGTATTTCAGGAGGTGGACATACGTTTAGTTCGCTCACTGCTCTTGATCGGAGCTGTTTTACTAGTGGAACTTTTACTATACACTTTCTTCCCATTTTTAAGCCTTATTTTCAAGTTAAAGCTGGTGATGTCGTAGCTGGTTCGACACGACAATTACAGGGGTGTTCTAAAAGTGCTAATATTAGTGGTTATTCTGCCGATACAACAAGTTCTGGTTCAGAATACGCTGCTATTGCGACTGGTATTATTAGTAATTTTGTTAGTGGTCAAGGTTTATACAGTTCGTTAACGAATCCACTAACTTTTGCTAATTTTAATAATTTCGGGACTAATTCTAGTAATTATGGTGGTAATTTTGGTACGGCGCCTTGTTTAACTAATTATTTTCATCCACCAAGTTCTAGTAGTGGTAATACCTATGTCACTACCTCTAACCCCAACTTACCTTATTCCATATCAGCTGGGCAACATTATACTTA
>DAIDMV010000044.1 GCA_027448765.1 bacterium | reverse complement strand
AAGCTTGAGTTCTTACGCTCGACAATTCTTGGGGTTGATGGAAAAACCAGATGTTGATCAAATAGATGGTTTGAGCCCTGCTATCTCGATTGATCAAAAATCTACCAGTCGTAATCCTCGTTCAACAGTTGCAACAGTAACCGAAATATATGATTACCTGAGGCTTTTATATGCCAGAATTGGTATACCGCATTGTCCGATTGACGGTGTTGTCGTTGAGCGTCGAACGATCGAAAGTATCATTGAACAAATTATTATTCAGCATCAACAGGTTAGGGCTATTATATTAGCCCCAATAGTAGTTGATAAAAAAGGTGCTTTTGAACATATACCTGAGCAATATATTCGAGCTGGTTATGCAAGGGCTCGAGTCGATGGAGTTATCTATGCTCTTGATGAGTTTCCTGAGCTAGATAAGAATATTCGACACCAGATTGAAATTGTTGTTGATCGGTTGGTCATCGAAGATGATAGTCGAGGTCGATTAGTGCAAAGTGTTGAACAGGCCTTGGACATTTCGGATGGCAATGTCTACATTTTAAATGCTAATAATCAAGAAGTTAGACCTTATAGTTTGCGCTATGCTTGTCCTAATCATCCTGAAATTGTCATACCAGAACTGGAACCACGGACCTTTAGTTTTAATAGTCCGCACGGTGCATGTTCGGTGTGCACGGGAATTGGTTCTCGTATGGAGGTTGACCCAACACTAGTAATTCCTAATGGTCGATTAACGATCGCCGAAGGAGCAATTAGACCCTATAATCGGATCAATGTTGATAATTGGTATATGAAA
>DAIDMV010000043.1 GCA_027448765.1 bacterium | reverse complement strand
GGGAGTAAATAATCCGGTATAAGTAGCCGGATTAGAACGTGGCGTTCTGCCGATTGGACTTTGATCGATAATAATTGCTTTATCTAACTGTTTTATGCCTTCAATATCATCATGTCGTCCGGGGACAGTATTAGCTCGATGTAACCGAGCCAATAATTCTTTAGCTAAAATATCATTAATCAGGCTAGACTTGCCAGAACCACTAACGCCACTAACAACCACTAACTCGCCTAGGGGTATAGTAATATCAATATCCTTTAAGTTGTTTTCCTTTGCACCCTTAATAACTAAATTCTTGCCGTTACCTTTACGCCTTTTTTTAGGAATACCGATTTTTTTCTTGCCAGATAAATATTCTCCTGTAATACTGCCCTTCGTATTAATGACCAATTCTGGAGATCCGGCAGCAACTACTTCGCCTCCATGAATACCTGCCCCCGGACCAATATCTAATAAGTAGTCGGCAGTACGAATCGTTTCTTCATCATGCTCTACGACAATAACGCTATTACCAATATCTCTAAGCCTTTTTAGAGTAGCAATTAAACGAGCATTATCTCGTTGATGCAAGCCAATACTTGGTTCATCCAAAACATACAACACCCCCATCAAGCCAGAACCAATCTGAGTAGCTAACCTAATCCTTTGTGCTTCACCACCACTTAAGGTCGTAGCACTTCTAAGAAGAGTTAAATAGTCCAGCCCCACATCTACTAAAAACTGCAACCGAGCAGATATTTCTTTAACGATTAATTTAGCTATATGGGTCTCATTTGTGTTTAATTTAAGACCAACA
>DAIDMV010000042.1 GCA_027448765.1 bacterium | reverse complement strand
AAATTGGCTGGCCAGGTTGCCCTAAATTGGAACCCTCTCATCTGTAGTTTGACTCTCTTGTGCGAAAAATTGGATAACTTAGGCTTTAGTTATTGTAACGGTGAAGTCACATATAGTGGAAATGAGGATAATAAAAATGCTTAACCTCATTAAACATTCTAAATCACTCTCCCCTGACTTGATAAACTCTAAATTATTTGATGAACGATCATTTTATAATGCATTTATCCATGACTTAAGACACTCTAAAACGGAAGTAATTATTGAAAGCCCATATATTACCTGTCGAAGAGTCAATCAGCTACTTCCTATACTAAAGAAGCTTGTTAAGCACGGCGTTAAGGTAACAATTAATACTCGTAATCCCAATCATCATGATAATTTCTTATGTACACAAGCATATAAATCATTTGATATTCTTAAATCAATTGGTGTTAGAATTGTAACCTTTAATAATTATCACCATCGGAAAATAGCTGTGATAGATGGGAAGATACTATATGAAGGTAGTCTTAATATTTTATCGCAATATAACTCCAAAGAAATAATGAGACGAATTGAGTCATAAGAACTAGCTAAACAGATGATTAGATTCTTAGGACTTAACAGATTCTACTGGTAAAATAAGGAATAATTATGGCAAAAGATTATCAAATTAATGAAAATGATATAGATAGTGTAATTCGCTATCTAAAAATAATTGATCCAAACAACGCAACACCAGAGATGGCAATTGCGATGTTGGAAGATATGTATGCAGTATCGCATACTTTATCTCATCAATTAGATCCTGAGGCACTAGAG
>DAIDMV010000041.1 GCA_027448765.1 bacterium | reverse complement strand
AGTGGATAAGCAAAGTGGTTAGACTGACTAAATTCAACTACTTCAAAGTTAAGATCAGTTAAATCTCTAGGTATATAGTCTGGTATGTCTTTTATTTTAATCTCTGGCATAAAAGATTCCAGTAACTGTTTAAATAAAGATGAGTAGTTATCATTAAGTCCAACAATAAATCTAATACCATCACTTCTACTTGATACTAACTCTAGTGACACTATGTTTTTTCGTCTTAGTAATTTATCTTTAGATGAGACTTTACTAGTTAGCCCATAAATACTACTAAATAACTGAGTGACATCGTTAGCCGACTTTATATTAGTACTTGGTGGAGTAAGTTCTAAAAAATCCAATGATGATGTTTTCTTAAGATGAATAAAGTCAAGAGCGTCTAATATCTTATTAATGATGAAAATCAGTATTAGTCTATATAAAATAACTAGAACAATAACAATAAAGGTAAAATTAATGAAAAAAGACAAAAGAGAAGTACCAAAGATTTGTTGAAAGAGATTGTAATGAATAACCGCTAAAACTTGTAGCATGATTCCTCTTATTTCACCACCGTTTGGTCGGTATTGTAGCTGATAAGATTTATATTGGCAAATGTATTTTAATGTTTGTTCATTAAAATTAGTTATTGTCATAATACATAAGTTGCCACACATCCAGACAAAGCGACATGTTTAAGATCATTTTGCGTTGAACAAAAGTCTTAATTCCAATGGTTAAATAATAATGTTATTCTAGAAATATAAAGTAAGGCATAAATGTCTGAAGATCAAAAAAAACAACTTCAATCGCAGCTTTGGAATA
>DAIDMV010000040.1 GCA_027448765.1 bacterium | reverse complement strand
TCTAAGTTTTTCATCAAAACCATTAAACTCAGTAAACACGTTAGACTGCACTAATAGATTTGCCTCAATATTCCAGAATACTTGTTTCCGTACAGGTTCGCTAAGGGGGTCTGGCCAATCTTCAAGCAACTTACTGAAACGTCGTCTTATAGCTTTTGCTTTGTCGGGTTTGCTGGTGATAAGCGGTTCAATCTTTGCTTGAATATTAGCCCCAATATCAGCACGTATCCCCTGGCGTGGGCCGTAATTCCATACACTCTGTATGCCTTCGGTCGTCAAAGCAATGCCACCCACAAAGCCAACTGGTTCTGTCGGCATAATGTCATGAGCTATTTCTGGCATGTGCTTTGTCTGCGGGCTGACATCAGCATCGAGGAAATGAATGATGGCCTTGTAGTTTAAGGCTTCAATAACAAGGTTTCGAGCAGAGCCAGCGCCCTTGTTTTTGGAACTTGTTACAAAATGAATGCCACTACCACGATTAAGGTCTTCGACTACTTCACGGCTTCCATCCGTAGAAGCATCATCCAAGACAAAAACGTCAGAATAATTTTGCTCTACTAATATTGGTAATAAGCCCGCTAATTGCTGACCCATGTTGTAATTTGGAATAGCTGCAACTACTGGTAATTTCTCGCTCATAAAAAATACTATAACATTTTAGTATCTTTCGATCAATTTATATGCACTTACTCACTACATCGTGGACACTTTTCTACGTAAAATAGTTATACTTAATGTATCACAGTATTCTGATGGGGTTAAGTAATTTAAGGCTTGATGAGGTCTAAAGAAATGGTAATCATTAAGC
>DAIDMV010000039.1 GCA_027448765.1 bacterium | reverse complement strand
ATTGAACATTCTGGCGCACCAAAACCGCAAAAGTACCCGTACGCGCGGAATTTTTATTGACTTGGAGCGACCGACAGGATTTGCACCTGCATAGAAACTGTTTTGCAAACAGCTGCGTAGCTATTCCGCCACGGTCGCGTACTTTAGTTTATGGGGTGGCCGACGGGTGCTGCCCCCGCATCTTTAGCGTCACAGGCTAACGTTTTACTGTTAAACTACGGCCAACAAATTATTAAAAAAGCCCTCGTGCCTTTATCTGGCAGGGGCTAAACGAATCGAACGTTTACTTTTAGGTTTGGAATCTAACGCGCTACCATTACACTAAGCCCCCTCAAATGATGAGAGTTATGACAATGATTCAGTGCGTATCGCCAATATTTCATGTTTTGATTATACCATAACGTACCCAGGCAGCTTAGGCGATTATGTCAATAGAAACCGGTCATGGAACCAAGTCGGCTTCCACGCTGCTTGGTTGCCATATGGCTTACGGTCGGCTTTGGAACCAGACGACAGAGGCAAAATGCAGAATTATGGATATTCCAACAGTTCCAACCCATTGTGGTAATAACAGGAACTGGATTCGAACCAAACACTTCTACCACCTAATTTTTAGGATCGTTTTACCTTAGCTTACTCCTGTAAATTGTCAAAATCTTTCTATTTTAGATGCTTGATCAATTCTGCTACAGAAATATCTAGAGGATTTAATATGCCCTTTTTGAGCGTACCAGGCTTAATGCGTTTATGGTTGGGAATAATAGCTGTTCGCCCACGTGAGTCTTTCATCTTTACATGACTTCCCTTTTGACTAACCTTAAC
>DAIDMV010000038.1 GCA_027448765.1 bacterium | reverse complement strand
GAGTTCGACATGAAGCATATCTGGTCTGCTAACCGCCGAAGCTATGCTTTCGTAGCAGTGGATGTCTTTACCAAGCAGGCAATTATCCATGTGTCCAGTAGTTCAAAGTCCAGCCAAGCCAAGATAGCCCTAGAGATGGCTATTAAAGCCTTTGGTAACCAGGCAGTCATTGTTAACGACAACGGCAGCGAGAACTTTGACCAGGCCTATGCCTATCTAAAGCAAATAGGAGTAACCCAATACTTTGCCAGACCGCATACACCTAAAGACAAACCACATGTAGAAAACATTATTGGCAAGTTGCAGCAGGAATGCCTGGATGAGGACAGGTCGGCCGACAGTGTAGCTAAACTACAGGCCCAAATTAACCGCTGGTTGAACGATTACCACTTCTTTCGTCCTCACCAGGCACTAAACTACCTAACTCCTGAAGAATTCTGTGCTACATTAAATATAACTATTCCAAGAGCCGAAGTGTCCACGATGTAGTGAGTAAGTGCAAACCCATAGTAATAATAATTATTTTGTGCTATAGTAAAGACTAAAGTGATATTAGACTGACCGCTCTATTACTTAATGGTCTCGGGTATAAAAACCCGAGATTTTCTATTTTTAATCTGTTATGTTACTATATGCCAGACCAAAAGGTCCCATCGTCTAGCGGTTAGGACACCGGGTTTTCATCCCGGCAACAGGGGTTCGATTCCCCTTGGGATCACCAAGAGAGAGTTTTTAATTTCAATCCAAATTTTATCCCTGTAATCTGTTTATTTTTGAAGTTCTAAAATTTGATACCTAAATTGTTACTTTATAATTAATCAAAATCTACCCCTGTTAATTAAGTTCGATTCTGTTTTGGTAATTTGGTATGATTAGGATGTGGAAC
>DAIDMV010000037.1 GCA_027448765.1 bacterium | reverse complement strand
ATGCTGCACTCTAGCCAACTGAGCTATAACCCCTCTTAACCTTTAACTAGCTTCCTAATGGATTAAGTATAGCCTACAAAGGACGGTCGACGTAATCTTGACATAGACGCTCAAAAACAGCATTGGTCCAACCAAAACCTATTTGTGAAGGATACAAGCCCTTCATTGGTGGTCGATCGGGTGTAACAACATTATATTTTTCTAAAAATACTCCATGGGCGTTAAACCAATCCAAATTATTTGCTAACCATTTATTAGCAAGTCTCCGAGCTTCTTGGTGATAACCATAGCGCTCTAAGCCTTGAATGACTATATACTGCAGGGGAGCCCAACCATTAGGATAGGCCCACTGAGTTGGTAAATTACCAGATACAAAAGGTACGCTTGGAATAAAATCAGTCGTAGAAAGACCACCCCTATTTTCAAATCGTTTTAGTGACTTAACTAAAGCGGCAGCCTGTTCTTCATCAACCATTCCAGCCCACATCGGGAAATAAGCAGCTAAACTAGCGACTGAACCTCTTTTATGTTTTGTAAAATCATAATCAAAATAAAGACTTTTAGATTTATCCCACATAAGTTCATTCATTGTTTGCTGTCTTAAGGTTGCTGCAGATTCCCATTTATCAGCTGCTGGCAAATCATGAGTCATTCGGCTAAACCGAGCAAAATCAGTTTCGTATTTATACAACAAGGCATTTAAGTCAACTGGCAAGTAATTAAGTGCCTTTCTGTTAAAGCGAGGGGTCATATCCCAACCGCTTTCAGTTTCAGCTATGTCATTAAGATAGTTATAGTCATAATAACGACTTAACCCACGGAAAACTTGTCGAGCATGAGGCTTGCGGGTGCCCATCCAAACCGTTTCATATTCTTGTTTAGCAACTTCC
>DAIDMV010000036.1 GCA_027448765.1 bacterium | reverse complement strand
AAGTCACGGCTGAACGATACGAGCAGAAGCACGGTGAACTGATGAGCGAAAAGGCATTGTTGGAAGAGCGACTTGGCACGATTGACCAATCACTCGGGCTATTACTGGAACAAAAGCTGGTACTACTTGAACTGTCTCAAAAAGCAGCCGAACTATACCCAAAGAAGACACCAGTACAAAAACGTCTAATCATAACCAAACTTTTCCAAAAACTGACCTACACTGATGATGTTGTATCTGTTAGCTATACGAATTTTAGCCGGGCTATCGCCCAGAATGTGTTAAAAACTAATGATTTGCTAGGAGGCAAAAAATGAGTAACCAAACTATTAAAAACGACCCCGATAACAAGGGTCGTGATAAGCTCGACGAGCAATTGCGTTCTATTTGGCTCCGGGGACTGGATTCGAACCAGCGACCTAGTGGTTAACAGCCACCCGCTCTACCGCTGAGCTACCCCGGAATATATGGTGAACTTTGCAAATTATAACTGATAAGAATACTCGCTACAACTACTATCTTTTTTCTAATTGGAAATTCCCTTATAACCATTTCTTGTTTTTAAGCATACCAAGCTGTTTATAGCTATTCCTAAAGAGACGACTTGAGGGGAAATTTTTACGTTTAGTTACCTTTAGAACGTTTTTATAAGCGCTCTCATAACCTTTGGTCATGACTTCTATAGAAAAGTGCTCTACCACATGTTCACGACATTTATAGCGGTCAATTTTATCTATTTTGCCGACCGCTTCCACCATTTCCTTCATGGTGTCGACGACAAAGCCTGTTTTTGCATGGGCAACCACTTCAGGAACTGAACCACGACGATAACCGATTACTGGAGTGCCACAGGCCATTGCTTCAATCATGGTTAGTCCAAAGGGTTCTTCCCATTGGATAGGCATAATAAAAGCTTTAGCGCCTTTAAAATATTTAACGATTTTATTTTTGTCCATGAAGCCAAGATATTGAATTTGATCGTTTAGGTGTGGTTTT
>DAIDMV010000035.1 GCA_027448765.1 bacterium | reverse complement strand
GCTTGCCGTAACGATGCTGAGTGCTACGGGATAGCCTTTGCAGCCATTCTGAAGCCAATCGCTAATTCGAGCGACTGTACGGCTACTAAGTTTTGTTTGTTTAATAATTTCTGTATATTTTTCACCATTCGTAAGCATACGCGCAGCCTCTAGCCGGGAACTTATCTCAATAATTTCCTTCTCAGTCATTACATCGCGCAAGAAGTTTTGCATATCAGATTTATTCGAAATAGAGGTCATAGCCCTAGCTAGCTGCTGGGTTGGATCAGTATTCCAAACACTATCTACTTCTTTTTTCATGAATGTACTTTATCAAAGTAAAGTGGATTTGTCAATGAGCACTTACTCCTGAAGAATAAATTTGATATTTAACAGATGTAAGCTAAAGTGAAGCGAGCCTAAAATTTGGGTGGTAGAAGCGCGTGGTTCGAACCCAGTCCCCGGAGCCAGACCAAGCACCAACAGAGGTAGACCAGGTTCCTAGACCTGGTTTTCTATATTTAAGGCCTGGCCTCTGAGTTTTTCACCCCCTGTTAACGGTTCGAGTCCAGTTCCTATTACGCAACAAATCGGTCGGAACCAGCTAAAGATCCAACATGTCACTATTTACTCCTTAGGTTGGTTCTGAAGCCGACCTCAAGCCATATGGAAACCAAGCAGCATGAAACCTGACCAGGTTCCATGACCAAGCCTTTTTTAGGATATAATTGAAGTACATTATGACGAAAGAACCACATACCGATAATAAACAACCTGCCAGTCTCAATATATTGATACCAGTTCTGAAGCAGAAGGCTAGTTGGGGCCCTAACGATCCTAAAATATCTCGACCGTGGTTGTTCGCGAAAGAAATAACAAAGTATCTTGAGCTTGATGAACAGACAAAGGACGAAGCCGATTTCTTAGCCGATAGACTGTCGGATAAGCTTGAATCTGCGCTCATGTATTACCAACTTATAACCTCTAGTGATTTTGACTCAAGGAATATAAGTCAAAAAC
>DAIDMV010000034.1 GCA_027448765.1 bacterium | reverse complement strand
AAGTATTACGAATCTTTAGGAAAGTTATAAAATTAGTTGTTAGAAGAACTATATGGAAAGGTAGACCATAGAACGTGAGAGTCGTGTATTTAAAAACTTCTAATCTTTCTAATTATGTCCCAAGTATCACGTGATAGGTGAAAACATGTGAGAATTCGCCTCAGCCATGAGGTAAGGCTAAATACTTTTTGTGACCGATAGTGAACAAGTACCGTGAGGGAAAGGTGAAAAGATCTCTAAGAAAGAGAATGAAATAGTTTCTGAAATCATATACTTACAAACAGTTGAAGGTCCATGTAGAGTTAATGCTTTTGGAGTGCTTGCACAAAGAAAGTATCTCTGCGGATTGACAACGTGCCTATTGAAGAATGAGTCAGCGAGTTGTATCTAATTGCAAGGTTAAACTTTTGAATAAGTGAAGCCGTAGAGAAATCAAGTCTGAATAGGGCGATTAGTAGTTAGATGTAGACCCGAAACCAGGTGACCTATCCATGGTCAGGATGAAGTATTGAGAAATCAATATGGAGGTCCGAACCCGTAAAAGTGGAAATTTTTTGGGATGAACTGTGGATAGCGGTAATACGCCAATCGAACCTGGAAATAGCTGGTTCTCCTCGAAATAGCTTTAGGGCTAGCCTGAAAATTTAATCAATAGAGGTAGAGCACTGATTGATTTTAGGGGGTCTTTTGACTTACCTTAATCTGTTAAACTCCGAATGCTATTGTGTATATTTTTGGAGTTAGACTATGGGGGCTAAGCTCCATTAGTCGAAAGGGAAACAGCCCAGACCGTCAATTAAGGTCCCTAAATTTAAGCTAAGTGGATAAGGATGTGGAATTCCAATGACATCCAGGATGTTGGCTCAGAAGCAGCCATCATTTAAAAAGTGCGTAATAGCTTACTGGCAAAGGAATTCTGCGCCTAAAATGTAACGGGGCTTAAGCTTAATACCGAAATTACGGTTAGTACTAGATTTATCTAGTATTAAGGTAGAGGAGTGTTCTATATTCAGT
>DAIDMV010000033.1 GCA_027448765.1 bacterium | reverse complement strand
AGAGGCTTCACCTCATCCGGCGTATAAAAATTTCCTTCACTCATTGTTAAATCCTTACTTAGTTTCATTACATATTTAAAGACGCCAGCTTCATGCTAGCGTCTTATGTATCAAAAAAATACTAACTATTCAGCACGAGCTGGCAGAATATGTGCATAATGGCTTGCCTCAACGAGGTTGAGCGCTACAGGATAGCCTTTGCAGCCATTCTTGAGCCAATCGTTAATTCGAGCTACCGTACGGCTACTAAGTTTGGTTTGCTTGGTAATTTCTTTATATTTTTCACCGTTCGTAAGCATACGCGCAGCCTCTAGTCGGGCACTTATCTCAACGATTTCCTTTTCAGTCATTACATCCCGTAAGAAGTTCTGCATATCAGCTTTATCGGAAATAGAAGTCATAACCCTAGCTAGTTGTTGGGCTGAATCAGTATTCCAAACTCTGTTTACTTCTTTTATCATGAAAAACACTTTATCAAAGTAAAGTGTATTTGTCAACGAGCGTGTCTTCCTGAAGATTAAACTTGATATTTAACAGGTGTAAGCTAAAGTAAAGCAAACCCAATATTTAGGCAGTAATTTAGTTTGGTTCGAATCCAGTTTGGGGAGCCAGACCAAGCACCAACAGAGATAGACCAAGTTTCTAGACCTGGTCTTTGTCATTTTTTGAGATTGTCTTCTCTCTGTTAGCAAGTTCGAGACCGGTTTCCCTAAAATATGAACGTCTTGCTCGCAGGTTGGAACAAGATTAAATGACATTTATTAAGCTACCACCTCTGTTTTTTGATTCTGTAACCGACCGATTCGTCCACGGCAACCAAGCAGCAAGAAAGTCGACTAGGTTTCGTTACTAGCCATAACTAGCTTTGCATGAAAATATATAGTTTTATACCATTTTTCACGTAAAGTGTGCTATAATATACTTATGATTAATCAGATCACCAAGAATCGTATAGCTACTCTATCTGAACAATACAAAGAGCTTGTTAAAAACAGCCCTATGGCTGTTCGTGAAATTGCT
>DAIDMV010000032.1 GCA_027448765.1 bacterium | reverse complement strand
AAACTTCACCAGCTGATGCTAACTCCAAGTTTTTATAGGGTCCCTGTTTAAGAATATGATAACCTTCAGCTAAGCTTTCCATCATGCCGTATTCGATGGCATTATGGACCATTTTAACAAAGTGGCCACTACCACTGGGTCCGAAGTAGGCGTATCCACCTTCAGGATTAGCTAAACTTTTTAGTGCTGGTTCAATTGTTTTAAAGGCTGATTCGTCATTGGCCCCTACCATCATTGAAAAACCATTTTGGTAGCCCCATACTCCTCCACTAACTCCTATGTCTACTAATCTCATTTGGTGGTCCGTAACTCTATGATCAAGTTGTTTGGTCAGTCTATAATCGGAGTTTCCGCCGTCTATAATGATACTGTCATTGGGTAGAACCTTAAACCATTCATCCACTTGATCATCAACAATATTGGCCGGTAACATCAACCAAATAATTGGCGTGTCATCACCAAAGGCAGTAATAACATCTTCTTTGGAAGTTGACTTTATTGCTCCAAATCTAACGGCTTCGTCAACTTTATCTATTGATCGATTATAGGCGATAACTTGGTGGTTATCATCACATAGTTTGTGGGCTATTTGCATGCCCATTCTGCCTAATCCGTGTATGGCTACCTTCATGTTGAGGCTCCTTCCATTTGATCGTTATATATATAAGATTCTTTAACTTGTTTAATAATTTGTGCTGGCATTTGAGTTAAAGGCAAGTTTTGATGAATTAAGCGGTCAATGGCATCATGTTTATCGCTGCCCATAACCACTAAAAAGGCTTCGCTTAGTCGTCTAATCCCGTTGAAAGTTAGAGTGATCCTAGTAAAAGGCTCGCTTACATAGCCGGTTATAGTTTCGATTATTTCTTGTGTGGCGGTAGAGTTAGGTAATATACCGGCGATATGTCCATCACTTCCCATGCCAAATTGGCCGACGATGGTCTCTACTCCCTCCATGGCTGTTTCTAATTCGTAGTTGTATCTTTTAACTGTATCTTCAAGAGTTGTGGTGGTTCCTACTTCGG
>DAIDMV010000031.1 GCA_027448765.1 bacterium | reverse complement strand
CGTAATATCTCACCACCTTTGCAACATATAAAGCGGCTGTTCTAAACTGTATTAACTACTAAATTAAACAGGAGAACAGCCACTATGAGCTATTCTAGCAATCCTAACCTACCTAAAGCGAGAGCTTTAGGTCTTAAACTACTAATTAATGAAGGTTTACCACTGTATGTGGTTGCTAACAAATGTGGAGTACATAGATCAACTATCTACAGATGGAAGAAGAAGTGGGATAAACTGAATGAGAATGTACAGTTCGACAATCCAAATCGTCCAAATCGTATCTATAGCCAGGCAAACCATCTTCTGAGATGTTCTTGGCGTATTCCAACTCTTAGCTCTAGGCCACTTACTTCACCTAACACTATCTCAGAAGATATTGTTAAGTTAGTTATTGCCTTAAGGGTTAAACTAAAACGCTGCGCAGAGATTATCTGGTGGCACTTAAACGAAGACTATCTGGTTAAGATAAGCTTGTCTAGTGTCAGACGTATTCTAAAGCGAACAGGATACGCTAGTGGTAGAAAGAAACGAGTCCGCCCAGATAACCCTAGGAGACCTCATGTAACTAAACCTGGTGAGTTAGTTGAAACAGATACTATTCATCATGTAGATCCTAAGACTGGCAAGAGACTATACTACTACACGGTCATCGACTTGTTTACTCGGATGTCTTATGTGACTTTAGCTTCAAAACTCAGCCCGGGACTAGCAGCCAGGGCAGTGCTTAAGGCTCAGGATAAATGGGGTATTGTAATATCTATGGCTCAGAGTGACAATGGGCCAGAATACGGACGTTACTTTGAACAGGTTCTAAGAAGTAGTGGTATTAATATGAGGCATACTAGATTACATAGACCCAATGACAATGCTCACATTGAAAGGTTTAACAGAACTATCCAGACAGAATGCATTGGTTACTTCTGGGATAGGAATGTTACTATTCAGCGTCAGAGAGACAAACTAGTTAAATATCTGGACTACTACAATACTAAACGTGTACACTTGAAGTTACAGTACAGAACCCCACTTCAAATGTTG
>DAIDMV010000030.1 GCA_027448765.1 bacterium | reverse complement strand
ACAGGGGCATGGCGTGTAGTCTCTGAGGATTCCTCATATATTAAATTTTCATTAAATACTTAGAGGTCTTTCCTGCTGATTGTCTGCACTGATCAGATTTTTACTGCTATAAATAGCTAGTACCGATCAGATACTCAGATGTTCCAGCATATAGCCAAATACGCCCCCATTACTAACCTCGGAGTGAAGTTAGTGTTAAGGCAACCGCCCCAGTTAAACTACCCACCAGACACGGTCCTCGAACCGGATAACGGTTCGAGTAAGAACAAGATCATAACAAGGGAGGTATTTCACTGGTGGCTCCACCAAGGCTAGCGCCTCGGCTTCAAAGCCTCCCTCCTATACTACACATGTTATAACCCGGCTCAATGTCAAGCTGTAGTAAAGCTGCACGGGGTCTTTTCGTCCTGCTGCGGACAGACGGCATCTTTACCGTCAATGCACTTTCACCGAGCTCTTCGTCGAGACAGTACCCATGTCATTACGCCATTCGTGCAGGTCAGAACTTCATCTGCATTACTGCGCTTGTTGTTATCAATACTACGCATTTAGTATCCTCTATATCGCTATAGAGATCGGACTATATCTTCACCCTGATTCAACAGGGGCATGGCGTGTAGTCTCTGAGGATTCCTCATATATTAAATTTTCATTAAATACTTAGAGGTCTTTCCTGCTGATTGTCTGCACTGATCAGATTTTTACTGCTATAAATAGCTAGTACCGATTAGATACTCAGATTTTCCAGCATATAGCCATGTATTACACTTTGCACTACTGTTTACTAGCTTTAATTCCCAAGTGTACATATCTTACGATATGTTCAAGCAAGTTTTACCTGACAAGGAATTTCGCTCTGAGGTATTATTCACAACGTATTTGTCGCTGTGAACGTTCGATTTCTCGAACCTACATATCGCTATGTAGATTGGACTATATCTTCACTATTGCTAGCGTTCGGCGTGTAGTCTCTGAGGATTCTGATTAATTCATCTCTTGATTTACGATGGTTCATTGTTTGCGCAATTTCTGCAATTTGTATTAAACCTTCGT
>DAIDMV010000029.1 GCA_027448765.1 bacterium | reverse complement strand
CCCAAATAAAAAAAACTATTTAATGGAGGGTATAAACCTTATGGCACGTCGAAATCGTGACGATGATTTATTATTAGAGGAAGAAGATGAGCTATCTGCAGCTTTTCTAGGTGATGAAGATACGGTTGGTGAAGCTTTGGTTAATAACGATCAGCAACCAATGGCTAACCCAGCAGATGATCAATGGGACGAAGATGAAGCTGTTCCAGGACAATTAGCTGTTGATGTATACGAAACAAAGGAAAGTTTAGTTGTTAAAGCTAGAACTGCCGGTGTTAACAAAAGTGAGTTGGACGTTAGCATATCTGACAATCAACTAACAATTAGAGGAACGCTAAGTGCTGGCACAGAAGATGATGTAGAGAATTATTTTCTCCAAGAATGTTACTGGGGTGAATTTTCTAGAACCATAGCATTGCCGGTGCCAGTAAAAGAAGATGAAATTGAAGCCGTGCTAAAAGACGGAGTATTGACCATCAGCTTCGGTAAAGTAAAACAAGACACCGTTAAAAAGATTCAAGTTCTATAAATAAGAACGGTCAAAATAAAAATACCCTCTTGTAATAAGGGGGTATTTTTATGTAACCTATACCTTAAAGATGAATAATGCCTGAAATAGTTACAGTAGATGCCGTGTTTAATACCCAGTGAACTATAATCTGAGCCAATGCAACGACCACTAATCCAACAATAGCATAGATTAGTGTATTCTTAGCTCCCGACACATTACCGCTTTCACCACCAGAAGTAATATACTTAAAGCCACCGAAGATAATCATTATTATGGCAACCACGCCTACTATTATTGATAAAATATCTACGGCTTTCTTTGCCAAAGAACCAATACCATTTGTTATGCCTGAAGTAGTCCCCCCACACGCACTAGTACCGGCAGTACCGGTACTATTACTGGTGCTGCCCGTAGCAGTAGCATTGGCACCATTACTTATATTGTCTGCTACATTAGTGCAAGCATAGGCATTTGAGTATGCTAATACTGGCATACTAAAAATTAGCATTGTCAAAACAATTTTTATATAATTTCTTAATTTTAGTGGCATTTTCTTA
>DAIDMV010000028.1 GCA_027448765.1 bacterium | reverse complement strand
CTGTACAATATAAATATATGGCTAACTTTCCTATCATACTTATTGCTCACGATCTTCGTTCATCATATAATATTGGTTCCTTATTTAGAACTATGGATGGATTAGGTCTAAAAACAATTTATTTAACGGGTACTAGTCCTTATCCGATAACAACCAATGATAATCGCTTACAACACATTGCCATCAATAATGATCGACAAATTCGTAAAACTTCACTTGGAGCAGAAAAAAATATTAATTTTCAACACCACGAAAATATTATTGAACTGATCAACCAGTTGAAATCTCAAAAATATCAAATTATTGCCCTAGAACAAACCGCTCAATCAATTAATCTAATTAATGTTAAAATTAATTCTCCTATAGCTTTAATTATTGGCAACGAAGTCAATGGGATAGACAATCAAATTCTAAGTATTGTTGATCGATCAATTGAGATACCAATGCATGGTCTAAAAGAATCATTTAACGTTTCAAATGCCGCTTCTATGACTTTATTTTATTTAAGATATCGACAAGACATCATTAATTCATTATTATGAAACTAGATGACATTAACTAAAAAAAATATACAAAAACCAACCTACACTAAACCTGATAAACAACATCATCTTAAACATTACTGGCCATACTTACCGTTAATTGCATTTATGGTCATTGGCTATATTGCTTTCAAACAAATCAATCCAAGTCAATTAGTAGTATCACCTTCAAAAATATCAACCAGTTCTTTACTTAACAGTCTCAATAAAATTAGAGCTCAAAAAAAGTTACCAAGCCTAGTTCTTGTTAACAATCTCAATAAATCCGCTCTAAAAGTTAATAACCAACTTCAAAATAAACAGTTAAAAAGTCTTAAAGTTAAAAATACTTCAACATTAAATTTATCCTACGGACTTAACCAGATTAATTCAATTATTAACGCTTGGAAAAAAAATACTAGTACCAGCAAGATATTTAACCAAAAGACTAATCAGATTGGTCTTAATATTCAAAATCTCGATCATCAATATTTAGTCAGTGTCATCAGTCCAGGATCTACAACACAGTCAATACATATTGTTTTTTCAGTCAATAATCCAATAGTCAAAAAAC
>DAIDMV010000027.1 GCA_027448765.1 bacterium | reverse complement strand
CTATACTTCATAGCCTTTTGTGTTGCCTTTGTCCTTAATGAATAGACTAAAGGTACAACATACCAATACCTCACCTTATCAGCCGCCAAAGCAACACCAACCAAATATTGCCTATACGCCAGAAAATCTAGTTAAGACGACGCTACGATCTTTTTAAGTGTCGTGGAATCTATCCTGACTCTAGAGGCCGAAACAAAGCTGTCCAAACAAAAAGGTGGACTCCCCAAGAAAGTAAACAAAGCAGTTTCCTTCAACGCTATTAAAGAACAGGCTTTTGAGCTGTTTTACTCCAAGCAGCCGAATGGGCAACGGCTTGAACAGTTAACAGAGTTATTCCTATCTATTCCGACATTTGTCAGAAAAGGATGAAAGGCAGAGCGCAAGGAGAACTCTAGCAGACAAGTATTGAATTACTGGAAGCGACAAAGGAAGATAGTGTTTTGAAGTTGGTGTATTCGCTTAAGTTAACGGCAGTGCTCTGGCGGAAGGGGAGGGATTCGAACCCTCGGTACCGTTGCCGGCACGATGGTTTTCAAGACCATTTCCTTAAACCGCTCGGACACCCTTCCAAGGCACGGCTAATATTATACCTGGCCAGAGATAAAATAAGAAAAATAATAAACTGTTGTTATTATTGTGTTGTAAATATAGACTATTATCGTTGCTTATCTTAAAAGAACTAAGCTATACTGAAACTAAGACAAAAAGGCAAGATTACCTAAAAAAGTAAATCTAACGGAGGGTAACAACCTTATGGCACGCCGAAATCACGACGACGACCTATTATTAGAAGAAGATGAGCTAACCGCCGCCTTCTTAGGTGACGACGACACGGTGGGTGGCGCTTCACAGGACGACAATCAACAACAGCAACAAACAACGGTCAATCCGGCCGACGACCAATGGGACGAAGACGAAGCTGTTCCTGGTCAATTAGCAGTTGATGTCTACGAAACAAAGGAAACTCTAGTCGTAAAAGCTAGAACAGCTGGAGTCAATAAAAACGAACTAGACGTAAGCATTTCCGATAATCAATTAACGATACGAGGCACTCTAAGTGCGGGTACCGAGGATGATGTTGAAAATTATTTCTTACAAGAGTGTTATTGGGGTGA
>DAIDMV010000026.1 GCA_027448765.1 bacterium | reverse complement strand
GCTCTCGCTTTAGGTAGGTTAGGATTGCTAGAATAGCTCATAGTGGCTGTTCTCCTGTTTAATTTAGTAGTTAATACAGTTTAGAACAGCCGCTTTATATGTTGCAAAGGTGGTGAGATATTACGCAAGTATTGACTTTTTTTGATTAGTATGATTAAATAAGTATAATTATGTTGCTCTACAATATCTACTATAATAATTAGACATTAACCACATCTGTTAATGTCATCTAACAACTAAATAAATTTTTAAGGATCGAACAAAAACCGATTGTTCATTTCCAATTAAGAGGAGATCGTATGGAAAAGATTCATGCAAAAACCTTAACAGAGTCAGAGGTTCAAATCCCTATACCTGACAGTAAACTAGCCATACATGGCATTTTACGTGGTGACTATAGTTTACCGCTAGCCGTATTAGCACCCGGATTAGGTGGTTGGGAAAATGATTTACAGCTTTTTAACGCCTCACGCTTCTTGGGCCAACATAATATTGCAACCCTAAGGGTTAGTTTTTATGGTGATGAGGAATATCAACGCAATATTGGTGATTTTGGTGTTAAAACCAACGCCGCAGATATTGACACAATAATTGATTTCGTTAAGAAACAAGGTGCTCAGTGGACCTGTGTGATAGGTCATAGTTATAGTGGTATGGCTTATTCCCTCAAGCAAGCTTTTGACACAGCGATTCTATGGGATCCAAGTCACACAGACGGCTATGACGAACCAGAGTCTAAGGAAAATTTAAAAAATGACTTCATCTATATTAAAAAGCTTGATTCGTATGTATCGGCAGCCGGTCCAGGTTATGTACTATCCCGTCAAGTCTTTGAAGATTATGATCCAGGTAGTACAGAAATGGCTAAAAACTTTAATATTGATACGCTAGTCATCAATGCTGATAACAGCGGAGAAACTATGAAACGTTTTGGACAAGATTATGTCAACAACATTACAGCCAAAACAGAACATATTATTATTCCTAATGCCAGCCATCCTTTTGTTTAAGATGGAGCAATGGAAAAACTATTTCAAGAAACAATACGGTGGATTAATGAAAGGAGACAATCATGACACTCAAAAATTGATATCAAAATAAATAAGGGGAGTTATAAACTCCCCTTATTTATTAG
>DAIDMV010000025.1 GCA_027448765.1 bacterium | reverse complement strand
ATCCTTCTATTAGTTAGTCATATTAAAACTTTTCATAAAAGACCAGCATCAATTAATTTAATCTAAAATCAGTCTTAATGATTTCAAACAAATTATAATTTGTTGTAACTAATTAATATTTATCGAGATGATCAGATATTAGACTGCTTGATTCTTTCATCAATTAATTGTCTGGGACCAATATAGTGAGGTATTTTAATCTTTTCTATGATTTCAACTAGTTCCTGAGGTTTAGGTGGTCGTCCAAGCAACTCATCATTCCAACAACTATCTTCGCTGTCTTCAAAGACTAAACCAATAGCTTTAGATCGTTCTAGTTCAGCTTGTAATAACATTAAAGCTCTAACAATTAAATCGGCTTCACGACGTGTTCCAGAAAATTCAGTCAAACTGGCATCTACTGTTATAGAAATTGGTATATCATCGATACAGCTTTTCTGTTTGGTTATTTTATAATCTCTTCTTTCCATCTATTGATCCTATTCTAAAATGCAATTATAACAGAATAATTCTTAATGTCAAATTGTCTCAAAACCTCAAATAAAGCTTTCAATTCTTGAATCAATTGACTGTTAATAGATGATAAATAACTATTTTATCTAGTAATTAGGCCTTGAAACAGTTTGAATGAACAACTTTTCACTAACTATTCAACTTAATAAATTGGTGGCAAACTAGTCAATGAAGCATATTGTAATTGATTGTTGTTTTCATTAAAAGCTGGGGTTCCACTAGAATTATTAGTAACTTGATCAAACCACATCAATGGACTAAGATTAAAAATTTCAGCAGGAGGACCATTGGGCTGTGGATATGGTGGAATAGTCGTTCGGTCTAAATGAAAAGTGTTTTGAGCCATCATACTACCATTAACTGTTAGTTGGCGTGAACATTCTGGATAAACCGGGGTGACAATAACACTGGAACCCGTACCAGTGTTACAATCATAGATATTACCATTAATGCCAGTACCAAGAGCTTGATATAGTCCATCAAGTTGAGTCACACTTGAATCAATGTAAATGTTACCATTAACTATTAAATTAAAACTTGGGATTTGAGCTGGGTTAGTTATTGAAGAAGTTTGAAAAACTATATTATGACTAATAGTAACATTACCATTAACATAATAAGTATAA
>DAIDMV010000024.1 GCA_027448765.1 bacterium | reverse complement strand
AATGGAAGTAGAAAACATTCTTAACAATCGCTCACGTAAACGCTACAATTGGAATAGCCCGCTCGAACAACGAAAGCATGTTCTACGAAATACCTAGGTGGAAAGATTGGGAATGGAATTCAGGTTAGCCGTTTTGCAATCTGTTGATAGCAAAATAAGCTACTATAGGGTTGTTTATAAAACTTTTAAGTGAGACTTAATATTGAAGTTCTTGAGTCATAACAGTTTCACCAAACTTGCTTAAAATTTTCATAGTCGCACCGTTTGAATAAGCTCCAGGAAATCTATCTTCACTGACAGTCATTATTTGACTTAATTCACTAGGTGAAGAGTTTCGATATGTTGTTCCTGCTGGAACAGTTGAAATATCTAAGAATGGTCCAAAATACGGAATACCTAGAAATTTATCTGAAACTCTATCTCCTGCAATATACAGGATTTCGGTGGTCTTATTATCGACAATTATTTCCGGACTTTTTTTACTGCCTTGATCAAATGGGTGATCTAAACATTCTTGATAATTTGACACAGGACAACGAGCAAATAATGTAACTGATTGACCTTTTTTAATTTCGAATTTATCAATAGGCAAATAGCCATCTTTTTCAAAAGACGTTCCTCTTGCATAACTTGGTTGTATTGATTCTACACCGACAGCTTTAATTGAAGTCGACGCTGGAATAGCCTTATTCGGTTGTATTGATTCTACACCGACAGCTTTAATTGAAGTCGACGCTGGAATAGCCTTAATTATACCAAGGCTTGCTCCTAGTGCGATAACACCTAAAGTAGCTACAGCCAATTTTTTACGTAATTTATTTTCTGGTGTTCTTGAACTAAGCTCAGGACTATTTTTCATATAAAACTCCTTTATTTATTGAATTATTGATGTCATCTAAGATGGAATTATTCGCCATCGTTCAAAGCAGAACCGTTCATCATACGTTATTTTTTTAATTATTGCAAGTACTTTTATAACTTTATTGATTTCAGGGCATATATATGTAGTATATTGAAATAGATTAAAAAGAAATTTTATAGTGTTTAACCCAGTGATTTTGATATGAATTATAGAGCCCAATTATTTAATGAGTGCTATTAACTGACTTGTACCAAACCTAAACCTATATAAGATCTTTAAGACTTTAATTTGTTTATCATTTAGTTTTTTATAAGATTTAATAGTTATAGGGTTCATATGTATATATATAATAAAATGGTAGACAAAAAAAATAAAACAACAGATAAGAATTTAAGTCTAAATAGATAAATCGATTGATCTATT
>DAIDMV010000023.1 GCA_027448765.1 bacterium | reverse complement strand
TAATCGACAAAATCTTTTTTTTGTGATAAAATTTAAATAATAATTAAAAATAAAAATGAATGATAAAATTAAAGAGTTAATTGACAAAATTAAAACCGCTAACAATATTCTGGTTTCTGTTGATCATAACCCTTCTGTAGATGAGTTGGCTGGCTGTATCGGATTAACATTATTTGTTAATAAACTCAATAAACATGGCAGCGGTGTTTTTAGTGGTCAAATACCGTCTGTGATTGATTTTTTAAAACCAGATACAACTTTAGAGAAAAACACTGATAGTTTACGAGATTTTATTATTTCTTTAGATAAAAATAAAGCTGATAAATTAAAATATAAATCTGATGGAGATAAGGTTAAAATTTTTATCACGCCATATAAAACATCAATTAATCAGGATGATTTAGAATTTAGCCAAGGAGATTTTAATGTTGATTTGGTAATAGTACTAGGAGCTATCAATAAAAAAGATCTAGATCAAGCTGTAACCGTTAATGATAGAATCTTACACGATGCAACAGTGGCCACCATTAATATCAATCAAAAAAGTGAGATGGGTTTACTGAATATTTTAGAACCAAACAGCAGTAGTCTTTGTGAAACAATTGCTTTCATGTGTGCAGAACTAGATAAAAATTTATTAGATGAACAAATCTCAACGGCTCTTTTAACTGGTATTGTAGCTGAAACAGATCGTTTTTCTAATTCAAAAACAACTGCCAATACACTATCTGTTAGTGCTAATTTATTGTCTACTGGGGCAAACCAACAATTAGTAGCTGATCAGTTGAGTAATTTTTCTAATTTAAATTTAGACCAAGACCAAGACCAAGACCAAGACCAAGACTTAAATCAAAATAAACCCGTAGACAATAATACTTCAGTGGTTAATAATGATGGTAATTTATTGATTAATCATGATGACGAGCAAGAGGTTAAAGCTCAGTCTAAAGATAGCCAAAACGAGTTAAAACATAGTTCGGTTAATCCGTTTTTGGAAGCTGATAATTTAGGACAAACTGGCAGTGTTGTTGATGAGGCTAAGGCACAATCGACCAGTAGTTTAATAGACAACAATTCGGAGATTGATCAAGCAAGTCCATTTTCAGCTAACTTAAAACCAGAAGATTTAGATCCGTCGATTGATCCGTTGAGTGGCATAAGTCCTGTGACTGAAAATCCGGTTGGATTTTCTTTACCTCAACCAGTTGATAGTTTATCTGATACTCCGAATTTGGAAAATGATTTATCGGCTTTAAATTCTGACCACAATTTAAATGACAGCAGTATTAATACAGACATTGTAAATCAGCCGGAAAATCAGACTAGTACTGAAACTGACAAAACTTCTATTTCAAGTGTTGATCAGGCTAGACAAGCAGTCCAATCGGCTTTACAAAATTCAGATCCTCCGATGAAACCAATAGTTTCATTAAACGCTCTACCTTTAGCAGAGGTTAATCATACTGAACGTCTAGAACCTGAAGAGGAGCATGAATTTAACAGCGAGATTTTAGTCAACGAAAATGGTGATATTGATGCTCAGCACAACCACCCCGCTAAAACAGATGATTCTAGTATAAATAATAATATGGGCCATGAATTAAAGATCGAACCCTTACATAATCTTGAGCCAAATTTAAATTTTAAACCAACAGACACTAGTCAATTAAATTCTCCGCCACCAGTACCACCACCAATACCAATGAATTTTGGCCAATAAAAAACTATGATTCCTAAGGGAATATTAATGGTCGATAAACCAATCGATTGGACATCTTTTGATGTTGTTAACTATATAAAATCTTATTTATCAATTAACTATCAAGTCAACAGAAAGACAATTAAAATTGGGCATTCTGGTACTTTAGATCCTTTTGCGACGGGTTTATTAATTATTTTAATTGGTCGAGAAAATACTAAATTAGCTGCTCATTTCTTAGGATTAGATAAAACATATTTAGTTAAAGCCAAACTTGGTTTTATTTCTAATAGTTTTGATCGAACAGGCGAAGTTAATTTTTTTTCTACTATAAAACCAACTCAAGATGATGTAGTAAAAAATTTAAAGAATTTTTTAGGCATTCACGAACAGACTCCACCTGAATTTTCGGCAATTAAAATAAACGGTCGACGAGCGTATGAATTAGCCAGACAAGGGCAAACTCTTGAAATGAAAAAAAGAACAATTAATATAAAAGATATTAATTTATTAAGTTTTGAATATCCATTTGTAGAATTTGAAGTTCAAGTATCTAGCGGAACCTATATACGATCTCTGGTTAATGATTTGGGTTTAGTGTTAAAATCTGGAGCTTTAACAGAAGAATTAAGACGTACAAAGATCAATGATTTTGATGTTAAAAATGCTCTTAAGATTAATGAAATAAAACAAATGTATTTAAAAGATTTTGAGACAAAAATTTTTAGTAGTATTGAAAAATTAAACTGATATAATGGTTTTATTAACAGATATTTTGCGCGAGTGGTGAAATGGTAGACACGCATGCCTTAGGAGCATGTACCGCAAGGTATGGAGGTTCAAGTCCTCTCTCGCGCACCAATTTAGAAGTTAATTAATTCTAGTCCTGTAATGTTTGAAAAACCATTATCGTTTGTAATTAGTCTATAGTCGTATTGTTTACACAAAGCGGCAATCCATATGTCGTTTTGTTGTATTGGTCGACCGGTTCTTCTTAATTCGGTTGCAATCTCCCCAAACAATTTTGCAGTATCATTGTTAATATTAAGAACTTCAACTCTAGTGTTAGATAAGAAGCGTTCAAGTAGAATGCTATTTGTTTTAGTCTGACTGCCATTCATAATCCCAAAATGAATTTCTCCCAATACAGTGATCGGTAATCCAATATGAATAACACCGCCAATAAGTTTAGACAATGCTTTATTTCCTCTACCCAGTGCAGTATATGTGTTAGTATCAAGGGCTAGGTTTTGCATCAATGAATATCCTTTGGAAGAGATTCTAACCAATTTATGGCTTCGTCAAATTCAGTGTCAGCTGGCATAGATCCAATAAACCAGTCAAGGTCGTTAAAAGTGGCATTTGACATCATGCCTGCACCTTTAGTGAGTGCTTCTATGACCACCGCATTAAGACTTTTACCGTTTTTCTGAGATTTTTTGCGTAAAGTCTGATCTAATCTAGGTGGTATTGAACGTATAGTATATTGAATCTTATTCATGCCTATAGTGTAGGCGATAATGTATGCAGTGTCAATGATTTGGGCTAATTATTTATTCTTACAAATAATTTAGCAATTATCGTCGATAAACCTAAGCCCCGCTAATTTACTTAATTAATAGGAAAGTGTTTTAGATAAATTGGTTTCATCCGGTAGCCGCATGAGAGTTAATTTTTTTACTTTTTTAAGCAGGGTAATAAACGATTCTTTCTGGATAAAAGAAGGACTAGCAACTTTTCTAATAATCGAATAATTTTGTCATAACTGATTACTATCTCAATGTATTTTTAAATATTTGAAAGGCAGAGAATAAATTACCTAATCTTTTAGTTGCTATATAGAGGCTTTTCAGATTAAGCTCACGGTTTATAGTTTTAGATGATTAATGCATTTATAATAAAAAGTATTACAGTCTAATAAATCTGATTGATTCGGTTGTATTAGTGGTTAATCTATAGATAAATACTTAAATATATTAATTTTAGTATTAGACCCAGATTAGATCATTTACCTTAAAAAATCTTAAATGAGTCTCAAAATAATACCACCTATTATCTAGTTTGGGCATCAATTTTTAATCCAAGTTTGTGTGTCTTTAATATAACTTTTTAGCTTTATTTGTAATCAAGATAAACACCATATTTTTAAGTAAGTGCAAGCCTGAATTCCATTCCCAATCTTTCCACCTAGGTATTTCGTAGAACATGCTTTCGTTGTTCGAGCGGGCTATTCCAATTGTAGCGTTTACGTGAGCGATTGTTAAGAATGTTTTCTACTTCCATTAAT
>DAIDMV010000022.1 GCA_027448765.1 bacterium | reverse complement strand
ACAACATTGGCGGTAAAAGAAATAGAAGATGACAGTGTAAGCGGCACAAGCGAATGGGAAATTAATGTTTCAGACTTTGAAGAGACTTTAGAAATATTAAAAAAAATTGGCATAAAGCCTAAGGGTTATCAAGAGAATAGACGCATAGAGTACTTAATGGATAATTGCCAAATAACATTGGATTTTTGGCCAAAAATACCTGTCTATCTAGAGATTGAGGGTAAAAATGAAAGTGAGGTTTATGATTGTGCCAAGAAACTAGGTATCGATAAAAAAGATATTACAGGCATGAATACAACAAAAATTTATAAAAAGTATGGAATAGATTTAGACAAGATTGAGGACCTAAGATTCTAGGAAATACAGTATTTTTACCTCAAATATAGTAACGAGACTCTAAAGATTTTTAAGAAGTTAATCTAAGTCAAACAAAAAAGGGTTACATACTGACCCCTGTATCTGAACAAGTGGTGCGGGTCAGGGGACTCTAACCCCTGGCCTCATCCTTGGCAAGGATGCGCTCTAACAACTGAGCTAGACCCGCATATTTTGGTGGCTCCTCCCAGACTTGAACTGGGGACACAAGGCTCTTCAAGCCTCTGCTCTACCAACTGAGCTAAAGAGCCACAGGTTCTAAATATTTTAACTTCAAAGAACTAAAATATCAATAAACATTAATTTTCTTTAGCCATAAATTTTTTAACACTATCGACAGTATCTAAAAATTGACTTGGAAAAATAACAGTTGAATTTTTTTCAACTGCAATATCGCTTAAAACTTGAAGGTTGCGAAGCTGTAAAGCAATTGGATGAGCGGCAATAATATCAGCTGCTTCGGCTAATTTCGCAGCACTTAGTTGCTCACCTTCAGCATTAATAATCATAGCTCGTTTATCTCTTTCTGCTTGAGCTTGTTTAGCCATTGCTTGTTGTAAACTTTCGGGTAACTTAATATCTTTTAATTCAACCATGCTAACTAAAATCCCCCATTTTTCAACCGTCGACTCTAAAATAATTTTAATTTTGTCATTAATTTTTGCAGTTGAACTCAAAACTTCATCAAGCATACTTTGACCAACCACGTTACGAACTGTTGTTTGAGCAATTTGATATACAGCTGATTGAACGTTTTCAATTTCTACAATCGATTTAATGGGATCATTGACGTTATAGTAAGCTACTGCCGCCACATCAATCGAAACATTGTCTTTTGTGATTATCTTTTGTGATTCGACTGGCAATGTTACAGTTCTCAAACTAACTTTTTTAATTTTATCAATAATCGGAATAATAATTCTTAAGCCCGGCTCCTTAATATCGTGATGCCTAACTCGTCCTAAACGAAATACGACACCTTTTTGATATTGATTCACTACTCTTAAACCATAAGCCAAGATAATCAGCAAGAGAACAATAATGATACCTAATAAAACTGTCATAAATATTTTCTTTGGTGGGCGATAAAGGACTCGAACCTTTGACCTCCTCGGTGTAAACGAGATACTCTAGCCAACTGAGCTAATCGCCCGGATTAGTTAACTTTTAGTATACCATCGTCGTTATTAATTCAAAATATGTTAATATTTTTATATCAGCGCGAGTGGTGAAACGGTAGACACACTTGTCTGAGGGGCAAGCGCTTGAAAAAGCTTGGAGGTTCAAATCCTCTCTCGCGCACCATAGAATTTATTATAATGTCATTGACATCATATTGACTACACAGTAGTATTAAGACATGCATACTACTCAAATAACTGTTCGCAATGTTAGTCCTACACTAAAAAGACGTATAGATAAGCTCGCTAAGTTAAAATCAATGAGCATTAATGACTTTGTACTTGATGCACTACAGGACAAAGTTGGTGGCATAACAGCTAAAGATAGTATAAGCTGGCGCCAATATAGTGGACTTATCGATAATGAGGGCATTAACCAAGAAGTCCTCGACGATTTTGAAACGATCGATAAAACTATGTGGGATAAAACTTAAGTGATTGGTGTTGATACAAATGTTATCAGTGCCTTGCTGCGCGGCGAAAACCACGACTTACCAAATGAAGAGTTATATATACCGTACATGGTACTCGCCGAACTGCAAGCCAGTATAGCCACAGGCAACAACCCGCAAAAGAACCGGCCATTACTTGATACTTTTCTTAAAGATAAAAATATCACGACCAGTCCCGGGCTAGTTCCAGAAATAATTACTAATTATGTGGAAATCTATGGCTACCTAAGAAAAAAGGATACGCCAATATCACCCAACGATCTTTGGATTGCAGCAGAGTGCATGTATCTATCAATGCCGTTATTGACATACGATAAAGACTTTGGCAACGTGCCGCAGATTATACTTGCTGCACAAACATAAAAAGATTGAATATATTTTGAATAAGCAGATAACGAGGGGGAAGCTAAAGAATTTAGTCGTTTGTTAGGAATAAACGTTTCATATCAGAAAATTTCATTACCCGAGATTCGGCACATCGATATATCTGTTGCAGTAAAAGCTAAAGCAGAAGCTGCTTACAAGCAACTTGGGCGACCGGTGTTTGTTGATGATACAGGCCTTTATATTCACGCATGGAATAACTTACCGGGCTTTGATAGCATGGTTTTTAAACAATATTGGCAATGAAGGCATTATAATAAGCATGTTGCTAGTTGGGATGACCGGTCAGCTAGCGTTGTAACCGCTCTTGGGTATTGTGATAAAAGTGGTTCACGGGTTTTTGTTGGTGAAGTCTCTGGTACCATCGCTGAAATTACAAGAGGTGAGAACGGTTTTGGGTATGATCCTATCTTCATACCAAAAGGACAGATTAAGACCTTTGCTGAGATGAATGATGTTGAAAAAGATGCTAATTCCATGCGGACTCTTGCCGTTAAAGCCATGAAGAATCAATTAGGTTGATACATATTAATTTGGTTCTAATCTGCCCCGGTAGTTACTTTGCTAGACTTGGTAGAGATGATACCTCAAATGTTTCATGCCACCGCAGCAATTCACTCTTGAAGCGGTTTTAAGCGGAAACTGGAAGGTGCACCAATAATTATTTAATTTTATCAGTATCAATTAAATAAAATATGTTATTATTTTAAGTATAAAAGGGTTAAATTAAGATGAGTAAGGTTGCTGATTATTTACAACAACATCTCCTGGGTGAAATTTTAACTTCATCAGATGTTAGAGATTATTTTTCTAGAGACTGTAGTTTACTAAGCGTCCGACCAGCTATGGTTATTTATCCCAGAAACGAAAATGACATCAGAAAAATTTTAAGATTTACTTGGCAATTAGCACAAAAAAAACATTTCATAACAATTACTACTAGAGGGGCCGGTACGGATCAAACTGGTGCAGCAATCGGTTCGGGTATTGTCTTAGTTTTAACAGCTCATTTAAATCGAATTCTTGAATTAAACTCACGAACGGGTTCAGTAATTATTGAGCCTGGGATTATGTTTGGTAAACTTGATGAAACTCTTCACACTCATGGTAGATTCATTCCGGCTATTCCTTCATCAAGTGAATATTCAACAGTTGGAGGAGCAGTCGCTAATAATTCTTCTGGTTCAAAAATCACTAAGTATGGAGACTTTAACCAATACATAAAAGAGTTAAGGGTTATCTTAGCTAACGGTGACGTAATCAATACAAGACGTCTCAGCAAAAAAGATCTAAACAGAAAACTAGGTTTAGTCACATACGAGGGTGAAATTTATCGATCAATCGATGTCTTAATTGAAGATAATCAAGATTTTATCAATAAAAACAGCTTAGACATAAAAAATAATTTTGGTTATAATCTAGCAGCTGTCAAAGATAAAGATGGTTCATTTGACTTAACTCCACTTTTGATTGGTAGCCAAGGAACTCTAGGTGTTATATCTGAAATCACTATGAATACTGAAATGTTTAATCCTGAAACATTTTTAATGGTTGCGTCTTGCGATAATACAATTAACTTACAAAATATTGTTGATGAAGTTAGAGCTTTATCGGCTCAACCCAGTTCAATGGAAATGATTAACCAAGATTTATTAGAAGATGCTGCTAAAATCAATCCTAACAGCCTAAAAACCGTTGTATCAAAACCCTTTAGTAAATTCTATATTTTTATCGAATACGATCTAATGTCTGATCATAATAATAAAAAATATATTAAAAAAGTTAAAAAAATACTTGAAAAATACGGTCACGATATTAAATTAGCTTCAGAAATTGAAGATAAAGAAAAATTATGGAAATTAAGAGATATTTCCAGTTATATGTTAACCCACAATAACGGCTTAAATCGTTCAGTACCAATTATCGGAGAAGGTGCTGTTCCTTATAAGAATGTTGGTAGATTAATAGATGGTTTATATGACTTAGCAAAAAAAACTAACGTTGAGCCAATATTTTGGGGTCATGTAGGTGAAGGCATTATTCATCTAAGACCTCGCTTAAATATTGCTCAAATCGGTGATCGACAAAAAGTCTTTCGTTTATTGGAAGAATATAACAACCTAATTAAATCATTAGATGGCACGATTAGTTCTGAAGGTAATGATGGTCGATTAAAAGCTCCTTACCTAGAACAAAACTTGTCTCCAGAACTTTATCAAATATATCAAAAAGTTAAGCAAATTTTTGACCCTTATAATCTCCTTAATCAAGGTGTTAAATTTGGTACATCAGTTGATGATTTAAAAAATATCATGCGTCATGATTATAAGCTCGAACATTCTTATAATCATTTACCTCGCAATTAAGGTTAAATTTCTATAATCTCAAACAACGAAAAACTGATTAATTTTAACTAAATCTTTTTTAAAACTATTCAAGGCTGCATTAATTTTGACGGGATTTTTTGATGCAACTACTAATTGATTCATGGATCTAGCTTACCAATCCAGAGTTTATTAATTGTTCAGCTACGAACCTTTTTAATGGTTGATACTGTTTATTAGCAGCTTTATATGCTAAACGTATTGCTTTTATGGAACTAAATCCATTAGATCAACTGGTTTAATCTTCACCTTAATCGGTAGTATCAACTACTGCCCCGTCGTCTAGTAAATTACAATAATGCCTCTCATGTATATCTGCTAGTTACTTCATATTAGAGTAAATCACGACTTAAATAATCTTGCATAACTAAAGCAAGAGACGACACATTGTCCGCGAGCAGGATTATCTTCACCCCATTCATCAGAATTAGAAGAAGTTTTTTGTCTTCAGGAGTTATGTAGCGCAGTAATAATTAAACTCAAAATAGTCTTTGTATCTACCATTAAATAGATCGATCGATTTATCTATTTAGACTTAAATTCTTATCTGTTGTTTTATTTTTTTTGTCTACCATTCTATTATATATATACATATGAACCCTATAACTATTAAATCTTATAAAAAACTAAATG
>DAIDMV010000021.1 GCA_027448765.1 bacterium | reverse complement strand
CATATGCGCTTACTGCCCCGTTTAGGAATGGGAATCCAAACCAATCTTTAAAGTGTGCGTCACGCATGACTCCAACAAAAGCACGTATTGTTGCATTGTGACTTACTAACACAACAGTATTATCGTCGCTATCTGTTAAATCTCTTAGGAATGATTTAACTCTAAGGGCCACATCTTCCCAAGACTCCCCGCCTGGAACTCTAAACGAAAACTTGGATGGACTATAATCCCATGCATCGTGTCGTTTGAGTAGGGCTTTAGTATCTTCGGATTTCATATTTGCCCAGTCGCCCATATCAAACTCTTTTAGTTTCTCGGTAACCTCAATTTCTGCACCTGTTGTTTGAGAAATAATTTCTGAAGTTTGTATGCAACGCATAAAAGGCGAAGAATATACTTTTGTTGGGTTAAATTTATCCGTTATTTTTGCGGCAGTATCAGCCTGAACTATGCCATTCTTATTGAGAGGAGCATCATTACCTACAGCACCACTCATGCCAAGTACGTTATTGTCAGTTTCACCGTGCCTAACTAATATGATTGTCATCTAAGCTTAGTATAAAAGAGAATCGAACTATTTAACAGATAGAAATTGGCTACAGGTTATTGAAAGCTAAGTTTATAACCAGTTCTCATCTGTAATATTTCAATGGTGATCCCAAGGGGAATCGAACCCCTGTTGCCAGGATGAAAACCTGGTGTCCTAACCGCTAGACGATGGGACCGATAAAGTTAATTATCTCATAAAATTTAAAATCTTAAAACTTAAAATAGGTACCTAAATCTTAGGTACCTATTTATTTAAGCGGTCAGTTTAGCTTCTTATCAATTAACATATCACAATTTGAACAAAAAATCTACTGTTTATCCACAAACATTTTATTTAACAGAAGTCTTTCGATTGAATAATCGATATCCTAGAAAGATTCCGGCTAAAACAAAAGCCATAAAAATACCAATCACATCACCAGGTCCAGTATTAACTAATTTTGAAGGTGGTGTTGATGTTGTTGTAGGTGTTGTTGGAGTTGTTGGTGTTGTAGGTGTTGTTGGAGGAGTAGAAATATTAACAGATGCTAAACATTGAGTAGAGGTATAATCACCCATTGAAGTGTTAATAGTAGCTTTAACCTGGTAATTACCTGCTTGTTTATAGGTATAAACATACGGACTAGCCTGTAAATTACTTATTTGTGAAGGACTAAGACTAACGACAGAATTAGAACCATTACCAAAATTAACAGTCACAGAATTTAAAGTTGCACTTCCAATTGAATAGTCTAAACCTTCCAATTTTGCAACTTGACCTTGAGACTCTAATGTTATTAATTTACATGCTGGGGTTACAGTTGGGGTTGGCGGTGTTGGTGGAACAGCAGTAACAACTATCTGATAAACAATCACCATTCTATAATTCCAACAACCCCACATATCACCACTACCAGCAATAGGTGAACCAACTTTTGTTTGACCACCATTAATAGTAGAATCTGGTAAATTTAACCAACCATAAGGCAACGAATAGATGTGAACACTTGCAGGGACTAAATTAAGTTCAACATTATTGTTTCCACAATTTAAGGTTGCTGAAGCTTGAACCGTATTAGCATTACTGGCTGAAACAATATCAGAAAAGGTAAAATGTGTACCCTTACCGAAGGTGGCTGAAAGATTTTCTTGAACATTATGTGCCACAGCCGAAGGATCAGAAGGATTATGATCAGGATTAAAATTAGGTGAAGCGTTGTTGTGTAAATAATTCCAAATATCGTAAGTTGAGCCAACAGCACAAGCAGAACTCAACGAATTAGATACATAAGGTGGGTTAGTTACATTATTCATATCATTACCCGAAACATTTTGACGAATTCTGACAAAATTAGATTCATTGTTGATGTTATAAGGAACATTACAAAAATTATTAAAGACTGGAGTAGCAGATGTAACCATAACACCAGTAGATGAGTACTGATAACATTCAGCACTTGCGCTTGAATTAAAAAAACCAACTGAAAAAACACTAACTACTAAAACAATTACTAAACTTTTAAGCAAACCTTTATTAAAAAAAATGTTTCTCATCATTATATCTCCTCGATAACATATTTAACGCTCTGGGTTAATAAATTGGAATAAATATTAACTTTATTAAAATCATTTAATTGACTGTTGCCAACAGAATATTCAACAGAATTAGCCGTAGTCGAACAATCATTTATGTTGGGATTATTGGGATTACAAGATGTTGGTGGTTTTGTTGGGGTTGGAGTTGGAGTTGGAGTTGGAGTTGGGGTTGGAGTTGGAGTTGGAGTTGGAGTTGGAGTTGGAGTTGGAGTTGGGGTACCTGTGCCAGAACCTGTTGTTCCAGTACTCTTACCTGTGCCAGAACCTGTTGTTCCAGTACTCTTACCTGTGCCAGAACCTGTTGTTCCAGTACTCTTACCTGTGCCAGAACCTGTTGTTCCAGTACTCTTACCTGTGCTTGTTGAATGTGTTGGCGTTGAAACTGCTTGCTCTGGTTGAGGTTGTGGTTGAGATTGCTCTGGTTGAGGTTGTGGTTGACTGACCTGATGATTTTGATTTACTGGCTTTGGAGTATTTTCTAAAATTACACCTTTAACATACATTTCTCCATTGGCTGTAATTAAAACAGGCGTATAACCGGGTTGATTGTCTAATCTAGCCATAAATTTGATACCTTCTAAAACTTGACCAACAACAACCTTAACAGGCTTATAGTCAACTACATCGCCGTTTTGGTTTCTTTGGGGTTGAAATAGTGTTACCTCTTGGCCGTTTTGAGCAAAATCATTAGTATACTGGCCATCTTCAATCATTGTTTTTAAGCTTTGTTCACAAGCACCAGCAACTGAATTGGGATTAGATTTAAAATAGGCTAGCTGTTGAGAATATTGATTAATATAATTATAGCTGGTTACTTGGCCGTTAGCAGCTAAATTACCTTCGTGAGCTAGAATTGTTATCAAAGACATTGTTAAAGCAAGCGAGTGAATATCTCCTTTGGCGGCTAAAGGACCCTTAGAACCAAATAACGATCTAACATATTCTGCGGCTGTATTTTGATTAAGAGCTTTCCCAATACTCTTTTCTGATGTAGGCATTACAGAATTTGGTAAATAATGACTGGACTGATTAACGTTTTCAAAAGTACGACAATCTTGTTCAGCTTGATTAACAGAAACAACTTGTGCTTGGTTTGAATGAGCTTCTGGGGTTGTTGAACCACAAGCAGCCAATGATAGGCCACCAGCCATGAAAGCTAATCCAATAGTTATTCGTCTCTTTATTGGTGTTGTCTCAGGTTTTGAAAAAATTTCCATAATAACTCCATACTTTAAAAGTAAACTCCCACAAGCTTATTTTTCTATACTATCATAGTTTTGTTTATTTGTCAAATATAACTTTTATTGTTGAAGCTAGGTCAGAATCTAATTTTTGAAATTGCGGGTCGTCAGTCAAACAATTTATTACTTCAGATGACGGAAAAACTTTTTTAAAAACTTGAATTCGTTGATTATCCTCTTCTTGCAATAAATCGTTAAAATCTTGCCTAGTTTTCTCATTGTAAACAGTTGGTATATCATTACGCCCAGTATGAACAGGAAGATAAAAGTCTTCAGGAATACCTTGATCTAAAGGATGTAAAACTCTAATAGCTACAAAATGTTGATCTTGAAAATCTTTCATTAATACCTTCCGAATAGAATCAAGTATTAAATCACCGATAACTAAGGTTGGTCTATCTAACATAACCTGATCAATTTCTTCAATGCCATAAACATATTTATGATCATTCATACCAGTATGCAATCCTTCAATACTATCAACCAATTGAATAGCTGTTTTATATTTTGCTTGCTCTATTTGTTCAGTATAATCTAGATGGTCTGAAATTAGCCGTGGTGTTGATTCGGTTAATTTTTGAATCCATAAATTTAAAATATTAAGACTCAAATTAGTCATTTCGAAATTCTGTCTTACCGATAACTGATCATTCGCAACAGATGAAGTTGTCCAATCAATAGCACTAATATCATCTATCTTTGAATCAAATGGTCGAGAACCAGTAAATAACCCAGGTCTACTACCTTGATGAAATGTCATGTGATTGCCAGACAATGGTCCGTTACCTTTTAATCGACTAAGCTGATCGGCTGTTTTTTCCAACATCTTAGATACCCTTACGCAGCTATCTTAAGTTCTTCTTTTAGATCATCCATTTTAGAAGCAGGTAATAAAGAACCAGTCCTAGTGATAATGGCTAATTGGTCATTTGTATATTGCGGGAAATGAATGTTTGTTATTTCGCTATTATTATTCAAATAAGTCAATTGTTGAACTTTATTAACAATTTTAACAATAGTTCTTCCAGAAAGTTCCGTACCAAAAGCTTTTTGCCAAAAATTATTAAGTTGATTAAGTTTTACAGATAAACTTTTATTTTGTTGTTCGTTTAATTGAAATTGTCTCAAACTTAAATTAGCTTGATCTAAAACTATTCTCTCTTCCTCAGTAAATGGCACTAACTGACGACTCGGCAACATTAATCGGCCTAAATCTTTTATCATTTGTTCGGTCTTAGATTCAAAGTGAATTCCAGTGTCAAATCTTGAAAGCAAAGGTTCTCCTAATCTAACGGTACCGTCAGATCGGTCAGCTGGATTAGTTGTGGCAACAACTGACCTAAAATTATCAAGTATTAAGTCTGAATCACCAGGAACCGGAAACCTAACTTTCTGATCTTCACCTGCTTTATTAGTATGACCTAAAGCTTCTAAAAGCGCATTTAAAGGATCAGTATTCTGTCTATTAAACTCATCAATGAACATATATTCTGTAGAATTATTTAATAATCCTAATATGCTTTTTATATGTTCTTGACCACCTTCATGAGAAACAATTCGAGAACCCGTTAAACTAGTTCTGCTAGCTCCAAATCCAAGATTTAAATTTGCAGTATTTTTTTGAGTGCTGCCAGCTTTTTGTAAACTTAATCTTGCTATTTCTGTTTTACCTGAACCTAGTGGACCCAACAATAAAAGATTTTCATAGTTCAATAAAGCAACTAGTCCTAGATAATACTCTAGATCTAAGCCAACTAACTGATTAGACTCTTTGAATTCATTAAGAGATTCAACATAAATCTGACTAGCTTCCTGTCGATAAGCACTTACATTTGATAAATTTTCCATATTAAATTCCTTTCCTTCTCCTATATAACGGTTGCTCTTTACGATTCCTAACTAATTTACCAAACAATCCAGCAGTAATAATCAAACCCAACAAATAGGGTAGCCTTAAGGACGCCTCGGCTTGATTTTCAGCTTTATTTTGATAAATTTGTCCATTTAATTGATTGTCTATTAATTTTTGGTCAGCTTTTTCTGTTTGACTATTTAATTCTTTAACCTTACCACCAGTTGAAGAAGCAATCTGATCAACTGAAGTAATTTCTGATTTTGTCAAATTAGACCCAATAAAGAAATTAATTTTTTGGTCATTTTTTTTAGCGGTTGCTATTATTCCTGGCACTAAAGATTGATCAATTGGATTATTACTATCAAAAAAAACATCGACGCTTTGAACTTTAACTGATTCTACGTTACTAATTCCCTGATAAACATTTGATTGACCAAGCGGTAAACTATGAACGGCTTTTGTTTGAGATAAGATTATATTTGAATTCTGCGAAGAAACATCATAAGTAATATTGGGTTCTAATGACCTAATAATTAAATCTTCTTGACTGTTGAATGTATGACCATTTTGACCAACAAAAGCATCTTGGCCAGATTTATCAACCACAACAGCAGCACTAGTTTGAACTTTATGAGTATAATGATTAAAAGTACCAGCTTCTAAAACAACAAACAATCCAAATGATGCTCCAGCCAAAGCAATAGAACTAATAAAACTTCTGACTTTAAAAGAACCTTTTGAATCAGTTTCTTGAGACCAATTAGGATTAACTATTTTGTGTTTTAATTTTTCATTAGCTTTTCTATCAGCGTAGTGATCGGCTACAGCTCCTGCCAAACCGCCAACAACTATACCACCCGCAACTAATACTTCTCCATTAACCATATTTATGATTATACATTATTTTAGTTTTCTTGTCAATTGTATTATTTGATAATCAATTTATCTTTACTAAGAATAAAACCAAACGTACTACCCTTGCCCTCATTACTCTCAAATATTAAAGAACCATTCTCTCCAATAATCACCTTTTTAGCCATATAAAGACCTAAGCCAGTTCCATCAGGTCGAACCTGCCGAGCATTATCAGCTCGATAAAATTTACTAAATAAACGGTGTTGATCTTTTTTGGAAACACCGATACCATTATCTTTAACTTTAAACTCAATTGTTTGATTTTTTTCAACTAAACTAACATTAATCTTGCCTCCGCTAAGCGTATAATAAATTGCATTATCAATAAAATTCATGATAACTTGTCTAATTTTAGTTTCATCAAGCATTAAATCAGGAAAATTATCTGGTTTGGTAAAACTTAAAGTTAGGTGATTACCTTCGGCTGATTGCACTAATTGGCTAACTTCTTCTTCGACTATATTGGCTAAATTACAAACTTTATTTTCAATGATAAACTTACCAGTTTTTATTCTAGAAACATTCAAAAGATCAGCAATTAAATAAACCATCTTTTGAGCACTAAAAAAAGCTTGATTTAACATGGTTTTTTGCGATTCATTAATTGGTCCTGCGTCACCTTCTAACAACATGCTCAAATATCCTTTCACGCTAGTTAAAGGTGTTCTTAGCTGATGAGAAGCCATAGAAATAAAATCATCTTTAGAGGCATCTAATTGTTTTAATTTTTCATTAGATTGTCTCAATTTAAAGGTAGCTTCGTTAATACGTTGTTCTAGATTAGCGTTTAAATTTTTAATTTCATTAAATTGTAAGATATTTTTTAACGCTATAGAAAGACTGTTCATCAAAGTATTAATCGTATTTATATCATCATAACTATAAAGCTGTCCGTTTTTTTTCTTACCAAACAATATAAATCCAGAATAATTTGATTGTTTCTGTTTATCTATATTAATGTTAAGAGGAAAAATAAGTGCAATTTCCATAGAATCATAGTTATTTTCAAAATTTGGTGTCTCTAAGTTTAGCATTACTTGATTAGAATTTTTTATTAATTT
>DAIDMV010000020.1 GCA_027448765.1 bacterium | reverse complement strand
TAAGACAACAGAGTTATTACGAACCTCTTCATTAACAGCTGTATGTGAAGCACTAAGCTTTTGAGCTATTTTACGACGACTTACGCCGTCTTCTAAACTATTTTGTATTGTATTCCTATCTTCCAATATAAAATGACGATGGGACATCTAAGACTCCTTTGGTTAGTTGTTTACAAACTTATTTAACCAGAACGAGCAACTTAGGTGTCCTTTTTTTATCTAGAATGGAAAGTTTGGGGGCAGGATGTAGGGATTTAGTTGAAAATTATTGATTATATTGTATAATTTAATAATGTCTTTGGAGTTTGATCAAATCGATCATTTGAATAGTTTAATCAACTATCGACATTATTATTATGATCAGTTGTTTGGCGATCAATCAGATACTCAATCTGAATTTAATGAAAACAATATTAGCGTGGCATCTTTGTGTCGTTTAACCAGAAAAGACGGTAAAAGATCTCGACAACTGGATGATCACCTAAATCTTTTACCTGAACTAGTGGCTAATATTTTATCTAAGAACGATATCAGAGCACACAATGATCAAGAAGCCATATTTGGCTTTATAGATCAAACGGCATTTGAAAATGTGACCAAGATAACAGCTCAAGTTTTTTATCTATGGGAACTAAGTCAGTCTCGCAATCATTTCTCGTATTTAGTTGATGAACAAAATGGACCTAATGTTTTAAATAATTTTGTGACTGAGACGGCTTCAGCAGTCATGAGTCTGGGTAGTGAAAAACAATATTTTGATTTCAATAAAACGACTGATCAAAAAAATTTAGCTAGATTATTAGCTAATTGGAGTCCAAGCTTTATTACTGAATGGTTTGAAGGTAAAACCATTCAGCAGTGGTATCAGGATAATGATATATCACAGGAAAAACAGCAAGAATGGAATAAGATTTTTACACCTGCTACGATGAAATATTTAATTGTTGGTAATCTGGCTGATCCTATTGGTGCTTTAAATACAGTTAAATACAACCTTGAAACTGTTTTAACCGATCAGAACATCGCCGACCAACTAGACTGGCCAATAGAAGAAGTGAAATCTTTCTTGACGACAGGTGTGAAAATACGTTTTGCTCTTCATAATAGTTTAGACCCATTAAAAGCTGTTAGGCGTTTTAAATACAACCTTGAAACTGTTTTAACCGATCAGAACATCGCCGACCAACTAGACTGGCCAATAGAAGAAGTGGAGTCGATGTTTACATTTTTTGATAAAAAACATGTAGCTCTTAATAGTGGCCTAGATCCCTTAGAAGCTCTTAAAAAAATTAAATACAACCTTGAAACTGTTTTAACCGATCAGAACATCGCCGATAAACTCGATTGGTCATCAGAAGAAATCAAGAGATACATGCCGCAGTTTGTTAAAAAATATTTAGCTGTTGGATATTCCGATAATCCCTTAGAAGCTCTTAAAAAAATTAAATACAACCTTGAAACTGTTTTAACCGATCAGAACATCGCCGACCAACTCAACTTGTCAGTCGTTGAAGTCCAAGCTTTGGTTAAACCTTCTTTAAGAAAATACATGGCTGTTCACCATATTATGGATCCACTGGCTAGTTGCCAGCGTTACTATCAAACTAAACGTTTAGATACTGTCATGCTAAAAGTTGTTTAACTTTTATAATTAATTCTAGTCTTTATTTTATCATTGAGGTGTTTTTTAGGGTCTTTTAGGTGTAGAATAATGGATAATGATAAAAGACAATAATTATGCCTTTATAGATAGTCAAAATTTAAATTTAGGCGTCCAAAGTGCTGGTTTTAAAATTGATTGGAGAAAATTTAGACAGTTTTTGACCAAGAATTATGGAGTCGAGAAGGCCTACATGTTTATAGGCTATATAGAAGCCAATGAAAATTTGTATGAGTATATGTATGAACTGGGTTATTTGGTAGTTTTAAAACCCACAATAGACTTTAAATCACATGAAGAAGAAAACGACGTCCATCAACATAAAGTTCATGAACCAAATAATAACCTTACCAAACAAACCACTAAAGGTAATATAGATGCCGATTTAGTTCTTCATGTTATGAAGGAGTTGAATAATTTTAATCAAGCAGTTATTGTTTCAGGAGACGGAGATTTTTATAGTTTAATAGAATATTTGATTCAAATTAATAAATTGAAAAATTTAATGACACCCAATTGGAAATCATCAACACTGTTAAAGCCATTTGAAGAGTATATAGTTAGGCTGGATAAATATAAACAAAAATTAGCCTACAAGGAACACCGGACTCGAAAACCCAAAATTTAGTTTTCCACAGAAGCTGTATCGTTGTGGAAAACTAATGTAATAAACACCACCTTTTAAAGAGTTTATTGTTGCTGTGGGTGGCCGTGGGTTGTATAGTCGAATTAGTGGAAAAAAGTGGGTAACCAAAACCCATAAAAATAAAAACCACTGAAAAGAGTCATAATGGATTATTTTGAAAGGAGACTAGACGATAAAAGACGGTTATCAATACCCGTTGAATTGCGGTCTGAATTTCAAACTGGTTATGTTATCACTCAAGGATTTAACAAATATCTTCATTTATACCCGAAGGAAATCTGGGATCAAGAAGTTGAACCAGCTTTAAGAGGGGATATTTTAAATGAAGTCACAGCCGATCTAAATGTTAAGTTTAGAATGGGTAAAATAGAAGGCAAGATAGATAATAAACAGGGTAGAATATCTATCGATCAACACCTTTTAGATTATGCTAATTTAAACAAAGATATTATAGCTGTGAGAGCAGGTTTATACTGGCGTTTAATGCCAAAAACGTCATAAGAACTTTAACATTTGATTAACTAAAACTTACGGATCGAGGTTAGCTAATCGGCAGTCAACAAGTGTCTAAGAGTTACACTTAAAATCACTCTGGTTCATTGTTTAAAACACCTCCCAAAACTCCACCTCACAAGTCTCTTTTTAAGTTCTTAGAGTTAGAAGTTATAAGATTTTTAAAATCTTTTTTTTATCTTCTGTACATACGATTTGAACTTAACTATAAAAACAAAAATATAAAACAAAAAGTTGGCTGCTGATTAGGTGACCTTGCAAAAACAAAAATAAACAAGCAAAATATACCCATCATGGAACAATATCACGTCGCTGTTTTAAAAAAAGAAATTTTAGATTTAATTAACCCTCAAAAAAACGAGAGTTATTTGGATTTAACAGCTGGATATGGTGGTCACGCATCAATGATCATGCGAACTACTAAAAACTACCAATCAAGTTTTTTGATAGATAGAGATCCAGCTGCCTTTGAATATTTAAAACAAAAATATAAAGATCAAGCCGTTCATTTAATGAACTTAGATTTTTTATCAGCTTCGCAACAGTTGCAAAATCAACAAAAGAAATTTGATATTATTTTAGCTGATTTGGGTATGTCGTCACAGCACATTAACGATCCAAAGAGAGGTTTTTCTTTTTTAAGCAATTCTAGCCTAGATATGAGGATGGATTCCAATCAAGAACTGAATGCTTTTAAAGTTGTTAATAATTATTCCCAACAATCTTTACAAAAAATTTTGAAAGATTATGGTGAAGAACCAAAAGCGGTTTTAATTGCTAATTTAATTGTTAAGAGTCGTCCGATTTATTCGACTCATGATTTAGCTCTCATATGTCAAAAAGCCTGGCCTGGTTATCATAAGATTCATCCAGCTACTAGAACTTTTCAGGCAATTAGAATTGAAGTTAATGATGAATTGAATCAATTGCAGCTAAGCTTGCCAATTTGGTTTGAATTATTAAATTCAGCCGGCAGATTAGCCGTCATTACTTTTCATAGTTTAGAAGACAGGATTGTAAAAAGATTTTTTAAAGAAATAGCTGGACCTTATCTCGATAGTCAAGCAACTTTAATTAATAAAAAACCAGTGGTCGTTAACCAACAAGAACTTGTCAATAATCCGCGATCTCGTAGTGCAAAATTACGAGTCGTATTGAAAAAATAAAAATTAAAATAAAGAAAGGGGTTAAAATGCCTATTCAAGTCAAAAGTAACTCCCGAGTCTATAAAGTCAACGTAAGAGTTTTATAGCTCAATAATTTCACGGCTCATACAAAAAGTGTGGGCCGTGTCACAAATTATTCTTTAGTTTGTTATAATTAGGTGTATTAATCATGGATATAACTTTTCACCTCGCAGTAACTTTTCATTTTCTGATTCGTTTATTGCTTTTAGCTTTTTTGAGTTTTTTTGTATACATGCTCATTACTCCAATTTATACTTATTTCGCCTATAGGAATCATTGGTGGAAAAAACAACGGACTAACGCTTGGTCTGGCGGTGAGGCAACCGTTTATAATAAATTACACGCCGAAAAACACAAGAGAAGTATTCCTACTATGGCGGGGATGATATTTATCATAGTTATCTCTGTTATTGTTATCATTTATGATTTGAATAAAAATCAAACTTGGCTACCATTAGCCGGTTTAGTGTTAGCTGGTTTAGTCGGTTTGGTTGATGACGCCATGAACGTTAAAAGTCATGGGGGAGTAGCTGGCATGGGTTCTAAACTAAAGTTTATTTTGTATAGTGTCGTCGCTCTGTTGGCGGGTGGCTGGTTTTATTTTGAAATGCATATTCATGCAATCTATTTGCCCTTTGTTGGCAATGTGCCACTTGGATTTTTAATTATTCCAGTTTTTTGGTTTATTGTTATGGCAACAGCTAATTCAGTTAATATTACCGATGGCTTAGATGGATTAGCCGGTGGTTTACTAACAACTTCTTTTGCGGCTTATAGTATAATTTGTGTTGTTGAACATCAGTATTTTTTAGCAATTTTTTGTTTTATTGCAGTTGGTGCTTTACTGGGCTATACTTGGTTTAATATTTTTCCAGCTAGATTTTATATGGGTGATTCGGGAGCTTTTGCTCTTGGTACGGCTTTGGGAATTATTGCGATGCAAACTAATACAATTTATGTTTTGCCGATCATAGGTATTATCTATGTGGCTGAAACTGGTTCAGTGATCATTAATCGATTGTCGAAAAAAATTCGTCATGGTAAAAAAGTTTTTTTATCATCACCGATACACCATCATTTTGAAGCTATTGGCTGGCCCGAGACTAAAGTTACTATGAGGTTTTGGGTCATTGGTCAGGTTGCTGCGGCTATCGGATTGTTTGTTTTTCTGATAGTGACAATTAAATAATTGAAGGTATAATGTTGATTATTATACAGATTAGAACGATTAGTTATGAAAATTATTTTAACAGGTAGTGGTTCCGGTGGACATGTAATACCGATTTTATCAATTATCCATGTTTTAAAAGAAAAATATCCGGATGTTGAGATTATTTTTGTTGGCCAAAAAGGGGATGGTTTAACTGAGCTGATAAAATCTAATGACAACATTGATCGTTGCTATTTCATTCATGCTGGTAAATTCAGGCGTTATAGTAATGAAGGCTGGAAGCAATTATTAGACTTAAAAACAGCTTACAAAAATTTTAGAGACTTATTTTTGATTTTTTTAGGTTTTATTGAAAGTGTAGTGATTATTAAAAAAAATAAGCCAGACAGATTGTTTACTCGTGGAGGTTATATTGCTGTTCCAATCGCTTTAGCGGCTAAATTAACCGGTTTAAGCTATATAACGCACGATTCTGATGTTGTTCCTAGTTTAGCTAATAAAATAATTGCTCCGTGGGCTAAATATAATTTAGTGGCTCTTAAAAAGGGTTATTACCCTTATGATAAGAATAAAATTAAAGTAACCGGTGTTCCTGTCTCAGATCAATTTAAATTTGTTGATCATGCTCAACAACTAAAATTTAAATTAAAATTAGGCTTAAAATCGACGGATAAGGTTTTATTTGTGATCGGTGGGGGACTGGGTTCTTTGAATATTAACAAATTAATTTTATCGGTTGCCGACGAGTTATTAACTGATTTTGATAATTTATATATTTTTCATGTTGTTGGACAAAAAAATTATCATTTTATGGATCGCCAGTATCACAGAGATATTTTTAAAAAATTTATTGATACCAAACGTATCCAGTTTTTTAGTTTTTTAGATGAGGTTTATCTTTATTCGGGTGCAGCTGATTTAATAATCAGTCGAGCTGGTGCAACCAATATTGCTGAGTTTTCTTTACAGGGCAAGGCATGTATCGTTATTCCTAGTCCTTCTTTGCCAAATTCACACCAAATTAAAAATGCTCAATATCTTCAAGAGAATCAAGCCGCCGTCGTTTTATCAGAAAAAGAACTCTTAAAAGAGCCTGTTAAATTAAAAGAGCAGGTTAGTTTACTTTTAAAGGCGAATGATCGAAGGGAAGAGTTAATTAAAAGTATTAATAATTTAGCTAACGACCAAGCAATTGAAAAAATTATTAGCTACATTGTTAATTAAACTAAGCTTAATAAAAAGCCAAACCACTCTTACTACCCCACTTGTTCTCTTTTTGTTCTGAACTCAAATTATTATTTTTTTTGACTAAATCTTCTGGCGGTATGATTTTTTTAATATTTTAGAAATTTTTTTTAAAAAAGTTAAAAAAGGCAGGGGAATAAAATTTTTAAAAAAATATATAAAACAATATAAAACTGTGGATAAGTCAAATACTGATATTTATCACACATTAAAGTTTGGAAAATATATTAAATATATTGTATAATATATTTTTTTCTCCGTAAAAGGATCAATATTAACTTATTATACGGTGTAGATGCTTATTTTAAGACCTTAAGTCTGATTGGTTAGTAGTTTTATTTAAGTTAATTCAGAGAGACTAAAGACTATATTTAAATTTAATAATTTAATATTTGAAAACGTGTAAGTCCACTAACTTCATTAATCTAGTTAATCCCCTTTAAATAGGTGACTTGGGACATATAAATTTATAACTAAGAGCCAAATATGCTATGTCATAAAATATACATTGTGCGACATTGATTCAGTAACTTTAGTTTGATGAAGAAAATTGAAGTTAGTTATTTACTTAAACTACTTTGCTCTTCCCTAAGGCCATAAGTAGCTTTTGAAAATCTTTTGAAATCTTTTTTTGCTTGTAAATTTAATAAAATAGTTGTCTCTTTAACAAATCTATCTTTTAAAACTCTCTTAACTATTTCATCTCGATGTAACGGTTTTCCAGCTTCTTTTAATATAGTTGTTATTACGTCAGCTACGGTGCCTTGCTTGTAACCCCATTCTTTAAGAGCGTAAATTCCACGACCAACTAAAACGAATCTTTTATCTTTGATAAGTTCGTTATGGATTGCTTGAGTAGTAACGTCTTTTCGTTTAAATCCGCTTTTTTTGATTGAATCAGCAATATCATTAAAATGCATTTGTTTGCCATGTTCTTTCAATATAACGTATATTTTATCCCTAATGTTTTTAGGGTTAACGGTCGGCCATTTAATTAAACCCCAGGTATTATTAAGACTGGCTAATTTTTTTGAAACAGATGCCACGCTGTTTAAGGTTTTTTGATCGTTATTTTTTAACAACGTAGTTAATTCTTTCAGTGTACAAGGGTGGTTAGCCTGTTTAATGGCCTCAGCTATTTTATCAATTAATGAAGTTAGTTCTTTATTGTTGGAAAAATTTTCTTTTAAGGATATAGACTGAAAATAACTATCATTTTCTTCTAATAGGTTCATTTTGCTCGATAAAAGACATATAAAGGATAGTCTTGAGCGCTCAGTTTTATCTAGTTTATTTTGGTTGGTCAGAAGAGCTAGGTTGTTCACTGTGATTACCCCACCCTCTTTTTTAATTAAAGTAATCAATTGATTCTCAAAGTTTTTAAAATAATCAGAATCAATAATTTTAGGATTATTAATTAATTTAGTAAAGATGCTTTTTTCTAATTGCCTCACCCTCTCTCTTGTAATGGAAAGCATTTCGCCAATTTGTTCTAGGGTTTCTTTTCTGTCAAATAAGCCAAAACGTCTAGAAATAATCTCTTTTTCTCTATCTTTTTCAATTTCTTGTAAAATAGTATTAACTATTTGAGTCGAGTTTTGTTCTTCTGTTTGGCTAGATTTATCTTCATCCATAAGTCTAATTTATCCTAATAAATATTAATTATATCATTTATAATTTTAATTGTCAAGTCATAAATATTTTATCATATTTATGACTAATACACATATTATATGTTCTTGGAGTATTATTAGTCAATTATTTTTACTAATATTCAAAAATATCTATTTCTTATGTTTAAATTTACTAGGTTTTTTACTAATTAACTCTGATGCTATATTTTGAGTGATCTCTGAAATTTCCATATTTTTGGGAATTTTAGCATTAACCTTACCATTAGTTATATATGGTCCATATCGTCCATCTAAAATTTTTAAACCATTATCAAATTCTTTTAAGTTTTTTTTCTGATCTGATTCGTTTTTTTGATTAATAATTTCAAAAGCTTGATCTTTGTTGATCGTAAAAGGATCGGCCTTATTCTTGATTGAATAAAATTTATCTTGATACTTAATATATGGACCAAATCTACCAATGTTAACAATAATATCATTATTATTTTGATCATCTCCTAAAGATCTAGGCAACTTAAACATTTCTAATGCTTCATCAAGAGAGATAGTATCAATAGTCTTATCTTTTGGCATTGAAGCAAAAATAACTTTTTCTTCTTTATTGTCACTTTCACCTATTTGAAGAACTGGACCATATTTACTGAAACGCGCATAGACATTTTTTTTAGTTTTAGGATCAAGGCCAAGTAATTTAGATTGATTGGCTTCTTTCCTAGAAATTTGGTCGCTTTTTTCGACTAAAGTATGAAAATTTTGGTAAAAATCTCTGATCATTTCATTCCACTCTATTTTATTTTCAATTATTTCATCAAAATTTTCTTCGATTTTAGCCGTAAATTTATAATCAACAATATTAGGAAAATATTTGACTAAGAAATCGGTCGTTACCTCCGCAATAGAAGTTGGAATTAATTTATTTTTATCGTTGCCGGTAATAATTTGGTTGACTGATTGATTAATTAAAAAATTAGTTAAATCAAGGTTAACCGATTTTAATTCAGCTTTTTGACCTTCTATGTCTGTTTTTTCAACATAGCCTCTTGTTTGAATAGTAGAAATGGTTGGGGCATAAGTGCTTGGGCGACCGATACCTAATTCTTCTAGTTTTTTAACTAAACTAGCTTCGATGTATCGAGCCGGTAAACGATTAAAGGTTTCGTTAGCCTCTATTTTATGACAAATTAGAGGATCGTTAAGCGTTAAATTGGGTAGTAGTTTATCTTCAATTTTATCTTGGTAGATTTTTAAAAAACCATCAAATTCAATGATTTCGCCTTTAGAAAAAAAGTATTCATTTTTATTGCTGATAGCAATATTGATTTCAGATTTTAAAATACTAGCCGGTGACATCTGAGAAGCTAAAGCTCGGGCTTTAATCAGTCGATAAAGTCTACTCATAGCTGGATCACCGTTAATGGTTTCTGTGTTGAAATTAGTCGGTCGAATAGCTTCATGAGCCTCTTGAGCATTAGTGTCTTTGGTTTTATAAACTCTATGACGATAATATTTTTGCCCGAAATTTTTTATAATATATTGTTGAGTTAATTGTTGAGCTTCTTGAGACAAAATTGTACTATCTGTCCTCATATAAGTAATATGACCTGCTTCATAAAGTTTTTGAGCTAAAATCATAGTGCTT
>DAIDMV010000019.1 GCA_027448765.1 bacterium | reverse complement strand
GAATTCTTTGGTGATTAAATACGAACCTTGCGGGCCTAAATTGCAACAGTTACGTAATGGCGTTTTGATCGGTTTTGAGAATGGTAAAACTACTGCTTATTCTTTAGCCACGGCTGAATTAAGAGGTATTATTTTTGTTGGTCCCAATGAAGATATTTATGCTGGGCAGATTATTGGTTTAAATAATCGATCAGAAGATATGGAGATTAACATTTGTAAAGCTAAACATCTTACCAATATGCGTTCGTCTAGTTCTGATACGGCACCAGTTTTAACTCCACCAACTAGAATGTCTCTTGAGCAGAGTTTAGATTTTATCGAAAATGATGAGTTGTTGGAAATTACTCCGAAGTCGATTCGATTAAGAAAAAAAGAATTAAATCCTACAATTCGTAAAAGAATGAAAGTTCAAGCTAATTAGTGTATAATTTATTCGGGCTTAATTATGAAAATTGGCAATAAACGTTTTGTATTTTTTGTATTGATTATATTATTTTTTATAGTTTTAATAGGAGCTTTTAAGCTTACTAATATCAGTGCAGAGACTCAATTAACCCTTCATTCTCCCGTTACCACAAATTTAAAAACTAGTTCTAGTCTAATTACTAATGGCGTTTGTCAAGATAATAAATTAGCCAAAGAATTAATTGTGGTAATTTCTGAACAACATCTTTGGGCCTGCCAGTATAGTAAATTAGTTTTCAATACTCCAGTTGTAACCGGTTATGAACATTTTGCAGCCGACAATACTCCTATAGGTATATATAAGATTTATAATAAGCAAACAAACATTAATCTTACGGGGTCAGATGAAATGGGTAGTTGGAATGTTCATGTCGATTATTGGATGGCTTTTTTATCAAACCAATATGGTATATTTGGTCTTCACGATGCTAGTTGGGTGCCGGATAATGATTTCGGTTTAATTAAACCAAATTCTTTAAAAGCGTCTCACGGTTGTGTTGAATTACCCTTATCTTCAGTTGCTTGGATTTATAATTGGGCTCCAGTCGGTACGACTTTGGTGATTAAAGCAAATTAATTTTAAAGACATGACGACGATACTTCTAATATTTTCCCTAATTAATTTAATTGCAATAATCTATTTGATTTTGAGTCAAAAAAATACTAATAGTTCTTCATTAAATCAAGAATTTTCAATTACCAGACGAGAATTAGCCAGTTCGATTAAAAATCTTAAAGAAGAAAGCATGTTAAGTATCAATCACAATAATTTATCGATTGAAAATAAAATTGATAACTTAAGAGAGAAAAATGATTTAAAATTAAATGAAATAAGGCAAGTTGTTGAAAATAAATTAGATCTAATTAATAGAGATAATTCAGATAAATTAGACAAAATGCGTCAAACGGTAGACGAAAAATTGCAGTCTACACTTGAAAAAAGATTGACTGAAAGTTTTAAGGTTGTTTCTGAACGATTAGAGCTTGTTCAGAGAGGTTTGGGCGAGATGCATAATTTAGCTAACGATGTAGGTGATTTCAAAAAAATTTTGACTAATGTTAAAACTCGAGGCACTTGGGGTGAAGTACAGCTTGATAATTTATTATCACAGATTTTTATTAAAGATCATTACACAAAACAAGTTAAAATTGACCCTAGCAGTAATAATGTTGTTGATTTTTGTATTAAAATTCCTGATAAAAATTCTACCGAAGGTTATCTTTATTTACCGATTGATGCCAAGTTTCCGATTGAAGATTATCGACGATTATTGGAGTTACAAGATAAAGCTGACCTTAAAGCCATAGAAGAGTCTCGTAAAGCCCTTAATAATCAATTAAAGAAAGAAGCTAAGTCAATTAAAGATAAATACATTAAACCACCACTTACGACTGATTTTGCTATTATGTATTTACCGATTGAAGGTTTGTACGCAGAAACACTAAATTCCTTAGATGTTTTTGATGAAATACAACAAAATTATCGTGTTATCTTAGCGGGACCGACAACTATTGCTGCTATTCTTAATAGTTTTCAGCTTGGATTTCGAACGCTAGCAATTGCTGAACAAACGTCTAAAGTCTGGGATTTATTAACAAATATAAGAACTGAATTCGGTAATTTTTCTGAATTATTACAAAAGACTCAAGAAAAATTAAATCAAGCTTCTAAAACTTTAGGTACAGCTTCATCAAAATCACGAACCATTGAAAGAAAGTTAGCTCAGATTCAGACAGTTTCTAAACCAAACTCAAAGGGAGATATTAAAGATGTCGATTAGTAATAGTGCTTCATATACTACTCTTGAGAACCAAAGGATAACTAATTTCTTAAACCAACACCCCTATGTTACTTTAATTATTTTAGTTTATTTGATAACTTATTTGATTGTTTGGTTTAGTTTGTTTAAAAAATCTAAAAGGCCAGGTTGGGCAGCATTTATTCCACTTTATAATACTTACACTATTGGTAAGGTTGCTAATCGAATGAATTTAGCTTATGCAACAATAATGGTTAGTTTGATAGTTATTTTATTTAGTTTACCGTTAGTCTTCTATCTTTTTTTAGTCATTATTTATTTAATCTTATTTATTAATCTACTGTATAATTTTTCTAAAAAGTTTAACACTAATTTTGTAGTTATTTTACTGTGTCAATACCTACCTTTTATAGGAATATTTTTTTTAGACAATATTGCTCTTAAGCACAATAAAAATAAAGGATGAGTCTTATTTAAAATTAGTGAATTCTAAAGGCAAATTTTTAAATTCTTGTTTAGATAACTGGATGATGTCTTGAAGTTCATTTTTTGAATTGCTGGTAATTTTTAAACTGTCAGTTTGATTAGCGATTTTGACTTTTTTAAAATTACTTCTAATGAATTTAGATAATGAGTTGATCTCTTCTTTTGTCAAGCTTTGTTTTAATTTTAAATCTTTAGTAATTTTAAAATTGAAAGTTTTAAGAGGTTGAGTGAAGTCGATAATATTTTGATTTAAGTTCCTTAACGCCAGTTTTTTTCTGATTAAATCTTCCATGGAATTGATTTGAAAATCATTATCTCCAGTCAATTTGAAGCCAATTTTATTGTCTAGCCACTCTAAGCTAGCCGAACTGTTTTTAAAATCATAGCGATTTTGGATTTGTCGATTAACATCCATGTATAGGTTGTTCATTTCCGATAAATCATATTGTGATTGAATGTCAAAAGAATATTGAGCCATACCTATTATTATATAAAACTTTTAAACTTTTTAAATAATTGTTAAAATAACGAAGATACATGGAAAATTTTAAAAATAAATTAATTCAAGCAGCTTATTTAGAATTAAAACAAGAATTTGACAATTTAGAAGATAAATCTAAAATATTGCGCTCAAATACTTTAATTCATTTATTGAAGTCAATTAAAGATCAACCTAGTTCCGAAAGAGCCCAATTTGGAAAAGAAGTTAATCGGTTAAGAAATTTATTTCAATCTTTAATTAATCAAGTCAATAATGATGATACGATCTTGAACCAGATTGATGTCAGTGCGCCGTTTGGCGATAATTCAACACCCTCTGATCGGCCACACTTATTAAGTTTTGAACAGGGTTCAATTCACCCAATCAATCAAGAGCTTGAAGAAATAATAAAAATTTTTAATTTAATGGGTTTTGAGGTCGAAGAAAACTTAGAACTTGACGACGATTTTCACATGTTTGATTCATTAAATTTTCCCAAAGATCATCCAGCTCGTGATGATTACGATAATTTTTTATTGGAAGATCTTGATAATCGCGGGCATCCTTTATTAGCTCCGGCTCATACCTCTAGTATGCAGCATAGAATCTTAAAAGATAATAAAGATGTATTATTCAATGAATCAATTGCTAAAATAATCCCTGGACGAGTTTTCCGAAATGAAAATATTGATGCTCGTCATGAACATACCTTTTATCAGTTAGAAGGAATTTATGTCGGTCAAAATATAAGCATTGGTAATTTAATTTCAACTTTAGAAATTTTTTTAAGTAATTACTTTAAAAAGGAGCTTAACTTTCATACTCAGCCATCTTACTTTCCGTTTACTGAACCTAGTTTTGAATTTGTCATGAGTTGTCCTTATTGTGATGGAGTTGGTTGTAATGTCTGCTCATTGTCTGGTTGGATTGAAATTATTGGTTGCGGTATGATTCACCCAAATGTTTTATCATTGGCTGGGATTGATCCTGATAAGTTCAATGGTTTTGCTTGGGGTGGTGGTATCGATAGATTGGTTATGATGAAATACGGCATTGAAGATGTTCGTTATTTTGAGTCAGGTAAATTAAATTTTTTAAGGCAGTTTAAATGAAATTGTCTGTTAAATTAATTCAAAAATTAGTAGACTTTCCTTTACCTCCTATTAATGAGTTGGTTGAAGTGATTAGTCGGCAATTAGGTGAAGTTGAAAAAGTAATTGATCTTCGAGAAAAATATAATAAAGCTGTTCTAGTCCAAATTAAAAGTTATCAAAAGATTAATGGGTCTGATCATTTAAATTTATGCCAAATTGATGATAAAGGTTTAATAAAAAATATTAAACGAAATTCGGCCGGATTGATTCAAGTTGTTTGTGGTGCACCTAATGTTAAAGAAGGCCTAATCACTGTTTGGTTACAACCAGACGCGGTTGTGCCTAGTACTTACTTAAAAGAAAATTTTAAGTTATCTGCTCGTCCGATCATGAATCATACTAGCTATGGTATGTTGGCTAGCCCAAAAGAATTAGATTTTAGTGATGAGCACGATGGAATTTATGAGTTTGGTCCAGAACAAAATTATGGTTGTTATTTAACTGATATCTATGATTTAGACGATCAGATTATTGAAATTGAAAATAAAATGTTTACTAGACGTCCTGATTGTTTCGGATTAATTGGTCTAGCAAGAGAAATTTCGGCTATTTTGGGTCATCAGTTTCATTCACCTAATTATTACGCTATCAGTGATATGGAACCACAGAAGAATCATAAGTTAACTGTTGATAACAAAATTCCAGACAAGGTTTTAAATTTTGATTTTTTATTAATAGATGATCTAGAAATTCAACCTAGTCCTAATTGGCTGAAGTTTAATTTAATAAAATTGGGTATTCGATCAGTCAATAATCTAGTAGATTTAACTAATTGGGTAATGTACTTAACTGCTCAACCAATTCACGCCTATGATTTTTCTTTAATTGAATCTGATGGTCGGGCTGATTTCGTGATTAGACAGGCTCATGATCAAGAAACATTGAGTTTGATTAATGGTAAACAGCTAAGATTATCTAATCAAGATATGGTAATTGCTAACAAAACTAGGGCTTTAGGTTTAGCTGGCGTAATGGGTGGACTAGAAAGTCAAATTGTTAATACTACTAAAGCTTCAGTTATTGAGCTGGCTAATTTTGATTATGGCAGTATTCGTTTAACGGCCAAAAAACATGGAATTACTTCTGAAGCGGTAACACGTTTTACTAAGCAACAAAATCCTGATCAGATTTTAGCTGTCCGTCAGACTTTTATGATGTTCTTGCATCAAATAATTCCTAGCGCTAAATTGATTAGTGAAGTTGTTCCTTCTTTATCTACACAAATCAGTAGACCCTTAATTAAAGTTAGCTATAAACAGATTGAAACCATACTTGGTTTTAAGATCGAAATTGATGACTTATTGCAAATATTAAATTCAGCTGAATTAAAACCGACTTCTTTACAAGATAGTCTAGTAGTTGAAATTCCTTTTTGGCGAACCGATTTGTTGGTAGCTGAAGATATAATTGAAGAAATCAGTCGAATTTATGGTTACGATCAATTACCGAAAAACATTTTAAGTAGAACAGTTAAGCCCGCAAAATTAAACTTGAACTTAGAAATTCGTCAAAAAATTCGTCAAATTTTATCATCAAGTGGAGCTAATGAATTATTGACGTATAGTTTTGTTTCTACGAAAATACTTAATAGTTTAAATTTAGATGAGAAATCGGCCTATAAAATTAATAATGCTTTAAGCCCAGAGTTAAACTTCTATCGTTTAAATATAATTGGTGGTTTATTAGATAAGGTTTATTTAAATCATAGAGCTGGTTATGATAAATTTGTATTATATGAATTTGGTCAAGTTTTTGATAAGTCTTTCGGATTGTCTGAGAAACTTGGTAATGTTCCAAATTTTGTTAATCGCCTAGCTGTTGTTTACTCGTCAAACTTAAAAGACAAAGATGATAGTTTCTATGAAATAAAATATTATTTTCAATATTTATTAAGTTTTTTTGGTCTTGATCAAAGCGTTCAACTAAAACTTAATTGTCACGATAAATATTGGCAAAATCAAGCCAAATCATACCAAAAGGGTCGATTAGTATACGTCTATTACGAGGAAGAATGTTGTGGTCTGATTGGCTCAATCAATAGCTTAACATCTAAGGCCCTTAAACTGCCTACTCATGTAGCAGCTTTTGAGATTAATTTAGGTTTGTTTACTAAATATAAATTAATATCGAGTTATCAAAAAATATCAAAATATCCATCTGTTAATCGTGATTTATGTTTCGAAGTTGATAAAGATATGTTATATATTGAACTTTTTTCGGCTTTTAAAACAGTGCTTGAAGATTATTTAAACGAGGATTATTTGTTCTCTATCCAACCTCTAGACATTTATCAACCATCTAAAACAAGCTATAAACGTGTTACATTTCATTTTGAGATTAGTCATAAGAGCCAAACTTTAAACGATCAAGATGTTAATCAGATTATTGATAGTTTAGTAGATCAGTTACTTTTAAAGATTCAGTTTAAATTAATTTAAATTAGAAAATACTTATTAGATAAGTTAAAATATATCAACATGAGACAAACAGCCAGGGCTATAATTATTAATGACAACAAAATACTTTTGATGTATCGGAATAAATATGATCATGAATATTATTCATTGATTGGCGGTGGTATTGAACTAAATGAAACTCCCATAGAAGCCTTATATCGTGAGGTTTTCGAAGAAACAAATTTAAAAATCGATCAAGCTCGTTTAGTGATTGATGAAAATGCCGGTGAAATATATGGCCATCATTTAATTTTTCTTTGTCGTTATGTGGAAGGTAATTTAAAATTAAGAGAAGATTCTATTGAATTTGACTTAAGTAAAGAAGGAAAAAATATTTTTCGGCCAGTTTGGGTTGCGATAGATCAGTTGGGTTCTGTTAATTTATTACCAAAAGAACTAAAGGTCGCATTGATTAGTATGATTGAAAATGGTTTTCCGGAGCAGCCAATTAAATTAGACGCGAATTTTAACATATTTGATAAAAAGGGAGAATAAATTTTGGCCACATCAAAAAAATCACGAATTATAGCTTTATCAGGAGCTATTTTATTATTGATAACAGGTTCAGCGCTGACTATAACTGTAATTATTATTTTAATCGAGAATAGTTCATCGGCATCTTCTTCGGCCGTTCAATCAGCCAAAGCGACCGCTCAGCTTAAGTCAAAATTAGCTAGCACTCCAACCACATTGAGTAACTATACTCCTCAAAAAAATATTACTAAGTTGAGTTATACAGATTTAAAGGTAGGTAACGGTACTACCGTTAACTCTAATAGTACGGTAACAGTTTTATATACTGGAGCTGTGGCTTCGACGGGTAAGGTTTTTCAATCGACCAAAACTACTGGAAAGCCAGTTACTTTTGCCCTATCTCAGGTTATACCAGGTTGGCAAAAAGGCATTCCAGGTATGAAGGTTGGAGGTGAGCGTCGTTTATATATTCCAGCTTCATTAGCTTATGGTGCCAATCCACCTAAAGGTTCGGGTATTCCCGCTAATGCTAATTTGGTCTTTGATGTCACGGTTTTAGCGGTTAAGTAATGTCATAAAAAACACAATATATAGTGTCTTGATTTAAAATAGCACACTATATATAATAAAAGTTAAGTAAATTAATAAAAATAGGATTTTAGACTATGGTTAAAAATATAACTGTTTTTACAACTAATCAGTGTGCATATTGTCATATGGTTAAAAAATATCTTGATAATAAAAACCTAAAATATGACGAAGTGAATTTAGACAATGAACCAAATAGACGTCAAGAAGCGATTAGTTTATCTGGCGGAATGACTGTTCCTGTTACGCTAGTAACTCAACACGATGATAGTCGTCATGTCGTCGTTGGCTTTAATTTATCCAGTCTAGTACCATTACTTAGTTAAGAAAATAATTATGAAAAATATTATTGTTTATGGTGCTGATTGGTGTCCAGATTGCCATCGTAGTCGAAAATTTTTAGATGAAAAAAATATTCAGTATATTTATTTAGATATTGATAGTGACAAATCAATAAAATCTGAAATGTTATCATTGACAGATAATAAAAACATTATCCCGACTATTGTGTTACCGAATGGACAAATTTTACAAGAGCCCTCTAATCAAGTTTTAGCTAAAGCATTAAACGATTTTAAGTCAGTTAGCTCGGATAACGAGGTTATAGATTTAGTGATTGTTGGAGCTGGTCCTGCTTCGTTAACGACGGCTATTTATACCACTAGGGAAAATATTAAAACAATTATTTTTGAAAAAGCTGTTATTGGAGGTTTAGCGGCTGTGACAGATTTAATAGACAATTATCCCGGTTTTGAAGATGGAATTAGTGGCTTAGATTTAGCGGATAAACTAGAAAAACAAGCCAAACGTTTTGGCACCCAGATAGAGTTTAATACTGTTAAAAAAATAGAATTATTACCCAATAATGATAAAAAAATTCATACTGAAAATGGTGATTATGTTGCTAGAGCTGTTCTCATTGCGACTGGAACTGATTATAAAAAAATTAATGTCCCTGGTGAAAAAGAATATTTATCAAGAGGAGTTCATTATTGTGCAACTTGTGACGGTGCATTTTATAAAGACAAAGAAATTGCGGTAATCGGTGGAGGCAATTCCGCTATTCAAGAAACCATATTTTTAACTAAATTTGCTACTAAAATTCATTTACTGGTTAGATCAAGCATTAAAGCTAGTGAAGTGCTACAAAAAAAACTTCAATCTTTCATAGATTCAGGACAGGTGATTGTTCATTTGCAAACAAATATCGTTTCAATCCTAGGTGACAACCAACTAGTTAACAGGATATTGATTAAGCAAGGCGATATTAAACAAGAATTAGCTATTGATGGTGTTTTTATTTTTGTAGGTCTAAAACCTAATTCAGAATTTTTAAATAATAGTTCTATAGAATTAGACCAATTAAAATTTATTAAAACAAACAATAACTTATTAACTTCAATGAATGGAGTTTTTGCAGCCGGAGATATTAGATCTGGTTCAACGATGCAAATAGCTTCTGCGGTTGGAGAAGGCGCTACTGCGGCCTTACATATAAGGCAGTATCTAGAAAGTTTAAAATCCTATTAATGCGTTAATGCGGTCAAATAAAATTTAATTTTTTATATGTAAGGCGTTAATAGCCTTTAATATAGCTTGATCATAGACTGTTGAATATAATTGATTATTTTCACGACAAGACACTAAGTTTTTGATACTAAAATTCGTAGTTAAATTTATGTTAGGTGATGATGGGGATGATGATTTAAATTTAAGTTTAAAAATATTATTACCAAAAGTTTCGTTTGGATTAGGGACAGCTTGAATAGTCCCTTGATTTTTATCATAGTGCACGGTGTGGTTTTTATGACTCATAGCAGCTTCATATAGATAATTAATATATTGATTCATAGCGTTGATGCCGCTACTATTGTGTTGTAATGGACCAAGTGGATTCATAGGACTGACGGCCTCTCCCTTAGAACAGTTTTGAGTACCTTCGCCAGCTTTTTTGGCGCTCATTGTAAAAGTTTTTTGTGTGGCAGTGTTACTACTACCACAAGCGGCTAAAACTCCACCAGCGCTTAAAGCAAATGCACCGGCTGCGATAACACGGCCCCATCTATGTTTTAAATTTTGTTGATTGTTTTCTTGATTGAGTTGGACTTGATTTTCCATTATATTAAAACTCCCTAATATACTTTATAAATTTTACTATACTATGATTTTTTAAAAAGTCAAAAATGTTGAGAAATAATGTTAAAGTGTCATGAAATCGGTTAAATTTAAATAAAAGTTTAACTTAGAAGGTGTTTACATGAATAATTTTACGTATGAATTATGTGGTCAAATTAAACTAGTTAATATTGATGATAATTTTTTGAATGATTATTAGGAATCGTCAAAATCAATTGGTCTTGAGCTTGATCAGTAATTAATGTATCCAGGAAAATAATCACTAATTATTTGATGTTTATCTTTAAAATTTTCTTTTAGTTGATCAGTTAACGATTCGACCATTTTTTCTGGTCCTGAAACATAAAATTGGGTTTGATCATTGACGGCAGTTAAATTTAATATCATTTCTAAGCTTAAATTACCTCTTTCGCCTCCCCAGAATTCAGACGGATTTTTTATAATCAAACTTTTTTTAAAGTCATATTTATTAAATCCCTCTGTTTCAAAAATATCGTTTTCATTATTAAGTGCCCATAAAAGATGGATTTTTCTTTGCTCATTATTTTGATAAAGATATTGAATGATACTAATAAATGGTGTAATGCCGATACCTCCGGCAATAAAAACTATTGGGGTTTCGATAATTTTAGGAAGAACAAAATCTCCCATTGGTCCAGTATAATCGATCTCGTCATTTTTATTTAAGTCCATTAATTTTTGCTTAAAAGTAGATTTTTGATCAAAGATCCTGGTAATGATAGTTATATATTTATCTTTAGGTGTTGATGAAATTGTAAAGCACCGAGATTGACCACGATTGTCGGAATTAGTGTGTGGAATACTTATTTCAATAAATTGGCCGGGTGTAAACAAAAAAGGTTGGATGGCTAAAAAATAGAATTTCCATATATTGTTAATTATATTTTCTTTATGACTAAATTGTAATTTCATAATATAATTGTAAATAGTTTAATTAATATTGCAAAATAAAGGAGTTTTATTAATGTCTGATTTTAATCAAACCTTAGATGTAGGTGATTTCAAAAATGGTTTTGTTAATACTGTTATTGAAATTCCAATGGGTAGTAATTTAAAAATTGAATGGGATAGAAAACGGGCTGCTTTTACGTTAGACAGGGTTGAACCCGCAATTTTTCCTAAACCAGTTAATTACGGATTTATACCACAAACTATTGATGAAGATGGGGATGAACTAGATACATTGGTGCTTTGTGATTATTCTATTCCAACAGGTGTTTGGTTAAAAGCTAAAATAATTGGTATTTTGAATTTTGTTGATGATGGTGATAATGATTATAAGATTATTTGTGTTCCAGCTGATAATCGAGATAATAACGACCTGATTCAGGATTTTAATGATTTAAATCAACGCTGGAAACAAAAGATAGAGTTTCATTTTAATCACTATAAAGATTTAAAAAAATTTAATTCAACCAAAGTTAATGGTTGGGAAGACGAAAAGGCTGCGATTAAAATTATTAGCGAGTGTCAAAAAAGATTTTTAGCTAAATAAAATTTAGAGAATAACAAGCAGATAGAAAAATTTTAAAAAGATTTTTACAATGAGCTTGTTACTCTCATTATTGTTTATTGAAAATTAATGATTGGGGCTAAATGAATTGAGCTAGGATCAATAATTGACAAGATTTTGCCTTCAATCTTAGTAATATCTTTAATTGGTTTACTCAAGTTTATTGTTATTCTAAACTCATGTCCTAGTTCAAAACCCGTATACAGAGTTGGAAAATTAATAGAGTTGAGCCCTTTTTCGACGGATGTTATAGTTTGATCAGATAAATTCCTTCTAATAGTTACTTTTAACTGATCGGGTACATTATTGACAAAACTAAAACTAATTTTATTAGACATTGCTTTTCCTTTATTTTTCTATCTGGATGTTAAGGTACTTCGGAGTAAAACTTCACTCAACAAAGTAATATTATCTAAGTATATTATTCAAGAATTGTCAATGTAATCGTAATATCTCACCACCTTTGCAACATATAAAGCGGCTGTTCTAAACTGTATTAACTACTAAATTAAACAGGAGAACAGCCACTATGAGCTATTCTAGCAATCCTAACCTACCTAAAGCGAGAGCTT
>DAIDMV010000018.1:5644-12388 GCA_027448765.1 bacterium | reverse complement strand
TCCAATATAAAATGACGATGGGACATCTAAGACTCCTTTGGTTAGTTGTTTACAAACTTATTTAACCAGAACGAGCAACTTAGGTGTCCTTTTTTTATCTAGAATGGAAAGTTTGGGGGCAGGATGTAGGGAATTATTTGACATAGGTAAATAATTATTATAAAATAATATAATGTCAAGTCCGGAAAATCAACAAGCAATTAATCCTAAATGTTTAAATTGTCCAACTGTTGAATTATATCGCCGGATAATTGATCGGGATAGAGAATATCAAAGTAAAATTACTGATATTACTATGACTGATTTCGATCAAACAACATCGATAAAATTATCACAATCAACACAAGAAACCGCTATCAGAATGATCGATCTGACCTCACAATATATTGAATCAAACGAAGATAGAATTATAGCTAAGACTAATCATTGTCACGGTCCAATCAAAATAAAGCCTAGCTTATTAAAACGTTTGTTAGGCCATCAAGAAGACAGTAGATGTAGTTTAAGTTTTCAAGAACAAGCTGAAATGGCTCCAGTTGGTCTATACAATCGACAGATTAGCTCAATTAGAAAAAAAGCTATCAAAGAAATTAAAGAAAAATAATTAGATAACCAAAAATTTATTTTCGATTTAATTGTGGCGGTTGATAAACTGATTTCTACTGCCTAATTTTTAGTTTTTATTTAAATTACATCATTCCATTAAAATTGTTCGACATGAGTAATAACTATACTTATCTAAAAACGTTATAACGAAGTGAGTAGGGGCAATTTATTTGACATAATCAATAATGAAGTGTTAAACTTGCATTAGATTACCTACAATTACTGTAGGTTTTTTTAATTGAGGAGAGAAGGCGATCAATGGCTTTACCCAAAAAAACAAAATCATCCAAAGATGATGTTAGTAAAACTAAAGTTGTAAAAAAAGAGACTCTTAAGGAGAGAATCGAAAAAGATCAAGCAAAAAAGATCAAAAAAGAAACTCCTAAAACACCTACTGATAAGATTTCAAAGAACAAAACAAAGACAACGAAAAAGTCTCCACTGAAAAAGATTTTACATATTATCGGATTAATTTTACTGCCTACTTATTTTCGAAATAGCTGGAAAGAATTAAAATTAGTTGCTTGGCCAAATTTAAAATTAAGTCGGCAATTAACTACAGCGGTTATAATTTTTGCTATTTTTTTCGGTGTTTCAATCTATTATCTTGACAATGGTTTAGGTGACGTTTTTAAAATAATACTTCTTAAATAAGGATCAAACACATGAACAATAATTCAACTAGTCGCTACGCTAACTCTACTAGAGAATGGTATGTTATTCATACTTACTCTGGTTACGAAGAAAAAGTAGCTGAAAGTATCAAGCAAAGAATAGATTCACTCAATATGGCTGATAAGATTTTTGAAGTCTTAGTGCCTAAAGAAAAAATGATTGAAATCAAAAACGGCAAAAGACGTGTAGTTGAAAAAAAGATTTTTCAAGGCTATGTCTTAGTTAATATGAAGATCTCAGAAGATGCTTGGTATTTTATTCGTAACACTCCAGGCGTAACTGGTTTTGTTGGCTCAGGAACTGATCCAACTCCGGTCAGCAAGGAAGAAATAGAAAAAATTAATAAAAGAATGGGCCGCGAACAACCAAAATATCAGATTAACTTTAAAATTGGTGACGTCGTCAATATCGTTGACGGACCATTTAAGAGTTTTGACGGTAGTATTAGTGACATTGATCAACAAAAGGGTAAACTAAAAGTCTTAGTCAATATGTTTGGTCGAGAAACTCCGGTTGAGTTAGATAGTTTACAAGTTAAAAAAGTTTAAAATTGAGGTATAACCATGGCTAAAACAGTTAAAGCAAATTTAAAAATGAAAATTAAAGCTGGACAAGCTAGTGCTGCTCCTCCAGTCGGATCAACTCTTGGTCAATACGGCGTCAATATGATGGATTTCATTAATCCATTTAATGACCAAACCAAGCCACTAAACGGCGCATTATTAACCGTTCATATCACTATTTATGATGATAAAACTATGGATTTTAGAGTTGTTGGTGTACCAACCGATGATTTAATTCGAGAAAAATTATCGATTCAAAAAGGTTCAGGCAAACCAAATAGTGAAAAAATAAGTAAAAAATTATCCCAAAAAGATCTAGATGAAATTGCTCAAACCAAACTTAATGATATGAATTCAGACGATCTTGAAGCTGTTAAAAAGATGGTGGCTGGAACAGCCAGATCAATGGGCGTGGAAATAGAATAATAAATTAATCGTGGGAGATTTTAATAAAATCGCTGGACCACAAGGAGATAAATCATGGAAGACAAACCAAAAAAAATTACCAAAGATAAAGATACAGAAAGTTTCGCTAAAGCTGGTAAAAGAAGCGTCAAAGCCGTTCAGGAAAAAACTGCTTTAGTGGCTAAAGAGGCCAAAAAAGCCGATACTACATCAGATCAACCACCAAAAATAGTGCCAAAAAAAAATCGCACTAAACTTGAAAAACGATCAAAAAAATATCGTCAAATCGCTGAACTAGTTGATAAATCAAAAGTTTATGAATTGGATGAAGCTATGACCTTAGTCAAGAAACTAAATCCAACTAAATTCAACGCTACTATTGAATTACACATTGCTCTCAACGTTGATCCTAAACACGCTGACCAAAATATTCGAGACAATCTTGTTTTGCCTTTTGGTAATGGAAAAATCTTAAAAGTTGGTGTTTTCAGTGATGATGAAGAAAGCGCCAAACAAGCCGGTGCCGATTTTTATGGTTTAGATACAATTATTAATATGATCGAAAAGAATAATCTTGAATTTGAAATCTTGATTACAACACCAAATCAAATGCCAAAATTAGCTAAATATGCCAAAATTCTTGGTCCTAAAGGATTAATGCCTAACCCTAAAAGTGGTACAGTGGCTACCGATTTATCAAGAGCAATCACTGAAGTTAAAAAAGGTAAGATTGAATACCGGGTTGATAGCTATGGGATCATCCATCTAGCACTAGCCAAAGCTGATTTCCCAGAAAATCATATTCAAGAGAATTTATTAGCCGTTATGACTAGTATTAAAAATAATAAACCTCAAAGTGTTAAATCAAACTACATTAAATCAGTATACTTGACAACTACTATGGGCCCGGCTATTAAACTTAACTTTAATAGTTTTTAAACCTCAAGCATAAAAGCTTTAGCTAAATCATATAACTGAAATTCTTGCAAATCATGCCTGATCAATTATAATAGCTTTTATGGGAGTTATATGTCAGTATATTCTAATTTAGAAATCAAAGAGGCAATTCAACGCCAACAGATTATTTGTTACCCTTTAATTGAAAAACATATTTCTCATGCCAGTTTGGATGTCACTCTAGGCTATCACTACTATAAGATCGAAGCTATTCATGATAAAAATGTTTATAATCCTTTTGACAAAAATGATGTTGATCGTTATTTTGAAGGCCCCTATAAAGCCTTAAGCCACCAAGAGTTATGTCAAATTAAACAAATTCAACCGTTAAAAAATATTCCTCTCGACCATCCTGTCATATACCTAAAACCAAGGGAACGCATTTTAGCTCACACACATGAATTTTTTGGCATTAAACCACCTGGAGCTTGTGAGATTAGATCGAGATCAAGCTGGGGTCGAAATGGCATAGCTGTTTGTTTTGACGCTGGATGGATTGATCCAGGTTATATTAACCGTTTAACTTTAGAAATTTATAATCTGAATGAAACCGAAAGTATTATACTACCGGTCGGTGAAAGAATCGCTCAGGTAATCTTTCATCAAACTGGGAAAGTAGAAGGTAATTATGGTTTAGGTCGAGATAATGGCTATAGTGGTAAATACCAAACAGGTGTTAATCTTGATCAAATTATTAAAACCTGGTCGCCAAGCAAAATGCTACCTCAATCGTATAAAGATCAGCGCGAGTTACCGATCAAAATAGAGGGCTTAAAATATGAATAAACCAGTCAAGACCGGTCGTTATATTATTATTGAAAGTCTAGATGATCAGTTAAGTCTCGATCAAGTCGATAAATTAAGTCATAAAATTGAAGTCGCTGGTTTTCCAGTCAAAAAACTAAAATCTCCAGACAATGAAAATGATTTAATCAACCGAGAAATTGGTCAAATTTTAACAAATCGTTACTATCAATTACCTCAAAAAACTAAGTTATTAATTGAACTGGCTAATCACTATCAAACCAACCGTATAATTAATCAATTTGTCGATCAAGGTTATTACTGTTTGAGCAATAAAAGCTTTTTAAGTATTTTGATTGATTTTTTTTATACCAAGAAACAAATCTTTGACCTTAATTTACTCAATGATGTCATCAATAATTTAAACTTTCAGCTTAAACCAGATATGATGATTTTAATTGATACACCAGCCACCTTCATGAAAGAACAAGCTGCCAAGCTTAACACTAAGATCGATATCGAATTAATTGAAAAGAAAAGAACCGGATACTTAGTTGAAGGTAAAAAAAGACAGCTTAAGACTATTCATATACAGGATAATCTTGACTCGCTTGATCAAAAGATTTGGCAAATGGTTGTTCCGGTTATGGATGTCAAATATCAGACACCAGACTATTTAATTTTTCAACCAACTTCAGCCAATCTTTCGACTGTAACAATCGAAAAGGAAAAGGAAAAAGAAATTAAAATACCAGAACCAACTAAGCCGGAAATTGAATTTATTGAATTTCAAAATCACCTCCAATACTATATTCAAACCGACAGTGATCATCAAGATCAATTACTCAACTTTATTAACCAAGAATTAAAGATCAATCTGACTAAAGAGTCTTTAGTCAGACTATATCCCTATCATTCTGGAGATATTTTAGCCAACACCAAACAACTATCTCTACTGGCTTCTTTAGATTTAATTAATGGTGTACCTTTTTTAATTGATCAATCTTTAAAAACTTACACACTCGAACAAGACAACTATTTTATACCCCATAAGATCACTGAAACTACCAAACGAACTTACAAACAATACTTAGATAAAATTTTAACTAATTATAATAAATTACTCTTAAAAACTGATCAACACCAATCATGTTTGAACATTCTTCCTTTAGCTATATATAAATCATCCTTAATTATGTTTAATCGAGCTACACTCAAAAAACAATTTTTAGAAAACGGCTTAAAAACTCATCAAGAGTTAGATCAGTTTAATCCAATATTAAACGACTTATATCTTAACCAATTCAAGCAACCAATTTCAGTAGCTTCGTTAAAAAAAATTCAAAATAATCTCAAAGAAATTAAAGTTTTTCAAGAAAATAATTTAAAACAAACCTACAATCAAGCTGAACCAACTCATGTTAAATTATTAAATTTCACTCCAGTCAACGAATTAGATCTTGTTTCAGACATAATTTATGAACTTAATGATTTAAATAAAGCCCAAATTCTAAAAACAACTGACGAATGGAACTACGATCAAAAAACTTATCTAATGAAAAATATTGAAAGCAATAATTTAACCTACGATTGGTTGAAAAAATATGCTAATTATCAGATAGAAATTATTGATTCGATCGCAACTTTCATGAAAGTCAAAGAAATGTGGTCTTATTTAGACCTTAAACATCAACCCTTTAGTCCTAGACTAGGTTTCAGTACACCAGATATGATTGCTGAAAATGAAGAATTTTTATCAATCTATGAAGAAAATTTTCAACTTAGCCTAGAACTATACAGCTTTTTAACTTCTAAGAAACTATACGATATAGCTGATTATAGTTTATTGTTAGGTCATAAAATAAGGTTTAAGCTTTATCTTAATTTACAGCAAATTATATCAATCAAAAAAACAATCTTGCAATCAAACGACCATAATCTAACCAACCTATATGATCAAATCTTGAATCAAATTAAACAAGTTCATCCGATTGTTATTAATCGACTAATCAAATAATTCATATAGCAAAGAATATTAAATATAATTGATACTAATCTAGGTCCACTAGTAAAAGAGGAAGGTTGGACTTAAGACTGCCAACCAACAAAAAATAACAACTGTCTATGATAATAATTCATTCTTAGGACAATACACACTAGATAAGCTTATACATAATCAATGGTCACTAAAACAGATACCGGAAGATTCAAGAAATATATTGATGAATGTCTCTAAAATTTTTGGTAAGACTTTTGCTTATCTTAGAAACCAGAACATAATTCAATACTTCTCTAGACCTAGAACTCCAAAAGATAAACCATATGTTGAAAATCTTATAAGTAAACTACAGGAAGAATGCTTTAGAATATAATGGCGATAATAGTCTGTAAGAAGTATAATCACAAGTTAATCGGTAAGATAATGATTAGCTTCTTTAAACCTCATTAATCTATAAGCTACCAGACAGCGCAAATATTTTGCGATACATTAAACATAACTATTCCACGAACTGGATTGTTTATGGTGTAGTGAGTAAGTGCACAAGTATTGTTAAAAATAAACTAAAATGTTATAATTTTGAATATATATTATAGTAAGACAATCAGATCATTATATTAAATATTGATTTGTATCGTTTTCTAATATATAGGACTTTCGCAAAACCTAAAAATCTTCTAGTCAAATAGTATGGCTAATGCCATACTATTCTGTATAAAAAGGAGAAATAAAAACAATGAAAGTAACAACCATGAGTTATGGCCAATTTCTGGTTAATAGCCCAATTAATTTTAC
>DAIDMV010000018.1:0-5544 GCA_027448765.1 bacterium | reverse complement strand
GGGACCTACTTTGCCGATACGGTTGATGGCCTAGAGCATGACAGTGTCTATCGTTTTCTGAAAGATAGTAAACTAACACCGGCAATACTTCGAGAAAAGATGGCCGATGTTATTGTTTACAGTCCCAAGGGCAGAGTTTTATTTGATGATTCTGTTATGGATAAGTATGGGTCACAAAAGATCGAAGGAGCTGTTAAACAATACTCTGGCAATGCCCATCATCCTGTCATGGGAATCGGGGTAGTAACCTGTGTTTACTATAATCCTGACAACCAACGTTTTTATGCCATTGATTACCGTCAATATGACATAAAGCGTGATGGCAAAACTAAGCTTGATCATATGTCAGATATGTTGGAACAACTTATCCAAAAACAAACTCTATTTAGCCATGTACTGATGGACACTTGGTATGCCACTACCGAACTAATGAATCAGATAATGGACTGGGATAAACTGTTTGTCTGTGCCGTTAAAAGTAACCGTCTGTTTTCACCTGATGAAGTAGATGAAAACGGCAAGCACATTAAGTGTGCTGTCCAAGACTTGAACTGGGACAAAGAAGTTACCCTAGAAACAATGGATCCAGCAATTTATGGCTATCATGGCAGATTGAATGGTTTGCCTATAAAACGCTTACTGAAACTATTCCGGATCGTTGTCGGTTCCGACAAGACGGAATACATCGTAACTAACGATGTAACTATCAATATCACTGATGACGCCCGAAAAGAGAGCGCTATTCGCTGGAAGATTGAGGAGTTTCATAGGGAGTTAAAACAACTAACTGGCATTGAACGTTGTCAAGCTAGAAAGAACAGATCTCAACGTAATCATATCGCTCTATGCATGCTAGCCTGGCTACAACTTAAAACCACGGCTTGGGCCACGAACAGAACTATTTACCAAGTTAAACATGATCCATTACAGGAATATGTAGCTGAGCAATGGCGACATCCAGCTACGGTGTTTAGTTTGGGTTGAGTGCGAAAGTCCTATATATAGAACATTGACATGACTAAGTATTTACATGAGTAATCAACGGAACAATTTAGTTCTAGTTTATAAACTATAAACTATTGAGCATATTTACAATGATTTACTTATCAAACGAGAGAGCAAAGGGATACTATTGATAACTGTTTTAATTCCTGCACATAATGAAGAAAATGAGATCGCTGAAACACTTCAAAGTGTCTTAAATCAATCTTTACCTACGGATAAAATTATTGTCATTGCCGACAATTGTATAGATAATACTATTACTATTTCTAACGAAATGGGAGTAGAAGTTTTCGAAACAATCGACAATCAACACAAAAAAGCCGGCGCATTAAACCAGTGGTTAGATGTTAATTTAGATAATCTTAGTGAAAATGATCAAATTCTGGTCATGGACGCAGATTCTATTTTGGATCAAAATTTTCTGGCAAATGCGGTTCAAGAAATTGATAAAGGTTATGCTGCCTGTGGTGGTGTATTCTCTGGAAAATCAGGAGGTGGTTTCGTGGGTATGTTGCAACGAAACGAGTATGCAAGATATGCTCGTGACGTCACACGTAAACACGGAAAGACACTTGTGCTAACGGGAACTGCTACACTTTTTAAGGTTGATTGCTTAAAAAACGTAATTAAGGCCAGAAAGTTAGGTCTAATTCCACGTAAAGGCTCTAAGCCAATAGATCATCCTTCAGTGTACGACACTAAAGTCCTTACAGAAGATAACGAATTAACGTTTGCCCTGCTACATTTAGGATATCGTATTATCGCACCTGCTTACTGCAAGTTGCAAACAGAAGTTATGCCAACTTGGCGTGACTTATGGAGACAAAGACTTCGTTGGAAGAGAGGTGCAATAGAAAATAATGTTCAGTACGGACTTACGAGACATACACTCAAATACTGGGGTCTCCAAATTTGGGGAACTATCGGTATATTGTTTGTTATTACCTATATAGCAACACTGGTTTATGCCATATTTGTCGTTGGTCACATAGATTTGCGACCTATATGGATGTTAGTTAGCGTTATCTACGTTCTAGAACGAGCAATTACAGTTAAACAACGAGGTTGGAAACAATCTTTGTTGGCGTCTGTGCTTGTTGTAGAAATGTTTTTCGACTTTTATCTACAAGCCGTTCATATCAAAGCTATTTTTGATGCATTAACACGCACTGAACGTAAGTGGTAGATAATGTTTATTGTCGATTATTTGAAAGGAGGTGATATGTGTGTACGAAAAAGTTGGTTTTCTAGCTACGGTAGGCTTACCTGTAATTGGAGCTGGTTTGTTTCATGATGTATATGTAGGTTTAGCTATCTTTACATTATTGGCAACGGGCATTGCATTTAAGCGAATTCTACCAAAAAAACTGCACTATTAAAATATGTTGTTTTCAGATATAACTGTAAACTAGTATAAATTTGCTAAAAATTAAGATGACTAAGCTGTCGTTTGCTTATGAAATATTTTCATAATCTGCGACAGCCGTCGTCCCATTCAACCCTCATTAATTCTACTTAGTCATGTCATTTACCACTTATTAATTTTATATATCGAGGTATTTCTTAAAATCTTTTTACACTTAGATAAAAAGATTTATCTAACTCGAGCAAATCTTTTTTATCAATTTTACATTTGTTGCATTGATAATTACTCAAACTAAAAACTTGTTTTATAATCAAATATTTATTGAATAGGAAATATTATACATTTTTATTGTTTATCTGTATCTAGTTCGATGATCCGATATACTTATAATAATTAATTGATTTAATCTGTAGTTCGGCAGGCAATGCATTGTTGTTTATGCCTAGTGGTGGATATTGACTAGAATCTTGTCCTGCCCAGTAACCACCCATACCCAGATCAATTACTAAGCTGAATGGCTTATTAAATGGCCAAGTTGTATAGTTTGAGTTTACCGGCTTTGGATAATTAAAATATGTCACACCGTTAATTGTGAATTTAATATCATTCGGAGTCCAATCTAGTCCGTATTCATTAAAAGAACTGTATAGATTTGGTGCATCGACTTTGGTATAGTCACCTCTAGTGGTATAACGATCAATGTATGCAGAATGGATAACTTCATATAGTATGTTGGGCTTTGCTCCAATGCTTTCCGCTATGTCAATTTCACCGTTATTTAAATATCTTCTTGGATCCGTAGAAGGACTTAAGTTGGCGTAATAACTATTAGACGACATCAGCCAAATTGCCGGCCATGTACCAACACCTTTTGGATATTTGGCAACTATTTCGAACTTTCCGTATAAAAAATTTTCCTTACCTACAGTATTAATACGTCCTGAAGTATACTGGTAGTCCTGTTTGTTTTGCTTCATAGCTTCAATTATTAATTTTCCATTTTTAATGCGAACATTCGCTAAGCTATTAGTATCAAAGTCGGCTTCTTTATTTGCTGGTGCCGGACCGTTATAAATATTCCAAACAGCTTGGTTAATATTCCCATTGGACATAGTTGTAAAATTTTGCGAAAATGTTGGTGAGACTGAAAAAAGTGGATTACTTTGAGAAAATTCATTAGTCGTTTTTACTTGATTATTGAATGTTTTTGAATGAGACTTAGTCGTAGGTTTTTCTAATATGGTTTTGGATTCATTAGGTGTTTTACTATAACTAGAATGAGAATAAATCTCAAAACCACCAATAGCAGATACACCTAAAACTATTGAAGCGAAAGTTTTTGCGATATTTTTACGTCTGGATTTTATATGCTCTAATTCAGCTACACTTATCTTGGACTCAGTTGATGCGAGATTTATCTCTGAATGCTCCAAGGATAATTCTGACGTGGGCTCATATTCTTTACTCATATCTATTATTATGACAGCATTACGCTTAAAAGTCCAGATTATATAGATATTTATTCGACAATCACCACCTCAAATTTTATAAATATAAGAAATTTAAGAATAACTCGCATAAAAAATGTCTCCTTCTAGAATGTAAATTGTTCTAGAGCCGAATGTTCGGCCAAAGCTATAAAGTTGACGCACAGTCTATTGGGATATATGTCTAGTGAAGCAGCTGGGCCTTAGCAGTTTCAAGAAATAACAGATCCCGCGCACGGACAATTTTGCCGTCATCCTCTTTTGGTGCGGCTTTTTCTATTAGCTCTACTGCCTGATCAATATTATCTGCCCAAACAATTTCATGCCCTTCAGATTCTTCAAAATCAGTTCTTGCAAAATTAAGTCCGGAAGAAACTGCCTTTGCGATATAACAATAATCGGTTTGCATTGTTGTCCATCGATCGAAGTAAAGATCTGTGCTTCCGACATCATAGAGGATCTCAATTTCGCATCCCATTTTTTCCCGCACTTCTCTTCTTAGACCCGTTTCGATATCGTCGTCATCAATCCCGTCACCAGGCAACATATAGTAATCGTGTGCACTAATATAGATTAGTGCTATTTTTTTATCATCAAGCAGAATTACTCTTGCAGCGTTCCTGGGTGTAAACGTAGCGTAATTTAAGCTTTTTGCCTTAGGATTTACGTCAATCGATTTGATTATCGCTAAGAGTTGCATTACTTAAAATTGTAACGTAGCTAAAACTAACCTTTAGTATTGAAAACAGACTCAAAAAGTGTTAATTTGAAGAAATAGTATTAGCTAAAAACATTGATAATATTTCATACCATTATTCACTATAAGTATATTATTAACACTGAAGTTTTAGTATTTTCGATTTAAAATGTTTTTTGTTGAACTCTAAACTATATTTAATTATGTTGATGTTTTTTGTGGTGTTCAAATAACAAACCAAAAGGTACATTGTTTGTTTTAGCCCATGCTTTGGCTTTTGATCTATCTGCTTTAATAAGTGCTTTCTTTTGAGTCGCCGTATCTGTTTTAGCTGTTTTTATACTTTGAATAAGTTGTTTATGTTCAGTCAAAATATTTTTTTCTTGAGCTAGAGTAATTTTACCTTTTTTAACTGCATTCATTAATCGTTTTTCATATAAAGAATTTTTATGGTGAGTTTTGTTATATTGCTGAATTGTACTACGAACCGAACTTTGACTTAGATTATACTTTTGGGCCAATACAGCCGACAGTGACATGTTTGATGTATTTGATGTGTTTGTGATAGCACCTACAGACCCAGACATTAATAAAGCAACACTACTAACAGTTGTTACGATGAAAGTTGTGTAAGCTATTTTTTTATAATTAATCATAATTTAAGTATCCTCCAAAAAATAATATTATTGTACTTTAATAATATTATTGTATTTGACTGATATTGAGCTTAGCTTACTAATAAAAAATTAATTGATGTTTGATGATAATTTCTTTTCAGCGATCATGAAGACATTTTTGATTAAATCGTAACAACAATTCAATCAATCTTAGAAAAATACTATAAAGATAACAAAACGAGTAATCTATTTAAGATTTCATCATCAATAAAATGGCGGTACTCAAATAGATCGTAGACAATCTGACCTTGTAAAATAGTTATTAGAAATAATAATTTAAATAACAAGGAGGATTAGATATGTCTAATCACA
>DAIDMV010000017.1:1426-16881 GCA_027448765.1 bacterium | reverse complement strand
AACACAGAAATTTTCCCATAATAAACCGATATCATCACGAGTCTCAAGCGGTTTAAAGTTGTCAATAATTGCATTGCGGATACCAAGATCAGTAAAGTAAACCTTTCGTAATCGTCCTATTTCCACCCGTTGATTGCGTCTGTACTGGCCACGTCGTTGAATTATGAATGCCTTTTCAAGTAAATCAATATAGCGCATGACAGTTTCTTTAGATACGGACAATTTACCAGCCAGTTCACCATAGCTTACTTCTTGACCAATCTGATAAGCTAACAGTCGTAAAAGATCATTGATGACAGTTTGATCAAACATAACCTTTGGCCCAAAAGCATCACGATAGACGTAGTTATTGGCTATGTTACTAAGTCTAGTATGGGCAGCTTTAGCAGATAATTGCCAAATAGCTGGGTAACCACCGCGATCAAGCATGGTACGCCAATTACCATCCATTTCCAGACGATTCTTCGACACTTCATTTATGCTAAGCGGATATAATAGAATCTCCTCTGATCTACCGGTAAGCGGTTCGGCTATTTTATTGGCTAGGTCTAGACTTGATGAGCCTGTAACTAGTAAATTTATGCCCGGGTAAGTATCGTGAATCAGTTTTATTGTAATTCCTATATTCTCAACTCGCTGCCCTTCATCAATAACTACAAGGTCAGCATCTCCAATATAGGATTTTAATTCAACGGCTGATTTGTTAGTTAGGCTAATAACTACGTCTGGATCATCACAATTCAGATATAGGGGCGACTTAAATCGTTTTGCTACTTCCTTAGCTAAGGTGGTCTTGCCTACTTGACGAGCTCCGTAAAGGATGGCAATAAGCCCATTAGAAAGAGCCTCTTCAACATGTTTTTGTTCATCTCTTTGAATGTACATAACTACAGATTAGCATAAATCTCCGATTAACGCTAACTACATAGCGGAAAAGAGCACTTTATCGCGAGTGCTTATGTTTTTATTTGTTATTCTCCTCTCGTAGATAGTTAACAGTATCCTCTGTGATATACTAACCCATCTCTCCAGATCCTTATATAGCAACGTTGCTATAGCATCTACAATGGTCCTTTAATTCAATCATTTCGTGATTATATACGCATAGTTGGTTAAACAAAGCTTGAACGTGAACAATACCCTAAAGAACTATACCGATAGAGATACGAAGCATTACCGCTAAGTGGGTCTCGAACCCAAATAACAGAGACGAAATAATAAATAGTTTTACGAGAATACTTTTTGGAACATTTATCATCTGTAAATAATTCGATAAATTTAGTGGCTGGCCAGGTTGCCCTAAATTGGAACTCTCTCATCTGTAGTTTGACTCTCTTGTGCGAAAAATTGGATAACTTAGGCTTTAGTTATTGTAACGGAGATGTTTCATACAATGAAGCTAAAAAGGATAAAAATGTTTAAATTAATTAGGTTCAAAGGTATTGACCCCAGCATTTAATTTCGAGTATTAGAAATGTTGGTGACGATAACCTATTAAACTATTTCTGAGTCTGTAGCTTTAAGTATCTAGACTCAAGATCCTTCTGTTGTTTATTTGCCCCTTTGGCAGCTTTCAACAACAGCTCTTTTTGTTTCTTTTCAGAGAGTTCATAGAAATTATTAGTTTTCTTTTTCAAATTCAGTAGTTTCATTCGATAATCCTTTCGAGGTCATTCTTAGTATAATTAACTTTGAAGCATTGATCAATACTCACTACGTTTGTATATACTTTCGCTACAGCTTTGTTGTTTTTAGTGTCTTTATAGTCTTTTAGAATTACATTTAAGATCAGTTTGTCTCCAAATTCTACTTTTATTTTATCTACTGTGTGCTTAGATCCTAGAAATTTTTCGATGAAATCATTTTTTTGTATATTTCGTCCTTCAACCTTTTCGCGAAGCTGTGTGAAATGCCATGCGATCGATGGATGCTGGAATACAAAACATATCATTGCCGTATCATACTCATCGATGACTTTTGATATATTCCGATAGGCCTGATTATAATCCGCTAAAGTACCATCAATAAACGCACTTTGTTTATTCTTGATAACTGATCTGAATAGGTCATCAACGGCTATTGAAACTGCTCGTTGGAAGAGAAATGAATTGCTTCCTGTATAGCCTGGAAGTAATTCGCGTATGATATCTGGATTAATACTAGCTATTTTTGTTTCAAGTACTTGCCCAATGGACTCTCTGAAGCTCTTAATAAATTCTGTTTTACCAGCACCTGGTGAACCGGCAGTAAAGATAATTAAAGGGTGTTTTGATGGAGGATATAATTTTACTGAACAGTATTTATCTAGTATGAGTCGTTTATTAACGTCTCTCCTAGCCCATTTAACAGCTTCTTTTTCAATTTCTGTTTCTTCTTGATTCATAGTTTAATTATACCCTGAAGAACAATAAAATCTTTTATAAACGAAAATGACTTTGTTGTAAAAGCCATATAAAGTAGTATATTTAAAACATTATTAAACCATCAATTCTTGACAACAAATTAATCCTTGAAGTTGAGGGTTTTGATAAACTATGGACACTGAAAAGTCGATTAGAGTTCAATATCAATCATGTAAAGAACGTACGGATAGAAAAACTCAGCTCTTTTAAGGGTTATCAAGGGATCAGATCTCCAGGGACATATATTCCTGGTGTCTTTAGGGCTGGTACATTTATTCATCACGATAAAAAAGTATTTTGGGATGTTCATAAAGCCGAAGAAGTTGTTGTTTTGGAATTAGACGATGAATCTTTTAGTGAGCTAGTTATCGAAGTTAATGATCCTGAAGGTTTTGTAGCTGAGTTGCAAGAAAAATTAGGTTAGCTTGTTTCAAAAAAAGGTGAGTTTGAAGTCTTCTGATTAGTAATATTGTGGCCATAGCGACATCTACTGACATTATCAACTAGTACAGAGAGCTCATTATTTAATAGTTGTATTTTATAATCTTGTGCGAGGACTTATCCGTATAATTATTGAGAACGATCTGTAGTATAAGGAAAGCAATTGAAGGTATCTTTTTATCTTATTATTTCACTATACTGAGGATTTGTTGTGGTTGAATAGTACTAAATTGGCTGGGACGGAGGGATTCGAACCCCCGAATGCCAGGACCAAAACCTGGTGCCTTACCGCTTGGCCACGTCCCAATAAGTTCTAATTGATAATCAGATGATATTAAGTTAGAATATTTAGATTCTAACATGAAAAAAAGTTTTGTTACAAATGGTTTATTAACCGATAATATTGAGACGATTGAATACAAAACTTTACTAGGCCGACAAGCTAAGCTATTAAATAAAAATACTCAGTCGAAAATTGTATTTGTTTATGGCCATCATGCAAGCCTGGAAAGAGTAGCTGGAATTTTGTTGGCTCTTAGCGACTTTGGTGATGTTTATTGTCCAGATTTGCCTGGTTTTGGTGGTATGGACAGCTTATATAAAATCAATCAGACACCTACTATAGACAATTTAGCTGAATACTTGGCTGATTATCTTAAAAAAAATTTTAAAAATCAAAAAATTGTTTTAGTTGGACTGAGTTTAGGTTTTGTAATTATAACTAGAATGTTACAAAATTATCCAGAACTCACTAAAAAAGTTATTTTACTAGTTTCTCTAGTTGGCTTTTCAAGTTATTTAGATTTTAATTTTTCACAGTTTCGGCAAAGAAGTTATTATCTTGGAGCGGTTATCTTAGATAATCGTTTTTTTAGTTATTTTTTTAATAAAATAATACTGAGTGAATGGACTTTAAGGTTATTTTATGCACATACTTATAACGCTCGAACAAAATTTTTCAATATGAATCAAACGGAATACAATCAAAAAATTGCTTTTGAAATTAATCTTTGGAAAATTAATGATGTCAGGACATGGTTACATACCGCTAGAGAGTTTTTATCCCTTGATAATACTTTAAAACGGGTAAATTTAGCTTTAATTTACGTTGGTTCAGGGCATGATAATTATTTTAATCAAGACAATGTTTTAACCAACTTAAATCAGATTTTTAGTTCAATCGATAATTATTTAATCGATTTAGCTAATCATTCGCCCAGTATTTTAGCTTCTAAAGAAGAGGCCTTAACTTTAATCCCAAAACAACTAGCTAAACTTTTATCGGAGATTAATTAAGATGTCGAAGAAGTTAAAAATTGCCTTAATTTGTCCTTATGATATTTTTAAAAAAGGCGGTGTTCAAACACTAATCTTTAATCTAAAAGATAATTATAAAAAACAAGGCCATCAAGTTAAGATCATTACACCATTAATTAGGGGTGGCAAAAGTTTAAATGATGACGATATTATTTTTATCGGCCGATCTCGAGATTTTAATTCACCACTTCATACGACGGTTCAGATTTCGGCTTCAGTCGACTATGATTTCATTAATTCCATTTTGGAAGAAAATCAGTTTGATATTATTCATTTACATGAACCTTGGGTGCCGTTTATTTCTCGTCAAATTTTAGTCCGATCACAAGCTGTTAATATTGGTACTTTTCATGCTAAAATCCCTGAAAGAGTTATTTCTAGAACTTTAGTTAAAGTGGTTAATCCTTATTTAAAATCGGTTCTAGATTATCTTGATGGTTTAACGGCAGTTTCTAACTCGGCTAAAGAATACTTAACTAGTCTATCTTCTCAAGATATCAAGATTATTCCCAATGGTATTGAATTAAAAAACTTCACTTTCAAACAAGTTGATCAACAACCACATCATCGCATCCTGTACATTGGTCGCTTAGAAAGTCGTAAGGGTGTTAAATATTTAATTGACGCTTACAGTGAAATTTATAAAAATAATCAAAATATAGAATTGATAATTGTTGGCGATGGTCCTAGTCGAGTTAGATTAGAAATTCAGGCTAAGATCTTGGGGTTAGATAAAATTAAGTTCATCGGGGCGGTTGATGATGATGTTAAAATAGACTTATTAAAAAGTTCTGATTTATTGTGTTCACCAGCGATTTTTGGTGAGAGTTTTGGTATTGTCTTATTGGAAGGTTTGGCTAGTGGACTGCCGATTGTGGCTGCCGATAATTCAGGCTATCGTGATGTTTTAAATGGTGTTGGATCATTATCACTGGTTAATGTTAAAGATAAGACAGCTTTTGTCCGTTTACTCAATATTTTCCTTAACCAAACTGAAGTTAGACAATTATATCGTCAATGGGCTCAGGACTATATTGTTAATTTTGATAATCAGTTAATAGCTGATCAATACTTAAAATATTACTACAGTTTATTGCAACAAAGATGAAGAATTTAAAGATTGGTTTTGTTTTAGATGATTCCATTGATCGACCTGATGGTGTTCAGCAATATCTTTATACATTAAGTGATTATTTTATTCAGCAAGGCCATCAGGTTTATTTTTTATCTGGTCAATCAAGTGGCAAAATTAATCATAGTTATTCATTAGCTAAAAATTTAACGGTTAGATTTAATCGTAATGTTTTATCAATTCCAATTTATGCCAATAAAGGTAAAATTAAAAAAATATTAACCGATTTAGATCTAGATATTCTTCATTTCCAACTGCCCTTCTCACCCGTTTTAAGTCGCCAGATCATTAAGCTAAGCCCGCAAATTGCTAAAATCGGTACTTTTCAGATTTATTCCGAAAGAAAGTTAGAAAATTTTGGTTCAAAAATTTTAAACTTAATGATTGGTCAATCGATTCAACAACTTGATTTAATTTACGCTCTGTCAAAACCAGCCCAAGATTTTGCCTTTAGTAATTTTAAAATTAAATCTCAGATTATGCCCGTACCAATTAATTTAAATAAAATAAATTTTAACTTAACTGACGATAATCAAATTAAAATAGTTTTTTTAGGACGTTTAGTGGCACGAAAAAATTGTCAATTGTTTATTGAAGCTATTCATTTATTAGCTCTTAACCAGCCTGATTTAAATTTTCAGGCTATCATAATTGGTGATGGTCCTTTGAAGCAAAGTTTACAAAAAATGGTCAATAATTATGGTTTACATACAAAAGTTAAATTTGTTGGTTTTGTTGATGAAAATGAAAAATTTAAATTATTATCCCAATCAAATTTAGCAATTTTTCCTTCACTCGGTTCGGAAAGTTTTGGTATTGTTTTATTAGAAGCTTTGTCAGTTAAACACCCGATAGTTTTAGCTAGTAATAATCCAGGCTATGCTTCTGTTTTACGGTCATTACCAAATAATTTATTTGATCCAGATAACGCTCAGCAGTTAAGTTTAAAAATGGAAGCTTTCATCTTTGATAAGCACCAAGTTCAACAAACGTTGAAGAAGCAACTGGCAGTCCTTAATCAGTTTAATGTCGAAGTGATTGGAGACAAAATATTGACTGATTACAATAAAATATTGAGAAAATATAAAAAAAGTTAGATAATCAGAGCATGAAGTTATTGAAAACTAATCAAGATTCACCAAATCTAGAATTAACTTTTAGTTTAAGAACCTATGTTAAATTAGCTGCTTTAGTGATTATAACTTACTTTATTTTTGTTGGTATTGAAAAAGCATTTCACGCCATCGTATTAATCTTTATAGCTTTTTTCTTAACTTTAGCTTTAAATTCTCCAGTTCATTGGATGAGTAAAAAAATACCAGGTAAAAGAAGGGGTTCTAGAGCGATTGCTACTAGCCTGTCCTATCTTTTGGTGATTATTGTGGTGGCTAGTTTTTTGTCATATATTGTACCTCCATTAATTAATCAAACTCAAAATTTAATTAAAGTTGCGCCTGGAATTATTAATGATATTCGCCACAGTTCTGGTCCGGTCGGTGTATTGATTCGTCAATATCACTTACAACATGATGTTAGTCGTTTTTCGACCGAATTAGAACATCGTCTCAACAACGCAATAGGGACATCGTTTACTACCTTAGAGAATATTTCTAGTAGTTTGTTTTCAGTTTTAACTGTTTTAGTAATTACCTTTATGATGTTAGTTGAAGGACCAAGATGGTTGAATATGATTCGTAGAGCTATTCCTAAAAATAATCGAGTAAAAATTGAAAAACTATCGACGGACATGTATCAAGTTATTAAAGGTTTTGTTAATGGTCAAGTTATTTTAGCCTTTATAGCGGCTTTATTAATTTTACCGGGTTTATTAATTTTACACATTAATTATCCAGCCGCTCTATTTTTCGTGATCTTTATTTGTGGTTTAATTCCAATGGTTGGTCATACGATTGGGGCTATTATTGTTACAATCGTTGGTTTGTTTCATGCACCTAGTGCAGGTATTATTATTTTGATTTACTATGTTATTTACCAACAAATTGAAAATTATTATATTCAACCCAAATTGCAAGCTAATACGACTAATTTATCGCCTTTATTGGTATTTTTAGCTCTAGTAATTGGAGTTAGCTTTGATGGATTGCTCGGTGGTTTAATAGCTATACCAGTGGCAGCTTGTTTAAGGATTTTAGTTGTTGATTTTTTACAATCAAAGAATATCTTATAAGTAATACCAATAAGATTGATCAGGCTCATCTTTTAATCCAATCTTTTGAGATAATAAATGCTGACGTATTTTGTCGGCTTCTGCCCAGTTAGATTGTTTTTTATAGTCTGATCTTTGGATGATTAAATCTTTATTCTTATGGCTAATGTCATCAATCGAAGATAGTTGAAAACCTAGAATTTGATCTAAAAACACTACAAAATCTTTTAGTTCGGAGGGTTTAAAATTGGTATAGTTGATTTGATTAAAGAGCTGGTCAATAGTTTTTAAAACCATTGGTGTGTTTAAGTCGTCAGCTAAATAATTAATAATTTCTTCTTTGGGTTGATTAAAATTAACTGTTGGTAAGGTTGAGTTTAATTGATTGTTCTGATAAAGCAAGACAATTTTTTCTTGCCAAGATAAAAAGCGATTATGTGAATTAGTTAAATTATCTAAACTAAATTTTGACTGCGAACGATAATGTGATTCTAAAACATGCAATCGAATATCTTGATAAGTAAAACCTTGTTTAATGATGTCTTCTAATCTCAATCCATTACCAAGCGATTTAGAGATTTTTTGTCCGTTAACCGTGACATGATTAGAATGAATCCAATAATTTGCTAAAGGTTGATTGGTGACTGCCATGCTTTGAGCGATTTCGTTAGTGTGATGAACTGGAATATGATCAATGCCACCGGTATGAATATCAAAAGTCGGGCCTAAATATTTCATACTCATAGCTGAACATTCAATGTGCCAACCCGGAAAACCAATTCCCCATGGACTGGGCCATTCCATGTCTCTTTTTTTATCTTTCGGAGAAAATTTCCAAAGAGCGAAATCAGCTAGATTTTTTTTATCAGGATTATGGTTGATACGCTGACTAGTTTGTTGTTCATCTAAATCGAGCTGAGAAAATTTAGCGTAATCTTGAAACAATGAAGTGTCAAAGTATACTCCGTCATTAATAACATAGCTATAACCTTTGGATTCAATTTGTGTAATTAGTTCGATTTGATCAGAAATATGGTCAGTAGCTTTGACAAATTTGGTTGGTTGAGTTAAATTGAGTGTCTGCCAAAGTTCCAGAAAATTTTGAGTATAAAAATCAGCAATTTGCCAAGCGGTTTGGCGAGTTGCAGTGGCTTTTTTTTGTAATTTATCTTCACCATCATCCTGATCATCAGTTAAATGACCGACGTCTGTTATGTTAATGATCCATTGAATTTTAAAATCTTGTGATTGCAATAATCTGATTAAAATATCCTTTCTAATGTAGGTATACCAATTGCCGATATGAAGATAATCATAAACTGTTGGACCACAGGTATAAATTTTAACTAATCCCTTATTGATTGGCTCAAAGTTATCAGTTTGTCTTGTTAGGGTATTGTAAAGTTTGATAGTGGTCATTGATCAATTTTAGTTAATAATTCGTTAGCTTTTATTATAATATCTTTTTTAAAAACATTGAGGTCTTGTTTGGCTAAATTAATGCCACTGGCATATTGGTGTCCACCACCATTGAAATGTTTAGCTAGTTGACTGGCGATTGGATAGCCATAATTAGCTCTAATTCCAGTTGTTAAGTGTTGATCTTGATAATATTTAATGATTAAAATTACTTTGACGTTTTGGACTTGTAAAAGATCATTTTGCATCAAAGCCATTTGGTTATACTGAGCGGAATAATTAGCAATATCTTCTTGTCGCAAAACTAAAATAGCAATAGTATTATCATAATAAAATTCAGTTCGTTTAATTAATTCGGCTTTATAATGAAAGATTTCTAGTGGTAGTGTATTTAATTCTTTTCGCCTTTTGTCGAGTTCAAATCTATTAGCGCCTTGATCAATTAAATTAGCTACAATTCGATAGGTATCGGCTCGGGTTAATTGGTTCGATAGTGCCTGGGTATCACCCATGATTGAAGCTAAGATAGCGTTTAAACCAAGATCAGTTAATTGAATTTTTAAATATTGAGCTAAGTGGAAAATTATTTCACCAGTCGATGAGGCTAAAGAATCATTGATCATGACAGTAGCAAAATCAATTGGATTTTCGATTTCTTGATGATGATCTAAAACAATAATTGGTTTTTGCTTAATTTGGGTCAATAAAGGTAAATTAGCTAATTTGGCGATCAATGTATTAGTGGAAACATCAACAAAAATAGTTAGATCGAAATTTTGATTAACTTGATCGGTGACATGATCAAAGCCATCAATATATTGTAAGTAACTAGATAGAGGAATAGCGCAGTATAGTTGAGTTGAAATTAATAATTGTTGGCATAAATCTTGTAGAGCAACTGAGCTGCCAAGACTATCAGCATCTGGATTATCGGCTTGAACTATTAAGATTGATTTAGATTGCTTTAAAAGTTTTTGAATGGTTTGAAATTGTTTAAGATATTTCATGGTCAAGTACTTGCCTATTTTCTAAAGCTCGGGACAAAGTTATTTGGTCGGCATATTCAATGTCTAAACCGGCCGGTAAGCCTCGAGCCAAACGAGTAATTTTAATTTGATTAGTTTGTTGCAGGATTTGCTTCTGCAGATACAGTGAGGTTGATTCACCTTCAACACTAGAACTGAGAGCTAAGATTATTTCATTAACCTGATCTTCTTCAACGCGCTGGAGTAATTCTTTAATATGAAGGCTATCTGGGCCAATATTATCTAAAGGTGATAAAAGACCACCTAAAACATGATAAGTGCCATTAAAAAGCCCTGTATTTTCAATTGAAACAATATCAAATGGTTCGGCTACAATGGTGATAATTTTTTTATTACGATTTTTAGAAGCGTAAATCGGTGAAATATCATCATTGATTGATATTAAACAAAATGTTTTAGGACAAATTTTAATCTGACTTTTAATATCACCGAGAGATTGAATGATTTTTTGGACATCAATCTCTTGATTTTTAATTAAATAGTAGGCATATCTTTCAGCAGTTTTTTGTCCAACGCCAGGTAATAAGCTAAAACTTTCGATTAAACTATCGACAGCGTCGGGTAAAATTTTCATATTAAAGACCTAAGCTAGACAAAGCACCCATCATTGGTTGCATCTCTTTGGCGGCAATCTTTTGACTTTCAGTTATAGCTTCCCGAACAGCATCTTGAAGCCATATTTCTAACTGCTCAACATCATCAAGGTCAATTTTGGTTGGATCTAATTTAATCTTTTTAATCTTTTGTTCACCATTGATTTCAATTTTGACTGCCCCATCACCTTTTTCGATATTGATAGTCATTTTGCCTAATTCTTTTTGAATTTTTTTAACTTTAAGTAGCATTTTAGCTTGATCAAATTTACTCATTTTTTTCTCCTTTTATATTTCTATTTTAGCAGTAAGATTATAAATATTAAAGTAATGATAAATAATCGTGACTGTATTTCAAAACTACAAAAAATTCTCGAAATGAATAAATAGTTGAAAAACTAATTAAAACAATAATCAAACTATAGGCTAATATTTTTGCTAGAGTATTATAGGGAAAATGTTTTAGCCAGGTTTGTAAAAAATAAACTATACCAGTGATAGCAATATAATAAGCTATGCTAGCTAAAACGATTAAGCCAGCTATTAAGTTAAAAGTAGTAATTATTAAACTAATTACAAAAAGAATTAAAAAAGTTCTTGATCGATTAGAGTTTTTAAAATTAAGAATCAGGTAGCTTAAGCCTAAAACTAACATGATTAAGATAAAAATATTTAGTAAAGGTAAATTCTGAATAATCAAATTGTGGTCATGCGAACCAATTAACAAATTTTTAAGAGCTTCAACACTATTAAATAATTTAAAATTAGCTATTTTAAAACCCGTTAAACTTATCCAATAAGATTTGTTGCCTAAATAAACAATTAGATTGAAAGCTATAAATAGGAGATTAATTAGGATTAAGAATATTTTTTGAGCTAGACTAGAAATTTCGAAAAAATGGTATTTTAAATTTTTAAATGAAGTCAGGATTAAAACTATCATATAAAAAATACCAGTTGGAGTTAAAAAGATTAACCAACTTAGGACTGAAATTAAATATAATTTGGAAGTTGAAATCTGTCGATGATTAAGCATATTCTTAATCAAGAAAAATAGCGGTAATATAAGCAGCAACTGACCAAAATAATTCACAAACCTAAGCTCATATAGATAAATTAATGAACTGCTAATTATAATAGCTGAAAAAAAACCTAAATATTGACCGAACCAATCCTTAAAAATCTTATAGACTACGAAAATATTAATTAATGTTATTAATGAAAATATAATTTCAATTAAATTAAAATTTTTAAGGTGACTTAAATAGATCATGTATGAGGTTAATTTTTCGATTAGATTAGTTGGATCTTTAATTAAAAAATTCGGCTTGATTACTTGATTGGAAAGGTAATTTAATTTTGATGATGCTATGGTTGGCCACGAACCCAGTTCAAATAATAATGAAAAAAGACTAAACAATATTAATAGTAAAAATAGGTAATGCTCGGCCAGATTTCTTTGAATGGATTGTAATATCGCCGTTAATTTTGACATATTATTAAAAAGGGTCAGTGTGTTTTTTATCGATTGAGCGGAATTTCTGTTTTTCGCTGTCAAAATATAATTCTACCTTACCGGTTGGACCATTACGATGTTTTCTGATTAAAATATCAGTAATGTTTTTTCGATTAGTTTCTGGGTTGTAGTAATCTTCTCGATAAATAAAGGTGACGACATCAGCGTCTTGTTCAATTGATCCAGATTCTCGAAGATCGGCCAACTGTGGAATTTGAGGTGATCGACTCTCAACCGATCTAGACAACTGAGACAGAGCTAAAATTGGGACGTTTAATTCACGAGCTATAATTTTAAGTGAACGAGATATTTCAGATATTTCTTGAACCCGATTACCATCGTTACTAAATCGGTGTCCGCCGCTCATTAATTGAAGGTAATCAACAATAATTAAACTAAGCTCATTCTTATGGGCTTCTCGTCGAGCCTTGGTCCTTAATTCGGAAATAGTAATACCCGGTGAATCGTCAATAAAAATTGGCGTTTCCGATAAAACACCCATAGCATTTCCGATTTTTTCAAAATCATCGTCGCTTAAATTTCCAGTTCTAAGATCCCAGGCACTAACACCTGATTCCATGGCTAAAATTCGATCAACTAATTGTTCTTTTGACATTTCTAGACTAAAAACAAGAACTGGTTTTTTGTTTTTTTTAGCAATATTATTGGCTAAATTTAAAGCTAAAGCAGTTTTACCTAACGACGGACGAGCGGCTAAAATGATTAAATCGGACTTTTGAAAACCCGCTAATTTATTATCTAAATCTTTATAGCCAGTTGGCACACCCCTAATTTTATTTTTATCTTTATGGAGTTCGTCAAGCCGATCGAAACTTTCAGCTAAAATTGTTTCTAATGAAACTAGATTTTGATTAATTTGATTTTGTGAAATATTGAAAATCTTAGATTCAGCTTCTTCAATTAAGTCGTTTAATTCTTGTGTCTCATTATTACTTATTTCTGAAATCTCGTCTGAGACTTTGATTAATCGTCTTCGAAAAGCCTTTTGGGCTACAATATTAGCGTACTCATCAATATGAGCGGCACTTGGTACGTAATTAGTTAAATCGGCTAAATAACTTGGGCCACCAACTAGGTCAAGAGACTTATTATTTTTGAGTACATTAGCTAATGTTAAAGTATCAATCGCTTGATGTTTTTCGTATAAATGATTAATGGCTTGATAGATTTTTTGATGGTTTACTTCAAAAAAGTCAGCTTCATTAATCTTATCGGCTATCTTAACAAATGATTCCGGGTCAATTAAAATTGAACCGAGTAGGCTTTTTTCAATTTCAATATCGTGAGGTAAAACTTTATTCATAATCTTTCAGCCTCTGGGAAAATTTCTTTAATAGATGATGCCACAATTAATTGATCATCGTTAGTTAGATTTTGTTTTTTCTCTTGATCAACTGGAGTTGTTTCTAATAAACAAATAATATTAAATTTTTGACCAGCTAATTCTTCAATTGTACTAGAAATTATGTCGTAATTCTTTTTTTCTTGAATTCTTTTTTGATGAAATTTAAATTTAAATTTCAATTCAAGATTATTGTCATAAAATTTCGGAGCTGACATTCTAAGGATGCCATATAGTGTGTTGTGACTTTTTTTAAGACTTTCTAATAATTGACTCCAAAATTGATCATAGTCCGATAAAACCACATCCTTTTCAATAACCTCTGTTTTTTCAGCGGAACTAAAAGCCACAGTGGCATTGGGTTTGATTTTAACCGCCTGATCTTTTTGACTAGTAGAATCTTGATATTCAATCAAGCATAATTGCAAGTATTTTTGCGGGTCAGAATAATTGTTAATAATTAATAAATTCTTTAAAAGATCAATGGTTTTTTCAATGTTTTGACTTAATTGATGATTAATAATCCGTTGCAGTAAATTGTCATGAATTGCCTTTGAAATACTATCAACGCTTTTGCCATCTTCAAAAATTTGGTTTAGATCTTCAACAACAGTGTTAAGTGAATCACTAAAAATATTATCTAGCAATTGGTTAATTTGAGAGTCTAGGGGTATGCCTAGAAGTTTATTAACTGTCTTAAGATCGATTTTAGATTGTCCATTAGAGATAACTTGATCAAACAATGAGATGCTATCTCTTAAGCTACCATCACCCATGGTAGCTATAGCTTCAAGGGCTTGATCATCACAGTTAATTTTTTGATCTAGACTAATTTTTTTTAATCGTTGAACGATTAGATCTTTGGGAATTAATTTAAAGAAAAATTTTTGCGTTCTAGAAGTAATTGTAATTGGAATTTTTTCATAATCAGTAGTAGCTAAAATAAAGATGACGTGCTCTGGAGGTTCTTCTAAAATTTTTAATAAGGCGTTAAAAGCTGGGGTTGTTAACATGTGAACTTCATCGATAATGTAGATCTTATAAGGGCAATGCGAAGGCGCGAAGTGTGCTTTTTCTCTTAAAAATCTGATCTCATCAATACCACGATTACTAGCTCCATCGATTTCAATGATATCAATGACATTATCTTCATTTTCATATTTGATTTGATTGATTTGATGAGCGAAAATTCTAGCGATCGATGTTTTACCGACTCCCCGAGGACCAGCGAAAATATAAGCATGAGATAAACGATTATTTTTGATTTCGTTTTTAAGAGTTTCTATAATCTCGTCTTGACCGACTAAATCATCAAAATCTAGCGATCGATAGGTTCGATAAAGAGCTTTTCCCATATGTATAGATTATAGAATAAATCTATTATGATAGCTAGAAAGATTAACTATAAACTTTAAAGAGCAGCTTCTAAAGCTGCCCACTCACATTTAGAATCGTCTTCAGGCACGTTAATACTAACCTGATCACCAGGTTTAGCTTTGAAATAAGTCACGCTAGCCAGTAAAACTCGTAATTGTTTACCGTCAACATCGACAAAATATTTACCATTTTCAAGATTTAATTGACCAACTAATTGCTTACGAGCAATCGGACCAATTTGCTTGTATAAAAATGAACCGTCATCGGCGATAGTTAGTTTTAATATATCTCCTTGAACGAGCTTTGATTTTGAAGCGTAATTAGCTGGTACAGGATAAATTTTTGAATCAGATCCAAGCATGTTTTGCCCATCAAAAACACCTTCAATAATTTTACCCTTTAAATCATTTTTAACGTCGCTAGAAAGACTTTCATCACGTCCAACTACACTAAAGATTAATTCGTGAGCTGCCGCCAAGTTAGTTTCTGCTTCAGAGATTAGATTTAAGATTCTTTTTAATTGTTTTTCAGGAATTTCAGACATGTTTTATTTTTGATTTTATCAACTCCTTTTGTAATTAAACTAACATTATTTCATGATTAAGTCAAAATCAATCAATAATGTTAATTATTTCTGTGGATAAAGTTAAACTAATTCGACTGTTGCGCCAGCGTCTTCTAA
>DAIDMV010000017.1:0-1327 GCA_027448765.1 bacterium | reverse complement strand
TGATTTTATCAACTCCTTTTGTAATTAAACTAACATTATTTCATGATTAAGTCAAAATCAATCAATAATGTTAATTATTTCTGTGGATAAAGTTAAACTAATTCGACTGTTGCGCCAGCGTCTTCTAAGGTTCTCTTAGCTTTATCAGCATCTTCTTTCTTAGCTTTTTCTAAGACGTTTTTTGGTGCTCCGTCAACAATAGCTTTAGATTCACCTAAACCTAAACCGGTTAGATCTTTAACAGCTTTAATGACAGCAACTTTTTGACTACCAGCATCTTTTAGAAGAACATCAAATTCTGATTTTTCTTCTTTCTCAGCGCCAGCTTGGTCACCACTAACTGGACCTGCTTGAACTACAGCTGGTGCAGCAGCTGATACGCCCCAATATTCTTCTAGAAAATGGACAAATTTTGAAATCTCAAGTGAAGTCATTTTGTCTAATTCTGCAACGATCTTTTCGAATTCTTTTGGTACTTCAATTACTTTTTTATCTTCAGCCATAATATTTCTCCTTATTTAGTTACTTCCTGCTTAGCTTTTAATACGTTAATTAAACTAGCTAAATTATTATTTAATACTGCCACAAAACCACTTAAAGGTGCAGCGATTGTACCCGCTAGTTGACCTCTAAGTTGTTGCTTAGTTGGTAGTTGTGCTACCATTTCGGTTTCTTGAGCATTTAAAAACTTACCATCTTTTTGAAAACTACCGACAAAATCAATAGATTTGATTGTTTTAGCTGCTTCAAAAATAGTTCTTGCTGGTGAAACCTCATCTTCTGAGTTAAAGACGTATAAAAGCATTTTATTAAGCGATTGCTTATCTGATTCTTTTAAGTCTTTGACTTGATTCATTGATTGAATAAACAATCTATTTTTAATGACTTTGACTGTTGAACCGTTGTCTTTAGCTATTTTTCGAATTGTACTTAAATCTTTAACAGATGTACCTTCATAGTTGACTACAACACTTAATTTAGAACTTGATAATAGTTCGGTAGTCTCGTCAATAATTTGTTTCTTTTGTTCTTTAGTTAATGCCATAATTATTCCTTATTTATAAGTAAACCGACCAAATTACTTAAGTCACCTATCTTATCAAGAAAAGCCTCGGCGACAAATTAAGTGTTTGTTACACAGTCGCTTTCTTCGGTAACTTATTATATTTTAGACATAAATAAGTATTATGTCAATTTTATTGCACTTACTCACTACATCGTGGACACTTTTCTACGTAAAATAGTTATACTTAATGTATCACAGTATTCTGATGGGGTTAAGTAATTTAAGGCTTGATGAGGTCTAAAGAAATGGTAATCATTAAGC
>DAIDMV010000016.1 GCA_027448765.1 bacterium | reverse complement strand
TCCAGCAATTAATAAAGCTAAAATTATAACTATAGTTAAAATGATTTTTTTTGTTCTTTTTTTTGTTGATGCCATGTCTATATTTTAGTTTAATTTAATTAAATTACAACCACGCCTATTGTCTTAAAATTATTTTACAAACTGCTTTTCAATGGTTAAATCATTTTTAACCATCAGCTTAACTAGTTGTTTAAAATCGACATTTCTTTTCCAGCCTAGTTTTGTTTCAGCTTTTTTAGGATTACCAATTAATAAATCAACCTCAGCTGGTCTCATGAAAGCTGGATTTTGTTTAACGTAGGGCTTATAGTCATTAATACCTATTTCTTTAAATGCAGCTGATAAGAAATCTTTAATAGAATGTGTTTCACCGGTGGCCAAGACAAAGTCTTCTGGCTTGTCCTGTTGAAGCATCTGCCACATACCCTCGACATAATCGGCAGCATAACCCCAATCTCTCTTTGCATCTAAGTTACCTAGTTCAATATGGTCTTGTAGACCTAATTTAATTCTAGCTACGGCTTGAGTTATTTTTCTAGTCACGAATTCATAACCTCTTTTTTCGCTTTCATGATTAAATAAAATCCCGCTACAAGCGAATAAACCATAACTTTCACGATAATTTCTAGTTATATAATGTCCGTAAACCTTAGCCACACCATAAGGACTGCGTGGATGCAAAAGTGCGTTTTCGTCATAACCTTTTTCTTGGCGATTATAATCTAAACCACCAAACATTTCTGAAGTTGAAGCTTGATAAAATTTTATTCTGTCAGTATTGTTGGTTAGTCTGATAGCCTCTAAAACATTAAGTACACCCTTACCTGTTATATCAAAAGTTATTTGAGGAGCATAAAAAGAATAAGCTACAAAACTGATAGCTGCTAAATTATAGATCTCATCTGGTTGACAATAATCAATTGCTCTAATTAAAGAAGATTGGTCTATTAAATCAGCTTCGATTAATTTTACAAACGGTAGTTCCTGTTCAACGATAACTTTTTTAGGATTATTTTGACCCCTTATCAATCCAAAAACTTCATATTTTTTTTGAAATAAAGTTTTTGCTAAATAATAACCGTCTTGACCAGTAATTCCCGTAATTAAAGCTTTTTTAGACACTAATTCTCCTTTTGTCTTAATTTGATTAATAAAGTTGTTTTATTATATCATTAATGAAATGAGCCCCGTTAAACATATTGTGATAGTTGGAAGAGAATATTCTTCGTCAACCGGAACATATGTAAAAAATCTAATCAATCAATTGCAGTTAATTGACCAACAAAACAATTACACTATTATAGTAAATAAGAAAGATGAAAATAAGGTTAAATTATTTAATAATAATTTTAAACTGCTCTCAACTGATTGTCGGGACTTTTCTATTCAAGAACAAACAAAGCTATTGTTTGAAATCAAAAAACTAAAACCAGATTTAGTTCACTTTACAATGACTCAACAACCTATTTTTCTAAATCTACCGGTCGTTACAACAATTCATGATTTAACAACAGTTAGATTTGACAACCCAGCTAAAAATTTTTTAATTTTTAAATTTAAACAACTAATTTATCGAGCCGTTATTAAAATTGTGTCTAAAAAATCTAAGCTAATTATTACACCTTCTAATTTTGTCAAACAAGACCTGGTTAATTATTCAAAAATTACCGAAAAAAAAGTTAGGGTAACCTATGAATCAGCTGAATTTAGTGATAAAACAACCGATCCGATTAAAAATTTAATTGGTAAAGATTTTATTTTGTATGTTGGTCGGCCAAACCCTCACAAAAATCTTCAAAACTTAATTAAAGCTTTTGAAATAATCAAGCGCAGTCAGCCAAAATTATTATTGGTGCTTGCTGGTCAATTAGATCAAAACTATCTAACTATTAAAAACAGTTTAAGCCCTGATTTAAGCGATCAAATAATCTTTACTGATTATATTTCAAATCAACATTTAAATTGGTTATATAAAAACGCTTTGGTTTACGCTTTCCCTTCTTTAAGTGAAGGTTTTGGTTTACCCGGCTTAGAAGCTATGAGTTTTGGTTTACCGTTAGTTAGTTCAAACAGTAGTTGTTTACCAGAAATTTATCAAAATGCAGCTATTTATTTTAATCCGTTAGATGTTAGTGATATAGCTGAAAAAATTACTCGTGTTATTAACGATAGTGCCGTTCGAGAAGATTTAATTAAAAATGGTTATATTAGACTGAAAAGTTTTTCTTGGAAAAAAATGGCCGAAAAAACTCTAGCTATTTATTTAGAAGCTTTGAATAATTAGTCAACTTTTTTTAAAACAATGTGTCTGTCTTTTCCCTCACCAACAGATTCACTGCTTAAACCATATTCAACAGCCATCTGATGAACAACTCTTCGATCAGCAGAATTCATTGGTTCTAGATCAATAGTTTTATCGTTATCTCTAACATCAACCATGATTTTTTCATATTTTTGTTTAATTTTATCCGCTTGATGTTTTTTATAGTCAGCAATATCAATATAAACTCGGCTATATTTAAAATTATTATTCCTTAGAGCCATTGATACTAGAAACTGAAAAGCCCGCATATTTTCGGCTTTCTGACCAATTAAAAAACCGTTCATTTGACTGCTTTGAACATTAAGTTGAATCACCTCTTCATCGATGGTTGAGTCAACACTTAGATTTAAGCCAAAAAAAGATAAAATATCTTCAAGAAATTTAACAGCATAAACAGTGGCGTCATTAATTGATTCGTTCATGATCTTTTCCTTTTCTTTTTAGAGTTTTTTTGCCAATTATTTTTGTTTTTAGGTTTTGTATCGGTTGACTGCTTTGTCGTGGTGGTTTTTTTAATTGTTGGCTTAGGACTAACCTCAACCAGTTGAGCTTCTGGGATCTTAGATAAATCTTTTGTCTTTTTAACTTTTTTAGTAGATTCATCACCAATTTCTTCCATTTCTTCTTCATCTTCTCTTAAAATGTAAGCTTGTTGACCATAAGCAACTAAACCACTTACCAACCAATAAAGACTTAGGGCTGAAGCTAAATCAACTGTGAAAATAAAAATCATGACCGGTAAAAGATATCTGGTAGTTTTTGAAACAGCAGCGTTAACCTCGCTTTGATCAGCCTGTTTACCACTACCAGCTTCTTTTAAAATTGTTTTAATGCTTTTTTGGTTTTTGGCAGATGGAATTAATTGTTTACTCTGATAATATTGGGCCACCGCACTACCAAATACTATAATCATTGCTGGCCAATATATGCCAGATTTTGAGCCCAAAGCACTTTTACTTAAATTGACTATACCTAGCAATGTGTCATCAAAAAGATGAATATTACCGGATAATGTTTTAATCCAAGACAAATTTTTAATAAATGGATAGGTAAACGTAACTAGGTTATGTGGGTCGTGAATAACTCCGTTTAAACCACTGTAAAGTCCCAGTAAAATAACTAGCTGAATAATTAATATCGGAAAAGTACTTAGGGGATTAATTCCCTGCTCTTTGTAAAGACTCATTAACAGTTGGCTTTCTTGTTGTTTATTACCCTTAGTTTGAGCTTTTATTTTTTTAATTTCAGGCTGAATTTTTCGCATCAATTTGGTCTGTTTAAGTTGTTTTTTAACTAACGGCCACATTAAAAAACGAATCAAAACAGTAAAAATAATCAACGCTAAACCAAAATTATGACCTGGTATGATGGCATAAATAAAAACTAGCAAATTGAAAATGGGTTTAACAATAAACGTTGTAAACATAAAAACTTAAATTTAACTTCTATTAACTATAACATATTTAGCTATTAAGAACTAAAATCAGTATCTTTAATTTTTGAAATTAAATTTGAAATTAAATTTTCAAGTTCAGCTGATTTTAAATTCACGGTATCTGGGTTAAAAACTATAATGATTAAGTTTTTGTTATCTAATTTTATTAAATAATTTTTTCTTAATATCTCATAAAGTCTTCTTCTGAGCCTATTTCGAACCACCGCACTTTTAGAGATTTTTTTACTAACAACAACAGCCGCTTTTAATCTGCCGGCCTTGTTTGTTGAATAATTGATGTTGAAATATTGACCCCTAACCACTTGACCTTTTTTAAGGGTAACAACAAAATTTTTTCGACCATGAATACGATTTTTTTGAGCTAACACTTTAAGTTAAGCCGAAATAGATTTACGACCCTTTAAGCGTCGTCGCTTTAAAACTCTTTGTCCAGCTTTACTCGACATTCTTTTCATAAAGCCATGAACTTTAGATCTTCGGGCTTTTTTAGGTTGATACGTACGTTTAGGCATTTGAACAAACCTTTTATTCTTTATTTAGTAATTTTAACAATGTTTAACCTACCAAGTATAGCAACTTACCCACAATTTATCAAACTTTTTCCACTCATTATACGGTGTTTTGAAAAATTGTGGATAAAACTATATCTGTAAGCTTAATTTTACCTGAAGTCTGTTGTTAATTTTAAATATATGTGGAAAAGTCTAGTTAATTCAGCTATTATTAAATAAGTTACTTAGCAAAGAGGAGTTTATGAAGAGTAATAATATCTGGCAAGCTGTTCTTGGTGAAATCGAACTGTCTATTTCTCATGGTAATTTTATTACGTGGTTTAAAAATACTCAGCTAATTAGTGACTTTGACGGAGAAATCATTATTAGTGTTAATAATATTTTCGTTAAACAACAACTTGAAAAAAAATTTATTGATAATATTAAAGATATTTTAGAAAAAAATGGTGTTCAGGTTAAAACTATCTCTTTTAAAATACAAAATGTTATCCGTGAAGATAGTGACAGTATTACCGATAATAACATTGAAGAACAAGCTGAAAATAATCAGAGTAATCAAGAAAATAAAACTTACCAACCACTAACAAACTCTTTATCCCACACTTATCGTCAAGGGTTAAACGAAAAATACACTTTTGATAATTTTATTGTTGGTGATGGTAACGAGCTTGCCTTCGCAGCTTGCCAAGCTATCGTTTCTCAACCTGGTACCAGATATAATCCTTTATTTATATACGGAGGGGTTGGTATCGGCAAAACTCATCTAATTCAAGCAGTTGGTAATTATTTAGTTAAAAATAATAACTTTTCTAAAGTTCTTTATATATCGACCGAACAGTTTGTGCAAGAATTTGTTGATGCTTTAAGGTTTAGAAAAACAGCTGATTTTGTAAGTCACTATCGAACTGCTGACGTTTTAATTGTTGATGATGTTCAATTTATAGCCGGTAAAGAAAAAATTCAAGAAGAATTCTTTCATACCTTTAATGCTTTACATCAAGCTAACAAACAAATAATTATTAGCTCCGATAAACCTCCAAAAGATATACCTACTTTAGAAGAAAGACTGAAGAGTCGTTTTGCTTGGGGAATGAGTATTGATATGCAAAATCCAGATTTTGAAACCAGATGCGCCATTATTAAAATCAAAACTTCAGAACAAGGCATTGACTTAACTAATGATGTTATTGAATTTCTAGCCAATAATATACAGACAAACATCCGAGAATTAGAGGGTGCTTTAAACCAACTCCTAGCTTTTTGCGAAATGAGACAATTAGAACCGAACCTGACTATAACATCTAGTTTGTTTTCATCAATTAAGACAAGACCAAAACATTTAAGTTCTAAACAAATCATTGAAAAAACTGCTCGATATTTTCAAATTCAGTTAGATGATATTTTGAGTGCTAAAAGAGATAAAGACATTGTTGTACCTAGACAAGTAGCCATGTATATCTTAAGAAGTGAACTTCATTTAAGTTTTCCAAAAATTGCCAGAGAATTAGGCCGTAAAGACCACACCACAGCTATTCACTCAGTCGATAAAATTGAAAAAGAATCCAAGATTAATATGGAAATTAAAAAAGCTATAACTGAAATAACCGAGAAATTATATGTTTAAAAGCTGTTCACAAGCATTTCATAATATGTGTCTAAGTAATCGTATTTTAATCTATGTTAATTTTTATTTTTTTACTGTTGTGGTTAATTGTTTTGTTTTTAAACTATTTATCAACCTACAATCAACACTTTTTTTTAGCTATTTTAATCAGTTAATGAGTCGTTTATACACATTATCAACAGGTATTAATAACAATAACAAATTAAATATATTTTATTATTTATAAATTAGGGGGATAAATGAAACTTCAAGTTACACAAGAAAATCTTAACAAAGCTTTAATGAGCGTATCAAGGATTGCTTCTAGTCGTAGTACTCTACCAATCTTAGCTAACGTTTTAATTAAAACCGCAGATAATTTACTTAGTATTTCAGCTACTAATCTTAGTTTAGCTATCACTCATTCTATCGGTGCTAAAATTAGTCAAGATGGTTCAATTACCGTTCCAGCTAGATTAATGCAAGATTATATCTCTTCACTTCCTGGAGGTGTTATTGAATTAGAAGTTGAAAATAATAAGCTAAAAATTAAAGCTAAAAATTATACTTCAACTATTAATGGTATTTCAGCCGATGATTATCCAGAAATGCCTTCAATAGAAAAACCATCTAAATTTTCAATTCAAAGTAATACTTTAAAAGAAGCCTTATCTGAAGTTGTTTTAGTAGCCAGTAGCGACGAAACAAGACCAATTTTAACAGGAGTTTTATTTAATTCTAACCAAAATGGTTTTTTAATTGCTGCCACAGATAGCTATCGTTTGGCTGAAAAAAGATTAACGTCTCTTAAAAAAGAGTTTAAACTATTAATCCCAGCTAGTTCAATTCAAGATTTATTAAGAGTATTGCCAGATGAGAATACAACTATTAACGTTGATTACGATGATAATCAAATAAAATTTAATGTTAGTGAGATCCAGTTATTAACTAGATTATTATCTGGTCAATACCCTGATTATCAAGCTTTAATACCTAAAAAATTTGAAATAAAAGCAAAAATTAATAAACAATCAATGATTAGTATTGTTAAAATAGCCAACTTGTTTGCTCGAGAAACAGCCGGTAGTATTAAAATTAATGTTAAAGATAATTTAATTGAAATTAACTCTATAGCTTCTCAAATTGGTGAAAATAACTCATCAACCGAAGCTGAAACGGAAGGTGAAGGTGAAATTACACTGAACGCTAAATATTTACTAGATGCCTTAAATGTCATAGATAGTAATGAAATAAATTTTAGTTTTAATGGTAAATTAGATCCAATATTAGTCACACCAAATAATAAAAAAGATTATCTTCACATAATTATGCCCTTAAAGAGTTAAAATAACTCTTATGATATTTAATTTAAATTTAGTGAATTTTCGATCTTACGAAAATGAATCTTTTGAATTTAATACTGGTGTTAATTTAATTGTTGGACCAAACGCTAGTGGAAAAACTAATTTAATTGAAGCAATTTCTTTAATTTGTTCGTTGAAAAGTTTTCGACTTAAAGGTGGTGATTTAATTAACCATCAGTCAGATTTTTTTTATATTAAAGCCATTGATCAATTCAACTTTCAAAGAGAATTAAGTTATCATTTAACGGCCAGTCAACTGATTAAAAAATATACACTCAATCATCTTGAAATTAAAAACCGTAATCTGCAGCGAAAAATACCAATTATTGTTTTTGAGCCATCTAACTTGAATTTAATAAATGGTTCGTCTGAAAAAAGACGGGATTATTTTGATCAAATAAATCAAAACTTATTTACGAGTTATTCTAGATTATTGAATCAATATAAAAGAATCATTACTCAAAGGAATAAACTTTTAAAAGATACTAGATCACAGATCCATGATTTTTTTCCATGGAATATTAGATTAGTCGAAACAGCAACTTTAATAGTTGAAAAAAGATTGGAACTTATAAGTATTATTAATCAGAAAATTAATCATACTTATAATAAAATTGCTAAAAATAAAATTTATAATATTGAAGTTGAGTATAAAACAAATCAAAACATTAAAAATTATGCTAATAATCTATTAAAATCTTTAGAAGATAATTTTTCATTAGAAAAAAAATATTCCTATAGTTTGTTTGGACCACATCATGATGATATTATTTTTAAATTTGACCACCGGGAAACCAAATCTTTAGCTTCGAGAGGCGAAATAAGAACATTAATTTTAGTTTTAAAAATTATTGAAGCTCAATTAATTGAAGAAAATAATAAAGCCTATAAACCTATTTTATTATTTGATGATGTTTTTAGTGAATTAGACGGCTCAAGAAGAAAATATTTAATTGAGTACTTTCAAGACTACCAAATATTCATAACAACCACTGACGCCGATATTATCATTAAAGACTTTTCTAAAAATACTAATATAATTTTGTTAAATAATTAATTAGTAGCTGAAGTGATTAGGTATTGATTGTTCTGATTAATAATAGTGATCGAAACACTAGACTGTTGGCCGTTTAAGGTATAACCAAAAGGAATACTGTTTTTACTGATAAGTTGATTAGTTTTATTATTAACTACAATATTGGAAACATTACAGCCAACAGTAAATTGATTAGAGGTGTTTGGTTGAATTAAACAATTATTAATTGATGGAATAATCTTAAAATTATTTTGGTGAGATGTTTGATAATTAGAACTGTATAAACCAGTTGAACTAACGGTTGTGTACTGAGTGATTAGTTGATTGTAAAAACTATTAGTTAAGACACCTCTTAAAGAATTAACCCACGAATAATCACTATTTTGATAAGAGTTATCTCTAGTTTCGTAAGCTTGAATATACTGATTAGTCAGATTCATGACAGCTTGTTTAATAGAGCTAGTAACCAAACCAGTGGCAACGGGTATTTGATTGATTAAGCTAATATATTGAAAAGGAATTTGTGGATATGATTGACTGCTTATAAAAATACTTGGTTTAGTAATAACAGTCCAAGCAGTGGATGTTTTTTTCATAATTAATTCTAAAGTATTTTGACTTAAAATATTGTTTGGAATTAGCTTGATTAAAGACCAATCACCTCTTTTACCTACCAGCCTTAAAACCGAAAAACTATAAGATTTTTTAGTGACTAATTGGCCGTCTGACGAAGATAAAAAAGCCTGTTTAATACTTGGTTGTTCTTGAATTAATAACTGATTTAAATAATTTGAACTATATGGTAGTTCTGGAGTATTAAGGCTTAGAGGGTTAGAAATATTGATTATTTTTTTTACTGAGGCGTAGTGTGGATTATTGGATTGATAAGAAACAGTATATAAACCTATCGGAACGCTTTTTTTAAGATTATGATTAGTTGAGAAGGTATATTTAGTTTTAGTATTGAAAATCCTAATAGAATTATTTTGTCCTGGTTGAAAACTAACTGTGGTCTGAGAGAAAAACAACTTATTAACAAAATATATACCTAAAACAATAATCAATACTAGAACTATTAGTAATAAAAATTTTTTTAGATTATTTGATTGATTCATGTTGACCCTTATAACTTGATTACCGGTGCTTGATTAATAAATTGAAGATTTAAGCTGCTTATTTGATAACCAAGACTTCTAATCCATTCAATAGCTGCATCAATTGATAATTGGTTATTAGCGGTTATTTGAATGAATGGCTTAGTCGGATTATTAGGATTATTAGCATAATTGATGCTGTAGCTATAATTAGGCCCATTGTGAGGTAGAAACTTAATAATTGGTTCGTTATTAGTGGATTGTTGAGAAAATTGATTAGTTAGATTATCGGCAATCGCTTCAGACAATTGTTCTTGGTTAGGGTGTAATTTGTAAAAATTATTTGTTTTAGGATTGTTAGACAGTAAGACTAAACCAACAATCAAAGATTGGTTGGCTTTTAAAACAAATGATTTTTGTTCAGACTTAAAACCACTATAACTAGCTTTAAGAGTATATTTGCCTGGTTTTAAGTTAATAACACCATTAGAAAATGAATTACCGTTGATTAGTATAGTTGCTTGGGTAGGCACGACTAATAATTTAATTTTCGCGCTTTTACCACTACTATTAAAAATAAAAAATATTAAAAATATTAACAGTAAACTTGATATTAATATTAGAATTTTTTTCATGAATTTGGTCCTATATATTGTGCGGCTAAATAACTACCCCTGCCCAGCGGGTCATTTAGTTGAGCCACGCCAAGACTAGCTGATAATGTTCCTAGCGAAGCCTGAGCTATATTATTACCGTTACTTTGTGGGCCTAAGTATATAAAAGTATGTCCTCCGGCTCCTGTTCCAGCTTGACCGGGTGTAATAACACCATTTTTTTCGGTCGTTCCTTTGTTGATGATTAAAATATCACCCGGCTGTAACTGAGAGGTGCTTGTAATTGGGTAGGTGACTTTATATAAAGTAGGATGACTAATAACATATTGAGCTTGAGCTACAGTATCAGAAGAAGGATAGTTTGGGTCAACACCCGTAGCGTGCATAACAGTAGCGACAAACACACCACAATCGTCACCCAATCCTTTAGTTAAAGAATAACCACTTGAATTATATTGTTTAAGGGCTGTCTGATAACTAGCAGTTGGTTGAGTGCCATGTTGAGCATTAGGCCAAGATAAATTAATAGCCGTTTGAACAATGTTTTTGCTGATAATGCCATTACCACTGTTGATATTATTGCAGTTGAGATTAGATAAATATGAGGTGTTGACTCCAACGCCTGAAGTAGAAATGTTACTTAAATTAACCGGTAAAGCTATTGGATTAGAGGAAGCATATAAGCTATTAATAATATTAATAGCTTGGTTGAGTTGAGCTTGATATTGACTACCAGAACTAATAGCTGAACCTTGAATTTTTTGAATAACTTGACCATAATTCATTGGATTACTCAATAAACCTGTAAAATTATAGGTCTGGACAACTCCCTCATAACGATGAAAAAATCGTTCAGCTTGGTAGGCTGGATTCATAATTTGATTAATAGCATTGGGGTGTTGATTATCAAAATTATCGTCTAAAGCGGTGTTAGGTGGTGATGGACCACTAAGTTTTGGTGTGCTCCATCCAGCTGAGATTCTTTGTTGAAATAAACCCAGTGAATCATAATTATTACCACCCCCTTGAGCGTATTGACTCTGAGTAGAAAGGGGTATTCCAGTATTAGCTCGATCCAGTAAACTTGATTCAGCTAGAGCTGTCATAACACCAATTGTGGCGCCAGCTTTACCTAATTTATCAGTTTTAGCAATACCAATAATTATTTTTGCATTGGCGTCTTGTTCAGCACTAGCCTGAGCGGTATTTCCAGATGAGATGGTTATATTAGCTAAACCACTATTACCACAGGAAGTAATATTTGGATCATACCAAGAATAGCCATTATAGATGGCATTAAAACTACTAGATGTGTAAGCAAAAACAGTTTGATTGAGTAATAAAATCATTAAAGTTAATATTGAGAATAATAGACTTAAAAACTTAGTAAAATTTTTCATTTAATAACACTTTTTTGAATTATCCGTACTGCTAACATAGCTAGCATTACACAAATTATTAGCAGTTGTATCGTAAAGCATTGCTAATCTGAATCTAAAAACATTATGTCCGAACTGAGGATTATTATAACCTAAATTTTGTGGACTACAGAGACCTTGACTAGAAACTACATAACCGTTAGAATCTCTTTGGATGGCGCCACTAGCCAATAAACTACCAATTTGAGCGCTGGTGCTAAGTGTTAATTTAGAATTTGGTGCTGTTGGATTAAAAGCTTGGCCCTTAGAGCTATATTTATAACCAAAACAAGCCGCATAAGTTTTAGCAATTTGACTTTCTTGTCCACTTTGACTTAAAATTTGTTGATTTTCTAAGGGATAAAAACTAGAATTTGAATGCATTCTTTGAAGTTCTTGATTAGACCAACCAAAATCAACAATGCCGAAATTTTGATTAATAGGATTAGCGTTAGAAGCAGCTAAAGCTGGTGAATAATTAAAAATTGACACAATATTATTAAAAATTCTTAACGGATTAAAAATTTCATCTAAATAGTTTGTGAAATCTTTTATGGTTAAAACATTTTTAATGCTTTCGACTGAAACAGCTAATCTAGATAATAAAGAATACGGATTAGATAAAGCAATATATCTTGAGGCTAAACTAGAATTAGATTTAGTGTTACCAAGAGAACTAATAGCATTAACTTGAGTTTGAACCATTTCAGGCTTTGTTAGTGGCCGACCGAAATTACTAGACCGATTGACTTGACTGGCTTGTAATAATGCACCTGATAGAGCTTCATTAGTTAAAGCTGGGCCGGTAGCTACTCCACTATTGACTAAGCTAGTATTAGACACAACATAACTTTTAGCCAATAAGCTTAAGCCAACAGTAGCACCTAATGTTGTAAGGCCTAACTTTGAAAACACACCTTTAACTGGTCCTTTAATTAGAGCGTCGTATAATATTCCAGTTCTTGAGGTGGTGAGAGTACCGCTTTTAGTGGTAACAGAAACTTGACCAAATAAATAGTCTTTAAGCTGTTGGAATATGCCTTGATCAATTAGATTTGTGGTTGCGTCATCAACCGCTACTTCACCGCCCGCGGCGCCGGCATCAGCAACTGGACCAATACCAGCAAATGTTGCGGCAACTTGAGCTAAGATTGATACACTAGCAACCCCAATAGAGACACCAACATTAGTGATGATCGGACAAAATTGAAGAACATGGCCGGCGACAAATTGTATAAAAGCATTATGAGGAAATAGAGCAGTAATAATATTTTGTTGATAGGATCCGTTGGGAGCCGCTTCAGGGTGAATAGAATTAGCCGTGTTGATGGTGCCACCACCAGCTAAAATTTCAGCGTCAGACTGAGATAGGTTGCCGAGGTTATTATTTGTTCCTGATACAGCCGTGGCTAAAGCCCCGTGATAAGGATTAGAAGCGGTTGAACCTTTAGTTTCTTGATTTGCTTGCGCTTGAAGGCCGTCATATAAATTAGTTTGTTCGTTAATAGTGTTATTAATTCCAGGACCAGAGTTAACGATCGAACTTTCATAGATTAAACAAACCGGTAAACCTATAGCATAAATTGGGTTAGTATATTTTAAAAAATCTCCTAAAATCCCGTTTGTAGCCGATTCATTAATATATTTTATAAATGCACTTGGTGGATTCTCTGTTTTTAATTCTTGAGCAACTTCAGTAGTAGTTTCATTGGCTAGACTTTGCTCGGCTTGTTGAGCGTCACTATTGTTGCCATCAACTACGGCAGGTCCAGGAGGACTATTATCGCCAGCCGCAGTATCTTGTGACAGTTGCTTAGCTTCAGCAACGTTTGGGTCTTCCTGAGCTGATCGGGTTTTAAATTTGTAAAGTAGCCATCCCGTTAAAGTACCCCCGCTTTCCATGAATAACTCTCTAGTTACAATACTTCGAGGAAGGGTACCCAATGCTTGTGCGTCAATAGCATCACTTAAGGCTGGGCTAGCATTAGCCCAAAAGTTTGCAAAATCGTTAGCTTTAATAAAATCACTAATAATCGGAACATGAGTAAAAAAACCAGTCGTATTGTCGAAAGCAAAGCTTTGACCGTTGATGTCAATTGATTGTAATTGTGGCTCGCTAAAAAAATGGTTTTTACTGTAGTTGAAGGATATATTGTTAGAGCTTTTAAAATTATCAATAATATTTGAAGGCCTGATATTGTTGATAGTATCCCATAAACTAGGTGAATCTTGAGAGAAAGAGCTCTCTAAATTAGCATAACTGGACTCTCCGGCTGCAGCTTGTTCAGCAGAAACTACCGGTGGTGCAGCTTCAAGAGCTAAATTTTGATCAATAACGTTTTGAGTTGCTTCGTTTGAAGTTAAGGTTATGGAAGAAAAAGCATAGTCTTGAACTATTTGCATGAAATTTGGTAACATGTACTGACCTAAAATTAAAACAAAAACTATAAGAGCTATAAATCCTAAACCGATTCCACCACCCCCAAAAATTAAAATCTTTTTACTACCCGACAAATTTTTGATTTTTGCAATAAAATTGGTTGGTTGTGGTTTTGTTGGACTGGCTTGATATAGGCCTTGTGATGGTGTTTCTTCTTTTTCTTCTGTGTCTTCCATGTCTACGGTGTTCTACTATAGATAGATTAACATATTTTAGTTTTTTAGGCCTGAGAAATATTAAACGAGGCTTCTGGAATGTTTGTCGTATTATTATTAGTATTGGTTGTGTTAGTTTGTGAGGTAGTAATTAAGCTAGTTTCAATGTCGCTAGCAATAATTTGGATATGTACATGATTTTGACCAGCAAAGAAAAGACCTTGACCGACTGGGAACTGACTAAGTCTTTTCTTCTCTTCTGAGGTTAATTTAAAAACATCGGCCAGGTTATCAACCGCTGTTGGTGATTGTTTAAGTAAAATTTGCATACTAGAGTTGGCGACAATTGCTCTTCCCATGGTCGAACCGATAAAATCTTCAACATCTTGAGAAATAGTTGTTAAGCCTAAATTGTATTTTCTAGCCCTTTTAGCTAATGAAAAAAGAAAGTTTGCTGAATCTTCATACTTCATTAATTGCCAAGCCTCATCAACGATTAAAAGTCGTTTCTTTTTGTCGGTTTTAGTTTTATTCCAGATATAATTTAAGATTATATACATAGCTACTGGTCTGAGTTCATCTTCTAAGTCTCTGGTATTAAAAACTACCAAGGAATTATTAATTTCAATATTGGATTGTTGAGAAAAAATTCCAGCGAAAGTTCCAGCAGTATATTTTCTAAGTCTTTGGGCTAGTTGTGGCCCAGTGTTACCCATATGTAATAAGGTATCGTAAAGATCGGCAATAGTCGGAGGTATTGTAGTGTGAGTAAAAGGATCATTGGTTATGCCTGCTTTACCATAAGTTTCTATTAGAGCCATATCTAAATCAGATTCTTCAACTGGATTGAGGGCTGGAGTATAAGTTGCTACACCACCAACTAATTGGCTTTGAGCTCCACCCATCATCAACCTTAATAAACCGTGTAAGGTGATAATGTTGCTTCTAAGAGCATTGTCGGCTTCTTCTGAATCAACAACTTTTGGCAGGTCAAATGGATTAATTCTAGTAGCCGAGCTTAAACTTAACCTAACATACGAACCACCGACAGCGTCAGCCATTTTTTGATATTCGTTTTCTGGATCAATGATAATAATTTCAGTTCCAAGCATTAAACTTCGTAAAGCTTCTAGTTTGACGGTAAATGATTTGCCGGCTCCTGACTTAGCAAATATAACAGAGTTACTATTTTCTAATGAAAATCGATCAAATATAACTAAACCAGAATTATGCATATTAATACCATATAAAATGCCAGATTCTTGTGTTAGGTTGGCTGAAGTAAACGGAAAAGTAGTGCTGAGTGCACCAGTTGATAAATTTCGACGAATTTGTAATTGATCAGTCATTTGTGGAATTGTGCTATTAAAACCAGGTTCTTGTTGAGAGGTAGCTGGTTTAGAATAAATTAATTCTTCACCAAGTAAGGTTTCAACTTTTTTACCAATAAAATCAAGTTCTTCTTTTGAAAAACCATAGATTGTAAAATAAAAACCAAATCTAAAAAATTTTTCTTCCCCAACTTGTAGTTTATCTCTCATTTCTTCGGCGTCTAGAATGGCGGCTTGTTTGGCTGGATCTCGAACCCGACCCTTTTCGTTGTCGATTTGGATACCAGCCTCGAGTTGAGTTACTTTTTTTCTCAGATTATTCATAACTAATTGACTGTCGACCGGATAAACATAAATTGACATATCCATTATTTCGTCAAGGTTAATCATGCCACTTAGCCAACCCGTAAAAATTTGTCGAGGATAACCATAAACATAATATGTTCGAGCGAATCTCGTGCCTAATTGGAAGTAGTTACTATTAAATTCAATTGAACTAGGTGCAATAAAGTCTCTTAAAGCGGTGACGCCTTTTTGAAAAGCTGCTACCACTTCGTGATGTTCACGGCTTTGTTGTTGTTGGGCTAAAAGTACTGGACTGGTCTTTTTTTTAAACATTTTAAACCTTTAATTTTCTGATTCTCTTAATAAATGAGGCTGAATCGTATTGCCACTACCCTTTGAAACTATGTCAGCAGTTAAATTATCAAAACTGATTAATTGTTGTCTAGTGGAAGTATCAGGATTATAAATATCATAATAAAGTTCAATTAATTCTTGAGTGTCTAGAGGTATTGACTGAATGTTGCACTGCATTAACCCACCAACTACTGCTTGAACTCGATTTTTTAATTCGGTTTTAGCTTTTTGTAGTTCTTGATCATTGATGGTAATTTTTTTATCTGGGTTTTTTGAGAATAATTTAATTAAACCACTAAATAAATTAACACTTTGAGAGAAAGCTTTTTGAACAGATATGTTTTCTAACGGAAAATACGGTACAATAATATAAAATAATTTGTCCATTAAATTAATCTGAGTACTTATCTCTTCTACATAATCTAAGTAGTTGCCCATTAAATTAGCTAGTAACATATTGTCGTGCTCTAATCTTATTTTATCAAGTTTATCGATATAAGGTTTGAGATCAATTTTTTGTGAGTGAATAAAAATTTGAATTGGAAAAAACAAAGAATTTAAAAATCCTTGATAAGCAAATTCAACCGCCTCTTGCTCTTCCTGACTCATCAAATCAAAGTTAATGCTTTTAACCATAATAACAGATCGAAAAGAGCCATCGTTCATAATAACGATACCATCTCTGATTTCGGCAATTTCCAGACTATTTTGAGTGCTATTAGGGTTTGATTGATTAACTACTTGATTGTTTGGAGGTGTTGGGGTTGCACTATTATAGTTTTGGACGGAATTATTGGGTGAAATAGTTGGAGTGTATTGATTAATTTGTTCTTGAGGATTCATGGCCCACCTTAATGTAACGAAATTACAACTTCATCATCTTTTTGATCAATTAATTTTTTAGCTTCTTTAGAGATTGTTTCTAAATTGAGCCCATCTCGTTGAGATAAATTCATTATAACAGGGTTTGGTTGAGGTGTCATTAATGGTGGTTTAGTTTGTTCTTTTGTAGTTATTTGATCATCGGCTTGAGGTGTAATTGTTTGATCGTGATTACTTGGAGGTAAGACGTCTTGAACTTCATGGAGATGAGAGATTGATGATTTTTTTTGCTGTAATTGATTTTTAATTGCCGAGCTTAAGGTTGCTTCTTCGTTTTTATCAAGATTTGTTTCCATAGGAACTTGTTCTTCCTCGCTAGTAGAAATTATTTTCATTAATCGTTCTTTATTTGTTCTCTCTTTTTGATTGATGATGTTTGATATTTGATTGGCTATTGGACTATTTTGATCATCAAGAATATCTGGTTGATCTAAGTAAATGTCAATGTTCTGATCTTTATAAGTCCGACCCATATTATTAATTAGTCTATCGTCTGAATCACCGTTATTCTGTAATGTATTATAATTTGCCAAAGACCACCCTTTTGTATCCATGGTTTGCGATAAAAATTTTAGTCTACTTTTTATTTCTTGATGATCAAAATTTTTAGTTAACTGTTGTTCAATTTTTTTTGGGGCAGTAATAACTACTAATTCTTTTAAGCCCGATTGATCCCAGATCCTTTTTCTTGGTTTAAACAAAAATCTTAAAACTGCTAAAGTCCAGATTTCGGTAGGTTGATTTTTGTTTAAAGGTAAAGCCATAAAACCAAAAAACAAAACAGGCGGTAAAAATAAAATTAGCAAGAAAGAAGCACCCTTTGTTAAGCTTAAAAACGAAAAGTAAGCGAAAGTTATAGCAATTAATAAATAAGCAAATTGACGAAAAGAAAAAGGACCTAAAATGTGATCTTCTGCTTCGATGTCTTGAATTACTTTATATGATGCCATGATTTAATTTTAACAGATTTTAATCTTTAACGTGGTCCAGGCATAAAGCTTTTTAGGCCATTGTTTAGTCGATCTTTATCGAAGGCTTGAGTGGCTAGATTTTGTTGACCTTGTTTAACAGAATTAATTAAGTAATC
>DAIDMV010000015.1 GCA_027448765.1 bacterium | reverse complement strand
TGCACTAAGTACTTAATTTTTTAAGTATTTTGTGCAGAGTACACGAGCAGCGGACGGCTGAGTAACGCGTAGGAATCTACCTTGAAGTGAGGGATAAGCATCAGAAATGATGTCTAATACCGCATGTGCTCCACGGAGTAAAGCTTCGGCGCTTTAAGAAGAGCCTGCGTATGATTAGCTAGTTGGTAAGGTAATGGCTTACCAAGGCGATGATCATTAGCTGGTCTGAGAGGATGATCAGCCAGACTGGGACTGAGAACGGCCCAGACTCCTACGGGAGGCAGCAGTAGGGAATTTTCCACAATGGGCGAAAGCCTGATGGAGCAACGCCGCGTGCAGGATGAAGGCCTTCGGGTTGTAAACTGCTTTTATATGTGATGATTATGACAGTAGCATATGAATAAGGATCGGCTAACTCCGTGCCAGCAGCCGCGGTCATACGGAGGATTCAAGCGTTATCCGGAATTACTGGGCGTAAAGAGTTGCGTAGGTGGCAAAGTAAGCAAATAGTAAAAGCGTACAGCTCAACTGTATTTATATTATTTGAACTGCTTAGCTAGAGGACGAGAGAGGTTATTGGAATTCCTAGTGTAGGAGTGAAATCCGTAGATATTAGGAGGAACACCGATGGCGTAGGCAGATAACTGGCTCGTTCCTGACACTAAGGCACGAAAGCGTGGGGAGCAAACGGGATTAGATACCCCGGTAGTCCACGCTGTAAACTATGAATGCTAGCTGTTAAAGGTATCGACCCCTTTAGTAGCGAAGCTAACGCGTTAAGCATTCCGCCTGTGGAGTACGGTCGCAAGACTAAAACATAAAGGAATTGACGGGGACCCGCACAAGCGGTGGAGCGTGCTGTTTAATTCGAGAGTAAGCGAAGAACCTTACCCAGGCTTGACATCCTGCGAATTTCTTCGAAAGAAGAAAGTGCTTTATTGAGCGCAGTGACAGGTGTTGCATGGCCGTCGTCAGCTCGTGTCGTGAGATGTTTGGTTAAGTCCATCAACGAGCGCAACCCCTATAGTTAGTTGTATTTTTCTAGCTAGACTGCCCCGGTAACGAGGAGGAAGGAGGGGTCGAAGTCAGGTCAGTATTACCCTTACGTCTGGGGCTACAAGCACGCTACAATGGCTAGTACAAAGGGCAGCCAAGTCGCAAGACGGAGCAAATCCCACAAAGCTAGTCCTAGTTCGGATTGCAGGCTGAAACTCGTCTGCATGAAGCTGGAATCGCTAGTAATGGTAGGTCAGCACACTACCGTGAATACGTTCTCGGGTCTTGTACACACCGCCCGTCAAACCATGAAAGTCGCCAATACCTGACGTGTGAGCTTTGTCTCATCCTAAGGTAGGGGAGATGATTGGGGTTAAGTCGTAACAAGGTATCCGTACGGGAACGTGCGGATGGATTACCTCCTTTCTAGGGAGAAACTAGTTATTATAAAGTAATTTATATAAACTAGGTCGATCTTGGTAAATTGCAATTATCAGTACTGACAATTTACATTTCCGATTAATTTCGGACAAGATTTCAGTCTGTGCTAGATTGACGTTATTTGCGCTACTAAATTTTTAATTTACTTGTCAGCTGAGTTGTTTTTTTGTAAAATAACCTAAATCGTTAAGTAATGATTTAGGGGACATAGCTCAGTTGGCTAGAGCACCTGCTTTGCAAGCAGGGGGTCCGGGGTTCGAGTCCCCGTGTCTCCACCAGTTTTTTGGGGCGATTAGCTCAGTTGGTTAGAGCGCGTCACTGATAATGACGAGGTCGGAGGTTCGAGTCCCTCATCGCCCACCAAACAGACTAAGGTTAGTAGTAATTATAACAATTATAATCAATTGACTCTATCTGTTATTATTGTTATAATCACTTAGGTTAATTTCAAGTTTAAGATATTTTTTGTAATTTTTAATTAATTATAAAATTAGTCGTAAACTTGAAATTTATTGTTTCGAGTTTTGTAAATTAACAATTTGGACATCGAAAATAAATTTATATTAATTGCACGTTAATATAAATTTTTAACTGTTTTTTGATAACCATCAAAAAACAGTCAACTGTACGTTATGTTTTAACATAACGGAGTAAAAAGTTACTCAAGCGCACATAAAGAATGCCTTGACATAAGATACCGATGAAGGACGTGATGAGCTGCGATAAGCTTCGGGTAATAGCTTAATATATTTTAATCCGAAGATTTCCGAATGGGGCAACCTCGCGAAAGTCATATTTCGTGGCATAAATCTGAATATATAGGATTTATTGTGGTAACCGGGAGAACTGAAACATCTTAGTACCCCGAGGAAGAGAAAGTAAACAACGATTCTGCTAGTAGTGGCGAGCGAACGCGGATCAGCCCAAACTTAATATATTTTTTTACTGATTAATGGTTTTAATATTTTTATTATTACTTTAAATTAGTAAAAATAAGCGGATAGGCGAATATATATTAGGGGTTGTGACATAATAAATGACTAATATTAGATTTTTATTAAAAAATCGTATATTAGTAGTCTAACCTATCATTGTTAGATGTAGGGTCATAAATTGTGAGACGAGTAGAAGCAGATGGAAAGCTGCGCCATAGACAGTGAAAGCCTGGTATATTAAGTTTCACAATACCTTATATTTATTATGTAGAGTAGGTCGGGACACGTGAAACCCTGACTGAAGCTGGGAGGGCCTCCTCCCAAGGCTAAATATATCTTATGATCGATAGTGTACAAGTACCGTGAGGGAAAGGTTAAAAGAACCCCGGAAGGGGAGTGAAATAGATCCTGAAATTATGTGCGTACAAGGAGTCGGAGCCAATTTATTGGTGACGGCGTGCTTTTTGTAGAACGATCCAGCGAGTTATTAGTATATGCTTGTTTAAGTTATTTAACGTAGACATAGTGAAAGCGAGCCTCAATAGGGCGATATGGTATATATTAATAGACCCGAAACCAAGTGATCTAACCATGACCAGGCTGAAGCGTAGGTAAAACTATGTGGAGGGCCGAACCGTAGTGAGTTACAACACACCCGGATGAGTTGTGGTTAGCGGTGAAATGCCAATCGAACTTGGAGATAGCTGGTTCTCCTCGAAATAGCTTTAGGGCTAGCGTTGTACAGTAATTAATTGGGGTAGAGCTCTGTTTCGGACTGAGGGTCGCAAGATTACTCATCCTTGACAAACTACAAATACGATTAATGTAACTACAGCAGTCAGAACGGCGGGGCTAAGCTCGTCGCTCGAAAGGGAAACAGCCCAGACCTCCAGCTAAGGTCCCTAATATACACTAAGTGGAAAACGAAGTAAGATTTCTCTAACAACGAGGATGTTGGCTTAGAAGCAGCCATTCATTCAAAGAGTGCGTAACAGCTCACTCGTCAAGAGATCTCGCGCGGAAAATGTACCGGGGCTCAAGTGTATTACCGAAGCTGAGGATGCGTACAATTTATTGTATGCGTGGTAGAGGAGCGTTGATATCTGCATTGAAGATAAATTGTGAGATTTATTGGAGCGTTATCAAGTGAGAATGCTGGAATGAGTAACTTTAAGGTAGGTGAAAATCCTGCCCACCGAAAGAGCAAGGTTTCCTAGGCCATGTTAATCATCCTAGGGTTAGTCGGTCCTAAGCCGAGGCGCGTAGCGTAGGCGATGGACAACGGGTTAATATTCCCGTACTAATATTAATTTATTAAATATCGGCGGTATATTAGTAGATGCGGATTCATGGTTATATCCGTCTAACTTTGAGAAATGCGAAGAAATGAAATGGCTTTTTGGCTAAATATCTATGAAAGTACTGACAAGAAAAAATATTTAATTTATGATTAATGTTATCCGTACCGCAAACCAACACAGGTGCTCAGGTCGAGAAGACCAAGGTGTACGAGTGATTCTTCGTCAAGGAACTCGGCAAACAAGCGACCGTAACTTCGGGATAAGGTCTGCCCCGTCATTTTGTTTATCATTATGGCTTGCCAGTTTTTGATTTTTTTTAATTCATTAATTGTGAAACCCCATCTTATGGTAAATAAGATGACGGGGCCGCAGCTAAAGAACCCATGCAACTGTTTACCAAAAACACAGGTCTCTGCTAACACGAAAGTGGATGTATAGGGGCTGACGCCTGCCCGGTGCTGGAAGGTTAAGGGGAGAGGTTTACGCTTTGAACTGAAGCCCCAGTGAACGGCGGCGGTAACTATAACCGTCCTAAGGTAGCGAAATTCCTTGTCAGGTAAGTTCTGACCCGCACGAATGGCGTAATGATATGGGTACTGTCTCGACGAAGAGCTCGGTGAATAGTGCATTGACGGTAAAGATGCCGTCTGTCCGCAGCAGGACGAAAAGACCCCGTGGAGCTTTACTACAATTTGGCATTGAGCAGAGTCGTATTATGTGTAGCATAGGTGGGAGACTGTGAAGTTTAAGCGCTAGCTTAGATGGAGTCACCTTTGAAATACCACCCTTAATATGATTTTGTTCTTACCAAAACCGCAATTTGCGGAGCATATTTTATGGTCCTCAGATTCCGGTTTTGGGACCGTGTCTGATGGGTAGTTTAACTGGGGCGGTTGCCTCCTAAAGAGTATCGGAGGCGTTCAAAGGTTAGCTAAATTCGGATGGAAATCGAATTGATAGTGTATACGCATAAGCTAGCTTGACTGTGAGGGCGACAACCCAAGCAGGTACGAAAGTAGGAGTAAGTTTTCCGCTGTCCGTGCATTTTGCACATGAGTGTGGTATCGGCAGCGCTTTCGGATAAAAGTTACCCCGGGGATAACAGGCTTATAGCGCCCAATAGTTCACATAGACGGCGCTGTTTGGCACCTCGATGTCGGCTCATCACATCCTGGAGGTGAAGCATCTTCCAAGGGTTCGGCTGTTCTCCGATTAAAGTGGTACGTGAGCTGGGTTCAGAACGTCGTGAGACAGTTCGGTTTATATCCGCTGTGGATGTTAAGAAATTTGAGAGGATTTGCTCCTAGTACGAGAGGACCGGAGTGAACGCACCGCTGGTGTGCCAGTTGTTTTACCAAAAGCATTGCTGGGTAGCTATGTGCGGTTTAGATAAGCGCTGAAAGCATATTAAGCACGAAACTGACCTCAAAATAAGATTTCTCTATGGAGCCCCCAGAAAGATGATCTGGTTGATAGGCGTAAGGTAAAAGTATAGTAATATATTCAGCTAAAACGTACTAATAGGGCCATTGACTTTTTACTATTTAACATTAATATCATTCATGGTAGTAATGTTAAATAACAGTTGACTGTTTTTTGGTGATTATAATGGATGTCAATCGACTAGTTAAGTGATTAACTAGTTAATTTGGTGTCCATAGCGCGAGGGAAACACCTGTTCCCATTCCGAACACAGCAGTTAAGCCTCGTGGCGGTTACAATACTTGGGTTTTAACCCTGGGAAGATAGCAAGATGCCAAATTTTAAAAGAACCACTCCTAATCGGGTGGTTCTTTTATGTTTAATTAATGAATTATATTGACTATTAAGCAATACCATGATATTATAATTTCTAATAAGAGGGTTATGTTAATCTAAAAGATTGGCGTAACTTTTTTTAATTTTAAAGGAGTTTTATTATGGCAGGTACGAAAAAAGGTGGTCAATTAGCAGCTCAAACCAATAAAAATAAGTATGGAGCAGATTTCTATGCAAAAATTGGTCAAAAAGGTGGTAAATTAGGTCATACTGGCGGTTTTTTTGCTAATCGTGAATTAGCTCGGATAGCTGGATCACGCGGTGGACGTATTTCTAGACGAAAAAAAATTAATTAAATTTTTGAATTCGATAAGAACGATGATGTCGCGAATCACTGACCTGCCAATCTGATTGACAATTATAGCAATGGTAAGTTAATTGATTAGCTTGTTGTATTGATTTTAAGCCACATTTAGGACATTGACTGCGACGATCTAGCCAGTCTCTGTAGGTATCAAGACAGTTTTCAATATGATTTTGATCAATTTTAAGATTGAAGTGTTGGGAAATTCGTTTAGCTTCTTCCCAGGCCTGTAATTCTTTGTCTAGAAGATTGAAGTCATTGGTAAAATTTTGATGATTTAAAATTGCATGACCAGCCTCGTGTAGTAATGACCAATCTTGAATATCTTTAGAAGTAATTAACCTATAACTAATTACTTGATCTTTAGGTGACCAGTGAAAATCTTGTCCTTTTTTGAGTTTTATAGCAGGATTAATGGTTTTTAAGTAAGTTTCTAAATCTTTAATTTTCATTTAGGATTTGGTTACCTCCGTAAAGTACGTTGTAGATTGGTTGCTGACTGGCTGAGACAGTTGGTAGATGATGAATTGGCAAAACTAATAACTGAAGATAATGATTTAGAGTATTTTCGTATTGATGAAAATACTTAGCCATAGCGCCTCCTAAAATAATTTGATTGAGCTCAAATTGATTATACAAAGGCCATAAAAATTGAGCTAGATTATTAGCGTAAGAACTCCATATTTCGGTGGAGTTAGTGTTTTTGGCTAATTGATGATGTTTGGCTAAAAAAGCTTGTCCAGAGATTAATTCTGGTTTTAAATTAGCTTGAATGATGGATTGGTTGTGGAAATTATGATTATTAATCAATGAATATTTTAGTTGATGACCCATTGATAAATATAGGATAGTTAGTTTTTGATCATTACTTAACTGAGAAAGCTCATATTGAGAAGCTAAAATTAGATTATCTAAAAGCTGGAAGGGAATACTAAGTTTTTTTTCTAATTTTGAAAGTAGTTGAAAATCACTGCCCTGAGGTCGGTTCTTTAAATAAACTAGATTATTTTTGGTTTCAATTCCAATCACAGCTTTATTGAAAATCATTGAACTATTTACAACTATAGTGGTGATATCAGTCAGTAATTTATCAATATTATATGGTGTTAGAACTTTTTCAACTTTAATTAATTGATCATGATCAAAATATCCAACCAGAGTTTTATGATTTCCAACGTCAATGACTAAGTTCATAACTATAAGTTTATATCTATATAGAATTTGAGACAATTTAGTTTTATTTTATTAATTAAAACGATTAAAGTGATTGATCTTTACTAGATGAGCGTAATTGGTTATAATGTTATGAAACTATAATAATATTTAACCTAATAAATTATTCTTAAAAATTATCAACATAAGGCTATTTTAGGTTAATAAAGTCAATTTAAATAATGGTTTGAAGAAAAAAGGAGCAGTCGATAAATGGTTAATAAGTCTGTCACAATGGATGATTTACTAAAAGATTTCAAGGAAGATATCTTGAATGCTGGGGATGTTTTAGAGGGTAGAGTAATATCTATTAAAAAAAATGAGATTTGGATTGATTTATGTGCCAGGGGTGTCGGCGTAGTCATGAGAAGAGAGATTAATCATGTTGGTGATTTAGCGGTTGACCAAATTATCACTGTCAGTGTTATTGATCCTGAATTAGAAGAAGGACATGCTTTATTGAGTATGAAGCGGGCTGTCAAAGATCGCGGTTGGGATGAATTACAGAGAGTTTATGATCAAAAAGAAGTGGTCTCTGTTACACCTTTTGACGCTAATAGGGGTGGATTATTAGTTGAACTAGAAGGAATTCGCGGTTTTTTACCTGTGTCACAATTAGCCGCCGGTCATTATCCTCGAGTCAGTAGTTCTGATAAAGATGAGATTTTACATAAATTAAGTAGTTTGATTAATCAACCAATTAGAGCCACAATTTTAGATATTAATCGCCGAGACAGTAAATTAATTTTTTCTGAAAAAGAAGCCTTAAAGGGTGATATGCAAAGTCGTTTCGAAGAATTAAAAATTGGTGATATAGTTGAAGGTCATATAACTGGTGTGATTGATTTTGGTGCTTTTGTTAATATTGACGGTATTGAGGGTTTAATTCATATTTCTGAAATTTCATGGGAACGAGTAGATAATCCTAAGAATTATTTAAAAACCGGTGATCAAGTTAAAGCTAAAATTATTGCAATTGATAAAGATCGATTAAGTCTGAGTTTAAAGCAAATGACTGAGGATCCTTGGTTGTTAGAGGTTAAAAAGTTTAAAAAAGGTGATACTGTCGAGGGAAAAGTAACTCGTATTACACCTTTTGGCGCTTTTGTTCAAATTTCAGACAGTGTTGAAGCTTTGGTTCACGTCTCTGAAATGAGTGATGAAGAAGACTTTGATCCAGAAAAATTATTTCAAGTTAATGAAAAGAAGCAATTTAAGGTTTTGGAAGTTGATTTAGAAAATCGAAAAATTGCTCTTTCGTTAAAAGATACTAAAGAGGCGGTTAAGAAAAAAACTTCTACTAAAGCCAAAAAGTAGTTTTTTAATTTATTATTATTTATGTCTGAAACAGTTATTACTACTAGTTCAATGATAACCGTAGGTGGTTTAGCCGATATAGTCCATCGACCAGTTAGTCAGTTGATTACTGAACTGATGAAAAACGGCATTATGGCGACAGTTAATGAGAAAATTGACATTGATACAGCTCAAATTTTAATTAATGAATTAGGTCTCGATATAAAACTTAATCAAAAAATCAACGAAGATAGTCAATCAATCGTTGGTTTAAAAAAAGCTGTAACTAGTAATGATGGAATTGAAAGACCGCCAATTGTAGCGGTAATGGGTCATGTTGATCATGGAAAAACTTCTTTACTAGATAATATCAGGTCAACCAATGTTGTAAAAAAAGAAGCTGGTGGTATAACTCAGCATATTTCAGCTTATCAGGTTAAGCATAAAGACAAATTAATTACTTTTTTAGATACACCTGGTCACGAAGCTTTTAGCGCAATTCGCCAACACGGAGCTCGTTTAACCGATATTGTCATTATTGTCATTGCCGCTGACGATGGCATTAAGCCGCAAACTATTGAAGCTCTAAAATTTGCCAAGCAAGCTCAATCGAAAGTTATTATTGCTGTCAACAAGATCGATAAAGAAGGGGCAGACGTTGTTAAAATTAAACAACAATTAGCCGACCAAGATATTTTAATCGAAGAATGGGGTGGTGAGACAGTACTAGTAGAAATATCGGCTAAAACAGGTCAAGGTATTGATAAATTATTGGATATGATTTTATTGGTTGCCGAGTTAGAGGAACTAAAAGCCGATACTAAAAGCTTAGCTAGTGGTTTAATTATTGAAGCTCATTTAGAAACTGGTCGAGGACCAGTCGTTTATGGTTTGGTTTATCAGGGTATTTTAAAAATTAATGATTTTATTATAGCTGGACAAAGTTACGGTAAAATTAGAAATTTAGAGAACATGGATGGACAAAGCATTAAAGAAGCCTATCCATCAACACCAGTTAAAATCGTTGGCTTAAAGACTTTACCTGATTTTGGTGATGAATTTATGTTAATTAAAAACGAAAAAGAAGCTAAGAAAATAGTTAGTGAAGCTGGTTCAAAGGATATTATTAGTCAATCTATCAATAGTACAGAATTAATCAGACGTATTGATCAAAGTAATAACTTAAAAAAAATTAATATTCTCATTAAAGCCGATGTGAAGGGTTCTTTAACGTCGGTTATTGACAGTTTAAAGTCGCTTGAAACGGATGAAGTAGCTTTAAGTATCGTGGGATCAAGTATTGGATCAGTTAATGAGAATGATTTATATTTAGCTAAAACAACCGGTTCAATCATTTATGGTTTTAATATTAGTATTGGCAATAATATTTTACATCAAGCTCAAAGAGATCACATTGAGATAAAAAATTATAAAATTATTTATGAGTTGATTGATGATGTTAAAACCAGATTATCTGGTTTACTCAATCCAGAAATTATTGAAAAAAGTGTTGGTGAATTACAAATTAAGGCTATTTTTTCAACTACAAAAAGTGAAATTATCTGTGGAGGTGTGGTTCTAAGTGGAAAAATTAATCTCAATTCTTTACTTAGAGTTCGACGAGGCAAGGATTTGATTTTAGAATCAAAGTTAAATAATTTAAAGCGTGGTCAAGTTAATGTTAAAGAAGCCTTAGAAGGAGAACTTTGTGGTTTATCGATCGATGTTTCTAATCAGAAAGTTGAAATTTTAGTTGATGATAGGGTTGAATTTTATGATCAAGATGTTGTTGAAAGAAGTTTATAATCATTAATCTATGTGTTATAATCTGAAATAAATATGATTAAATTAGACCAAGAATTATTAGTTTCGTTAGGCTTAGGTAATCTAAGCGAAAAAGATCAAAAAGATTTATTGAATCATATGTTGGAAACCCTACAGATGAGATTGGGTCTTCGGCTAACTAATCAAATGACTGAAGAACAGTTTAATGAATTTCAAATATATGCTGATAATCAGGATCAAGCCAGTGCTTTTAAATGGCTTGAAACTAATTTCCCTAATTATAAAGAAATTACTCAAAACGAATTTGATAATCTTTGTGAAGAAGTTAAACAGTCGTCAGCCGCTATTATAGCTTCGATTGAAAGTGGTGAGAATCCTTTTGGTACTGAAGTCGACGATCAAGCTGAATCTACTAATCAACAATAAGACTCTTATAACCATTTAAAAAATCAGTTGAGCTCATTAGATTTTTACCAGCCGGTTTAAGTTTTTCAATCATTAAAGCTTGATCTTGGCAGTATATGCCTAGTTGATGGTTGTCAATGAACAGTCCGCCAGCTGGACCATTTTTATTGATTATACTAGCCTTAGTAATGATAATTGGTATATTTTTAATAACTGTAAAGCTTTTAGGCCAAACATCAAAAGCCCTAATTTGTCTCTCTAATATTTCAGCCGCTAAATTAAAATTAAGCTCACCGTCACTTTTTTTTAATTTTTTACTATAAGATACGGCTTTTTTGGTGATGGTTTGGTCGACAAATTTAAAATTATCCCAATCGCTATCGACAATATTTTTTTTAATTAATTGATTTGATAAATCGATCAATTGATTTGTTAGATTTTCAGACGTTTCTTGTTGGTTGAGCTTTAGAGTTTGCCAGTCTAGTAGTGGTCCTTCATCTAGTTTTTCAACAATTTTCATTAAACTAACTCCAGTTTCTGGTTGCCCACTTAAAATTGAATAAGTAATAGGATCGGGGCCTCTTAAATCCGGTAAAACCGAAAAATGACTGTTAATAATTCCATATTGAAAAAAATCAATAGTTTGCTGAGGAACAATTACACCGTAATCAATTAAAATAGCTAGTTTTGATGAAAAATTAGAGCTATTCATTAAATCAGTTAAAGATGGGCTATCATTGATAATTTCAACTGGTAAATTAAATTTTGTTGATAGGTTAACTACGTTATTGTCTTTTGTGCCAGGGAGTGATTTGGTGATAATTAACTCAATGTCTAAATATTTTTTTAAAAATGTCAGGCTTTTTTCGGCAACTACACCACTACCAAAGAATATTATTTTTTTTGACATCTTGATTATAGTTTAACTTAATTAGATCACCTTGTGAATTAAGTCGATAAAAAGCATTGGGTTGATCTTTAATGTGGTCAATAAATAATTTACCATTAGTGTGGTCGATTTCGTGTTGAAAGACTCGGGCTAAAAAGCCACTTGCGTTAACCATTATCTCTTGAGCGTTTTCGTTTAATGCTTTAACTTTGACATGATCATATCTCAATACTTTGCCGTAAATCTCTGGAACGCTTAAACAACCTTCATAATCTTCGAGTAGATCGCCACTTAATTTAATAATTTTTGGATTAATAAAAACTTTAAAATTTTTATTGTCTTTTTCGTCAAAATTTTCTCTGACAATAATGATTCGATAAAGTTGATTGATTTGGACGGCAGCTAAAGCTACGCCAACTTCATGTTGGCGACTATTATCCCAATCAAGCGTAGCGTTTTTCATTAAATCAATAATATGATCAATCTTTTGATCGATAACAGTAATTTTTTTTGAATTTTGTCGTAATTTTTGGTTTGGCAAAATAATAATGTTTTCTTTAGTCATCGTAGTCTATTATATATGATTATAATTTTTGATTATAGAAGATTGATTGGATCGATGTCATAATAACAATTTGGCGGTAAATGATCGATAATTTTTAGGAGATGACGACGATTTTTAGCTTTAATAATTAATTGCCAGTAAAAAAAATTTTTAATTTTTTCTTGGTAAGCGGGAGTAGGACCTTCAATTATGACAGGTAGTTTAAGTTTTAAGAGACTGCTTTTTAAATAGTTAGCGTCTTGAATAGTTTTTTGACGATTATTTTTTTTAATGGTGACTTTTAAAATCGAACAAATTGGCGGAAAAAAATATTTTTGACGGTTAGTGATTTCAGTTTCATACATTGCTTGATAATCATTATGAATAGCTTGTTGAATGGTTGGATGATCTGGTTGATAAGTTTGAATGATAGTTCGACTATTTAAATGTCCTCGATCAACTCGACCGATGACCTGATTAATTAATTGAAAAGTTCTTTCTTGAGATGAAAAATCTGGCAAAAAAAGACTGGTATCAGCCATGACAATACCCAGAGTACTCAATTTTAAGATATCTAAACCTTTAGCTAAAATTTGAGTACCGATTAAAATATCTATTTCTTCGGTAATGATTTTTTCATAATTATTTTCTAATCTTTCTGATTTATGATTGTCGTTATCAAAACGAGCTAATCGAGCGGTTGGAAATAATTTTTCGATTTCTGTGACAATAGCTTTGGTACCAATTGTTTTAAAGATTATATTTTGATAATGACAATCTGGACATTCTAGCGGTGGTTTTTGTTGATAGTCACAACTATGACATTTAAGGATAAAATCATCATGATGATAAGTTAAAGTCGTGTCACAATGTGGGCAGTTAGCTTGCCAGCCACATTGTTGGCAAAAAATTAAGCGAGCCGTACCACGTCGGTTTAAATAAAGTAAAACTTGTTGATGATCATCTAATGATTGTTGGATGGAATTAATTAATTGTTGACTTAAGAAATTAGATTTAATGAAATTAGTCCGATCTTTTAAGTCGACAATTGTAATTTTGTGTTTAAATTTATTTGATTCGAAGACCTTATGGTGAAGTTCAATAATAGGTTTATTTTTTTGTTGAGCTAAATAATAATCGTTAACTGACGGTGTGGCTGAACCTAAGATTAGTCTTGAACCGGTTAACCGACTAAGATAAGCCGCTACTCTAGCTGTTTCGTAACGAGGAGCCTGTTCTTGTTTATAGGCTGTTTCATGGGCTTCATCGATAATAATTAAGCCTAGTTTTTGAATAGGGCTAAAAATTGCCGATCGTGGACCGACAACAATTTTAGGTTGAGGGTTTTGTAAAATTGTTAGCCAGTTTTTTAAACGTTCTTTTTCGGTTTGTTGAGAATGCCAAACGATAACATTATTAAAATTTTTGTTGAGAGTTTGGACTAATTGAGTAATTAGACTAATCTCAGGAATTAAAATTATAACCGATTTATTTTTATTTAATTCTTGTTTAATTAGTTCAATATAGATTCTAGTTTTACCACTACCTGTTACTCCGTGGAGAAGATAGGTATTACTGTGATTAATAACTGATAGGGCTTTTTGTTGTTCCGTTGTTAAAGCAGGTAGGCTGTTGTTTTTAATGATGGTTTTTTCTGGGGAGTACTTGTAAGTATCTTTTGATATTTTAGATAAGCTAATAGGCAATATTAATTTAGCGATAGTGCCAATATTAGCTGGATAATAACGGATCAACCATTGACTCAATAAGATTAAATGAGTTGGCAAGGCTGAAATCGAAAAATCACGATTAATTGGTTTGGTGGTAAAGTTTGGTTTCGGAACTTCTTTAACTATGAAAGCCAAACAGGCTTTATTTTTAAGATTAACTTCAATAATTGAACCTTGGGCTAGTTTTTTATTGTTATGGTAAGTTAAATTAGATTTAGAATGATAGCTTAAACTATTTACCCAAACTTCAAAGTAATACATTATTTAATTAGTATAAAGTGATGATAGAAGATTATCAAAAAATATTAGTTGAATTTATCTCAAAACCAGCTATAATATATTTATAATGTTGTTTGGAAAACAATAAAATGTTAGATGTATTTATTACTTCAAGAGTTAGAAGAAAAATCGTGGTTATTTATGCTAAATACCCTGATTTTAAAACCCATGTTCGAGGTTTAGCTAAGTTAATCAAAGAAGATGCTGGTAATATTCAAAGAGAATTAAAAAAACTTGAAAAAGTTGGTTTTTTAGTCTCAGAAAAGCAGGGTAATACAAAAGTCTATTCCACCAATAAGCAATTTCCAATTTTTAAAGAGTTACAAGGTATAGTTTTGAAATCTCAAAAAACTAATCAAAAACGAATTACTAGTTAGACGAGTTGAACGAAAATCAATTTAAAGAGAAAAAAATAGCTAAGATATTTGATTTTTATTTTTATTTCGTATAAAATATGTTTTAAATGATACAAGTTACTAGAAAAGATTCTAAAGAGTCAACTGAAAATATGTTAAGAAGGTTTAACCGTAAGGTTCAACAATCTGGCATGGTAGCTGTTGTAAAAAGTAAACAGTATTTTGAAAAATCTTTATCAAAAAGAGATAGACGTTTAAAGGCTATTGTTAGACAGGAAAGACGAGCTATAAAATTAAAAAAAATTAAATTAGGTCAACATTAAGCATTTAAATGTTGGAAAATCAGCTTAATCAACAATTAAAACAAGCCTTAATTAATCACTCTAGCCAAGAACTAAGTTATTTACGTTTTTTAAAGAGCTTAGTATTAAATTATAAAGTCGATCATGGTCTTGATCGACAAGCCGCTCTAGACGACTCCATGATTGAGAAAATTTATGTTACAGAACTCAAAAAGACAGAAGATAATTTATCTTTAGCTCTGAAATCATCTCAAAGCGAAGCTGTTAAGCAGGCCGAGTTTGAAAAACATATTTTGACGAGTTTTTTACCCGAACCTTTATCCGACCAAGAGATTAATCAAATTATAGATGAAGTGCTTCATAATAGGGCTGAAATTACTAATCAAGGCTTAATCATTAAAGAAGTAATAACTAAAATCGGTAGTCGTGCTGATGGAGCTAAGGTTGTTCGATTAATTAAAGATAAATTAGCGTCATGATTATCTTAATGGGTGTTGCTGGAGCCGGTAAAAGTATGCAGGGTCGTCTTTTTGCCGATGAACATGGTTTTGCTTGGGTTTCAACCGGTGAATTGTTTCGTGTTTTGGTAACGGGTAAAAGACGGCAACAAATGTTAGAGGGTAAATTATTAGACGATCAAGAAGTTATTGATATGGTTGACCGTACTTTCAATTTAATTGATCTTCAGCAAGAATTTTTATTAGATGGTTTTCCGAGAACGATTACTCAAGCTAACTGGTTGCAAGAACAAATCAGTAATCAGCGGCTTAACTTAACCGCTATTTTTAATTTAATTGCACCTTTAGATGTTATTAAAGCTCGATTATTATCAAGAGGCCGATTAGACGATACGCCAACATCAATTGCTTTAAGATTTAAAGAATATAATCTTTCAACTCTGCCGATATTAGATTTTTTTAAGCAATATAAAGCACCGGTTTATGATATTGATGCCAATAAAAGTCCACTTGAAGTTTATAATGAAATTTTAACTAAAATTAAACTATGAAAACTAGAATTAAAACAACCAAAGAACTTGATGATATGCGAATTAGCGGTCAAATGCTAGCTAGTGTTTTGAATTTGCTACATCAGCATGTTTCAGAAGGAATGTCGACCTTAGAGATAGCCAATTTAGCTCGTAATGAATTAAAAAAACTTGGTGGTCAACCAACTTTTTTAGGTTATTTAGGTTTTCCTGATGTGATTTGTATATCAATTAATAATCAAGTTGTTCACGGTATACCGTCAAACCAATGTATAGTTCATAGTGGCGACATTGTTTCTTTAGATTTTGGCGTGACATACAATCAAATGATAACTGATGGTGCAATTTCTTTTATTCTGGACCAACCGCTTAAAAAAAATCATCAATTACTAGTAGATAGAACTAAAAACTCTCTGTTAGAGGGTATTAGTCAATTAAAAAACAATGTTAGAGTTGGCGATATTTCTCATGCCGTTGAAAAATACTTAGATCAATTTGGATATGGAATTGTCAAAGATCTAGTTGGTCATGGAGTAGGTCACCACCTTCATGAAGAACCAAATATACCAAACTACGGTTACGCTCATCAAGGTCCTATTTTAAAAACTGGTATGACAATTGCTATCGAACCAATGGTAACTTTAGGAACTGACCGAGTGGCGATGCTTGAAGATGGTTGGACTATTGTGACGCAAGATGATTCTTTAGCAGCTCATTTTGAGCACACAGTTTTAATTTTAGATGATTCTTTTGAAATTTTAACTGAGGTAAAATAATTTTTTAATAGACCTAACAACATAAAGAAAGATTAACTTTAACAATTATGGCTAAAAAAAATAAACTAACATTAGCAGCTATTGATTTGGGGAGTTATTCGATTAAAATTTTACTAGGTCAAACAGACTCACAAAGTTCCAGAGTTGTACCAATCACATCATTAGTTTTACCTAGTCAAGGTATTAGAAGAGGTTCAGTAGTGGAACCTTTTTTATTTAATCAGACTATTCAAAAGGTTTTGGAATACTTAAAGTTTAAAAAAATATATATAGATAATCTAGTAATTGGTTTAAACGGTGATTATTTAGACGGTCAACTGTCATTGGGTGTTTTAAGGTTCAATAAAACTAATCATGTCATTGATGCAAATGATCTTCATAGAATTAAAAATGAAGTTCAGAAGTTAAAACTTAGCCCCAATCGACACATTTTACAATCTTTAAGTAATAGTTATAGTCTTGACGGTCAAAAAAATATACTTAATCCATTAGGTTTAAACGCTTTAAGGTTAGAAATGGAAAGTTATGTTGTGTCAGTATCAACACCTGTGGTTGCTCAAATTGAGAAAATTTTTAACAATAACGGTTTTAGAATTAATAATTTAAGTTTATCCAGTTTTGCAGCTGCCCAGGTATTATTATCTGAAGAACAAAAGAATTTTGGCACGTTGGTGCTAGATATTGGTTTTCAAACCTCTAATTTAATAGTTTATGCTGATAATCAAGTTAGGTTGTTGAAAATTTTTAATATTGGTAGCCAACATATAACTAATGATTTGGCTATGGGTTTAAAAATTAGTTTAAGTGCCGCTGAAAAACTTAAACTACAATTTAATGATTTAGGTAAAAATATTCAAAGATCAATTTTTTTAAAGGCTGATGACCAGGTTTATAAATTTAAAATAGAAGATATTAATACGATTATTGAAGCACGACTGGAAGATTTTATCGACCTCATTAACGATAGTTTAAAAACTCTTGGATATAATTTTTCTTTGCCTGGTGGCATCATTTTAACTGGTGGTGGTTCTAAATTAACCAATTTAACGGAGTTCTTTAGCTTAAAGATGAATTTAGCTTGTCAGATCTTAAAACCAAATTTTCAAGATTTTAAAATGAATACAATTGTTGATAAACAAGACTTGTCAGCGGTCCAAGGCTTATTGTACTTGGATAAATTTTATATTAATGAATTCAATTATTTTGATTCTATTTTAAATAAAAACCAACCTGAAACTTTTTTGCAAAAATGGTTAAAATTTTAAGATTAACTTTTTATTCATATTGAACTAATTAATAGAATAGGTTATGATACAGTATAATGTTAATTATTGAAAATAAGAGGTTAAAATATGCCACAGATTGTTGAACCAGCTATTGAAACATTCGCACAAATTAAAGTTATAGGAGTTGGTGGAGCAGGTGGGGCAGCTATTAATCGAATGATTGAAGCTGGAGTTAAAGGTGTACAGTTTATTGCTATTAATACTGATGCTCAAGCTTTACATTATTCTAAAGCAGATGTAAAAATTCATATTGGTAAAGATACGACTCGTGGTTTAGGTGCTGGAGCTGATCCAAAAATTGGTCAAATAGCTGCAGAAGAATCAAGAGATGAAATACGACAAGCTATTGAAGGCGCAGATATGGTCTTTGTAACCCTTGGCGCTGGTGGTGGCACTGGAAGTGGTGCTGGTTATATTGTGGCTCAGATTGCTAAAGATCTGGGTGTTTTAGTAGTCGGTTTTGCCACTAAACCTTTTGCATTTGAAGGTGAGAAAAGACAGAGAAACGCTGAAGATGCTATTGAAAGATTAAAATCTTCGGTTGATACTTTGATTGTTATTCCAAATGACCGCTTATTACAAACAATTGATCGACAAACTCCGTTACTAGAAGCTTTTAAAGTCGCTGATGATGTTTTGAGACAAGGTGTTCAGGGAATTTCTGATTTAATCACTGTTCATGGTTTGATTAATTTGGATTTTGCTGATGTTAAAACTGTGATGAGTAATGCTGGCTCAGCTTTAATGGGTATTGGACGAGCTAGTGGGGAAGACAGAGCAGTGGTTGCCGCTCAACAAGCCATTGAATCTCCTTTGTTAGAAGTTTCAATTGACGGCGCCAGAGGTATTTTATTTAACGTGATTGGTGGCAATGATTTGTCGATGCATGAAATTAATGCTGCCGCCGAAACTATTACCAGTGCTGCTGATCCGTCATCCAATATAATCTTTGGTGCGACTATTATTCCAGAACTTGAAGGTGAAGTCATTATTACCGTTGTAGCCACCGGTTTTGATGCTTCTTATTTTGCTGGTCAAGAAAAAGATAATCAAGTAGTTGATGGTAAAAATCAAGCTCCTCAATATGTCGGTAATAATTTATCTGGATTTCAAGATAATGAAATTATATCTAATGATTTTAACTTAGATATGACAACATCTGATCATAACGAGAGTGATTTTACAAAAGACGTTGAGATGACTAATATTTGGACTATTGATGAAAACCTTAAGTCTGATGAGGTTGATGCAGTTAAACCGGTCGATCAATCAGATAAAGATAAAAAAGACGAGCCAACAGTTTATGATCCCAAAACAGACTTTAAAGACAAAAATAAGTCTAGTAATAATTTGACTGTTGGTGATATTCCTTCTATTCAAGATATGTCTAAGTCAGTTAATCCATTATCCGATAATAAAAACCTATTGGATGATTTAGATAAACCATCTTTTTTACGTCGTTTTAGGAAGAAAAAAGATCAAGAAAAAACTGATCACCCCGACAAAACGTCTTAAATTATACAGCAGAAAAAATTTGCAAACACTACCAGTGTGGTTATATTATTAATAGATACACTATATATAGTATTGATCTTTAAATATTAAATATTTTATGTCAGTTGATAAAATAAAATTAACTTTTATAGGAGGTGATTCAGTGCAGTGTAGTCAGTGTCATGGAAATAATATAAAAGTTATTGAATCAAGAGATGTTAATGATTGTTCAGCTATTAGACGACGTCGTATGTGTTTAGATTGTAAGTTTAGATTTACAACCTATGAAAGAATTGAAAAACCACAACTAGTAGTTATTAAAAACGATAAAACTAGACAATTGTTTGATCGCAATAAACTGCTCAATGGTCTTTTTCGGGCTTGTGAAAAAACAGCGGTTACCAGTTTAGAACTGGAACACTTAGTCGATGGTATTGAAACACAATTATATGATATCGGAGAGCATGAAGTTGAGTCGGCTCAAATTGGTAAATTAGTAATGGAAGATTTAGCTAATTTAAATGAAGTAGCTTATGTCCGATTCGCCAGTGTTTATAGAAGATTTAGTAACATTAAGGGTTTTGAAAAAGAGCTATCACTTGTTAGAGCTCGTCAGTTAAATAATCAAAAAAATTAAAAAGAGGGATTAAAAATGGCGCAAACAGATTTATTAGACATTAAAAGACTTTTTGTTCCGAAGGGAAAAAAGGCTTATGATTTAGTGGAGTGGACAAAAAAAGATTCGTTAATTACTAATCCAATTAACAATCAAGTTGTTTTTGAACAAAAAGAAGTTGAATTTCCAACTGATTGGTCATTGAATGCAATTAATATTGTGTCACAAAAATATTTTAGTGGCACTCCAGGAACCAATAATCGTGAAAAGTCTTTAAAAGAATTAATTAATCGAGTGGTTGATACTATTGCTGAATATGGATATGAAAATGCTTACTTTGAAGACCGGGAAAATTTAGATAGTTTTAGAGAAGAATTAAAGTATATTTTAACTACTCAAAGAGCGGCTTTTAATTCACCCGTTTGGTTTAATATTGGCGCTAAAGATAGAGAACAACAGGCCAGTGCTTGTTTTATTTTATCGGTTGAAGATACGATGCCTTCAATTTTAAATTGGTTCGTAGAAGAAGGTATGATCTTTAAGGGAGGTTCAGGTGCGGGCATTAACATTAGTTCTATTAGATCGTCGTTGGAAAAACTTAGCAATAGTGGCGGTACAGCTTCAGGACCATTAAGTTTTATGAGAGGAGCTGATGCTTCAGCTGGAGCAATTAAAAGTGGTGGTAAAACTAGGCGAGCAGCTAAAATGGTTATTTTAAATGTTGATCATCCAGATATTGTTGATTTTATTTGGTCTAAAGCTCGAGAGGAAAGAAAAGCTAGAGATTTACAAGCTGCTGGTTGGGATATGAGTCTTGATGGCAAAGACATAACTTCGGTTCAATACCAGAATGCTAATATTTCAGTTAGAGTAACTAATGATTTTATGAAAGCAGTTGAAGATGACTTGGATTGGGATTTAAAAGCTATTAAAGACAATACGGTTTTAAAAACCGTCAAAGCCAGAGAAATTTTTCATCAAATTGCTGAAGCAGCTTGGGAGTGTGCTGATCCAGGACTTCAATTCGATACAACTATTAACGAATGGCACACTACACCCAAAGCTGGTCGCATTAATGGCTCTAATCCGTGTAGTGAATACATGCATTTAGATAATTCGGCTTGTAATTTAGCTTCAATTAATTTATTGAAATATTTAAATTCAGATAACACTTTCATGATTGATGAGTTTAGGCATACTGTCGATTTATTAATTACTGCTCAAGAAATTTTGGTTGGTTATTCGAGTTATCCAACAGCTAAAATTACTAAAAATGCTCGAGCTTACAGAGAGCTAGGCATAGGCTATGCTAACTTAGGTGCCTTATTGATGGCTCAAGGTTTGCCTTACGATAGTGATGAGGGTAGAGCTCAAGCAGCTGTTATTACAGCTATTATGACTGGAGAAGGTTATGCTATGAGTGCTAAATTGGCTCATCGAGTGGGTCCATTTAGTGGTTTTGATCAAGATTCTCAAACCGTCTTTAAAATATTAAAAAAACATCAAGTTGCTCTAACACAAATTAATCCAGCTTTAGTTAATGAAGATTTACTTAATAATGCTAATGATGTTTGGTACGAGGCCAACGATTTAGCTAAAAAATTTGGTGTTAGAAATTCTCAGATTAGTTTATTGGCGCCGACTGGCACTATTGGTCTAATGATGGATTGTGATACAACCGGTATCGAACCTGATCTAGGATTAATGAAAATTAAAAAGTTAGTTGGTGGTGGTACCATGTCAATCGTTAATCAAACAGTGCCAAGAGCTTTGAAATCTTTAGGTTATTTAGATAATCAGATTAAAGATATTATTGAATATTTAGATCAAGAAAAAACCATTCTTAATGCGCCTCATTTAAAAGATGATGATTTAATGGTTTTTGCTTGTTCGATGGGAGACAACTCTATTCATTATTTAGGCCATGTAAAAATGATGGCAGCCGTTCAGCCTTTTCTGTCTGGTGCAATTTCAAAAACTGTTAATTTACCAGAAACAGCTACAGTTGAAGATATTGAATCTTTGCATCTTGATGCTTGGAAAATGGGCTTAAAAGCGGTTGCAATTTATAGGGATAATTGTAAAGTTGCTCAACCTTTAAGTATGGCTAAAAAGGATCAAATTAACTCTGATGAAGAAGACGATAGAGTAGAATTAACAGATAAAATAATTTTAAAAGGTGCGGTTAAAAGAAGATTACCCAGAGTTAGAAAAAGTCAGACTTATAAATTTCTGATTAGTGATTTAAAAGGATATTTTACTATTAGTGAGTTTGAAGACGGTAAGCCGGGCGAATTATTTATCAATGTTTCCAAGCAAGGCTCAACATTATCTGGTTTAATGGATTCGTTGGCTATTAGTATTAGCCACGGTTTACAGTATGGGGTACCACTTAAAAGCTATGTTAAAACTTTAAGAGGTACAAGTTTCCCGCCAGCTGGTTTAACCAACGATCCAGATATCCAAACCGCAACTTCAATAGTTGATTATATTATTAGACGATTAGCTCTAGATTATTTAAATTACGATGATCAATTGGAATTAGGTATGGTGAGTTTTATGTCAAATTTATCAAATCAACAATTAGAAATTTCAGACCAAGTAGTCGAAGAGGATAAAGATTTTAAGCCAGAATCAGTTAAACAACCTGATTCAACCCTAGATATTAACGCACCTCTTTGTTTTAATTGCGGTAATCAAACCCAACGTTCTGGGTCATGTTATGTTTGTTCGTCGTGTGGCACCACGACGGGCTGTAGTTAAATCGTAGTATTATTCACACCTGTGGATAAGAATTATCAGCTATTCTTATCTGTTAATAACAGATAATTTAGCTATAGAGTATATCTTTTATTTATTTTTAATTTTTAAAGCTTTATT
>DAIDMV010000014.1:23132-23880 GCA_027448765.1 bacterium | reverse complement strand
CTCGATAAATATTAATTAGTTACAACAAATTATAATTTGTTTGAAATCATTAAGACTGATTTTAGATTAAATTAATTGATGCTGGTCTTTTATGAAAAGTTTTAATATGACTAACTAATAGAAGGATATGATGATTATTAGATTATTCATCATTTTAATATCATGTTAAAATTTAAACTATGCATAAGCAGATTAAACCTGACGAGCCTTTAAATGATTCGGTGACACCAACCTATGCCTCAAGATTTTTAGATGAACCAATAGACAAGTATGATATGCCAGAAAATAGCTTGTCTCCAGATATTGCTTATCGGCTTATAAAGGATGAACTTCAATTGGACGGTAATGCTCATATGAATCTAGCTACCTTTGTGACTACTTGGATGGAACCTCAGGTGAGCCAACTCATGTCTGAGACCTTTGAAAAAAACTTAATAGATAAAGATGAATATCCTCAAACAGCTGAAATAGAACGACGTTGTGTTAATATTTTGGCTAAATTATGGAACTCACCCCATGAAGGTCAGGCTCTTGGAATGTCAACTGTTGGTTCCAGTGAAGCCTGTATGTTGGCTGGACTGGCTTTAAAATGGAGTTGGCGAATCAAACAACAAACTAAAGGTCGATCGGGAGATAAGTCTAATTTAGTTTTGGGTAGTAATGCTCAAATATGCTGGGATAAATTTTGTCGTTATTGGGATGTAGAACCAAGATATATACCACTAGCTGAGGGTCGTTATCATATTGA
>DAIDMV010000014.1:20996-22634 GCA_027448765.1 bacterium | reverse complement strand
AATTGAAGCCTTAGGTCAATTTGAACTTTTAAGTCAAGGCCAAGATTTGCCTGTTTTTGCCTTTCGCTTAAAAAAAGATATAACCTCATTTTCTCTTTATGATTTAGCGGAAAGACTTAGAACTGAAGGTTGGCAGGTACCAGTTTATACTATGCCGGCAGATATTGAAAATATGGTAGTGATTCGATTAGTGATTAAAGAAAACTTCAGTCGAGACATGGCTGATTTGTTGATAGCAAGTATTAAACGCCAATTACAGCCCTTAACGACAGATCAAAAGCATAATTCTAATCCAAAGCGACAATCCTTTCATCACTAAAGTATATTTTTTAAAAGCAAGTCTCAATAATTAAAATAAGAATAGTAATTGTCCATACTTAGATTAATCAAAAAAGCATAGATTGTATTTAATAATAATTTTATCGTTAAAACTTTCAAATATATTGTTATGAAATATAAGATATGTTTGAATCCTATTGAAGTACTGAAAGACATTTTCTAAATAAATAATCTACCAAAAATTATAGATTGTAATTCGTTGTTAAAACTAAAAAGCTGACAATATTTATTTCTTAATTTTGATTTGTTTAGTTTTAATTATTAGTGTCGTAACAGGCAATAAAACAGACGTAGATTTTATTCTGAACTGCAACATTAACTAAGTTTTGTTTAAGTAGTAAGTATCGTCTTATTGAATTAGTCGTTATTGAGATCTAATTAAGTAAACCTAATTATTATCAAAAAAATAAATATACACAGCTAAAAAAGATAAAAACAAGATTTGAAATGAGGTATCGTAACTATTTACTGAATTTAAATTATTAAAAATAATATCAATTTTTTAAGGCAACATTTAATTCGTGCTTAAAGTGATTATTTTTTTAGTTTTTGTTGATAAAGATCAATCAATCTTAAATAATTACTACCAGTCTGTCGACGTATTTCAATAAATTCTTCAACAGAAATATTGTTGATCCTTGCAATACGTTGTTCAATACTTTCTTGTCCGTATTGATCATCTAAAATACCAGGTACAAAAGGTAAATGATTGTTCTTGACATCATAAGCAAGTTGAAAAATTTCTTTTCTTAATTCTAACCCAGCTTGATCTGGTCCATCTTTAAAACGAGTGCTTAAAAAAAGTCTACCAAGCCTTTGAGTTAAACTATCAGATTGTTGTGATTTTGAGCTGTCAATATTAGCTACTAATCGACCAGTAATTTGTTTATCGCTATACCATAATGGAACTTCAGCGTTCATTGTTTGTCCACTTTTTGGATCAATTTTATAACCATTATTCATCCAGTATAAGCCATGAACTTGAGCTTCAGGAAAGGCTCTTTGAATCATACCGGTTGAAATATCTAAAGTTGTTCCAGTGTTTTTAACTTCATCAACAACAAAAATTTTAGATTGATTAATTTCCGGATAAAACTGAAATATTTCTCTAATATCTTGTATTCGTTGTTTTGGTAGATTATTCCAAGTTATACCACTTTCATCGGTAGATAAACTAAGAATATTTTGCCAAGTTTCTCTGTCGATATTTAAAAACGAATGATGGGGTTGTTTAAGTTGACTATCTGGATTATCTTGAGGTGATAAAATGTCATAAAATGCTCTATAAAACCAAGAAAC
>DAIDMV010000014.1:0-20896 GCA_027448765.1 bacterium | reverse complement strand
GGTCTAGCTGATTTGTCCAACCAGATAATAACGTCATTTTGACTGGGGTTGTCTTTTCTTATTCGATCAATTTTACCAATTAAATCATCAGTTAAAGAAGGGTATCTTATTAGAAATTCAGGTTTTTGACCTAAAATAGGGTATTCTTTTCGAATATCTTGATAAACTTTTTCATCTTCTTTAAATTCGGGATTTATTACTGGAGCATGTTCAATCATTATTGTATAATAACATAAAATAATAAAAAATACAAGATCTACATTTCAACTCACTACTTGTTAGTTTTAAAATAATATCATAAGCTAAATACTATAGACTAAGTTATTGTTTAATAAAATCTTAAAATTTGGATACAAATGAATTTTTATTATGCTGTTAGTGCCATAAATTCTTTAATCAATTCTTCTTTACTATGGTTGGACTATATTTTTTTAACAATTATTAGCATTTTGTTAATTTTATCTATTATTTCATGGTGGATTTTTTTTGAACGAAATAATCAAAAAGGATGGAAGGTTATTATTCCTTTTTATAATATTTATGTCCTTGGTAAGATGTCCACAATCAGTAGTAGTATCGCCGCTATTATCTGTATTATATTTCCAGTAGCACTAAGTTATAGTATTACTTATTTTATTCTTGCAAATAATTCTAATACTTCAGGTTTTGGTGACCTAGGGATTTGGTTCTTCCTTTGGCTTATTTTTACACCATTAACGGAGCTGATTGCTTATATTTTAATTTTAACTGAGGTTTATGAAGCTATTAAAAAATTTAATAAAAGTACTTATTATTGTTTATTCTTTGCTTTATTTCCTTTCTTGTTTGTTTTTTCTATAAAAAAATTACCAACTTTACCGAAAGACAATAATAATAATTCTAATATTGATGCAGTCAATAATCTACCGTCACCCTCAAATAGTAGTGTTATTGACGGTGCCAACTACAGTTCAAACAATCTTCCAATCACTCCTCAACCTATAGATAGTTTAAATCAACCTCAAGCCGATCGAGATAATCTAAATTAAGACACTAACTAAAATTTTTATATATAAAATACAGCTAAATAGTTTTTAAGCCGTAAAATTAGGAACCCTACTTTATTAATCGCTAAGTTTTTGTCCACTAGAAAGTCAAATTCGAAAGACTGACTCTAGTTCAAACTAAGTTGTTACAATAGCTATTGGCAAATAGTAGTGTGTTTAATGGAATAAATAATATGAAAACAGTTAGCTTCTCTCTTGACGAAGAAACGGATTAAGGCATCTCTTTAATGGCTCAATAGTTAAAGATGTCTCGTAGTGACATTGTTAGATCTATGTATGCTCGATTAAGATTAGAAAAAACCTTCGAATAAATGATTCAAGAGTAGATCCGATGCACGCTTACAAAATGGCAGCTTTACTTTAAAGTAAAAACCGTAAAAATCCGGTGCTACTATATACAGAGAAATCATACGGACATCTAGGTGTTATTGCACTAAGTAGTTATTGTCGAAATTAGGCTCGGTTACTAGCTTTTTTTATTGAACAATTGTTCTAGAGTGTTTTTAGCAGACTAAAGTTTGACTATTAATTGTCCATTATTTAAAATCTTGATCTGAGTATAAGTTGAAAATCATGGTAGACTTGATATATGCGCTTCATATACCACGGAGTACCAGATCCCATGATTGGCATGAAACTCATACCGCTTAATCAAATGCCTGATTCTATGTCAGAAATACGAAACATTCATTTGAGTAAATACAAGGGCCGAGAAGAAATATTAGACGGCCGGGTACCTTTACTTAATTGTCTATGGAACGACGTGATACAATTATTACCATTTCATCCGAGAGTACTTTTTGATTTACAAGTTAAAATGAAGCTTATCCCTAAAATCCCTGACTATAAGTATTTTCAAATTGATTTAACATTACTCGACCCTAACAAAACGGTTGTGTTTTTTAAAGATGCACCTGGTGAAGATACGGGAAGTACGATACCGATAATTCTAAAGTTGTTGCCGTAATATGTTTAGCAGGGGACTCCAGGACAACGAATATTCAAAACATCAAAGAAATTCATGAAGTAACATCTACAAAAAATATTTGGCTTCATGTAGATGCTTGCCATGGAGGTTTAGCGCTTTTTTCTTCCCAAAAAGAAGTTTTATGCAAAGATTATCATTTGGCAGATTCGATTTGTATTGACCCCCATAAAGTGCTCGGAATTCCGTACAGTTCAAGCTACTGTTTGTTTAAAGATCCGACCATTTTAAACAACATATCGAAGTCTACCGATATTACGATAAAAAAGGGTAGTTTTGATCTCGGTCAAATTACTCCATTTATGGGAAGCCGTCCGTTTGACAGCCTGAAGCTCTGGTCGGTTATCAATTACCATGGGATGGGTGGTCTGAGAAAAATCGTTGATAAACGAATGAATAACGCTAAAAAATGGGCAGAAATACTCAATACATCAAAATACTTCCAAGTCTTACACGATCCTGAAATCACAGCTGTAAGTTTCAGTATAAATCCTGACATTATAGATGGTGAAGTAAGCACGGAGATAATCGGGGCAATGAATAGAAAGCTTCATGATATTTGCCATAATGAGGGTTGGCTCGTGCTTCATATGTTTGATTTAATTGATTTTCAAAATCAATTGGGCGATTTACCGAAAGTACTGATCCGAGTGCTAGGAACTAATTTTGGAAATGCCTTACTCGACCAACAACACCTAACTAAATTAATAAAATACCTAGAAAACAATGTTAAAGTACTCATCCTAAATCAGTAATCTATAGGTCTCAAGATCAATCATCAATTAAACATTTGACTAGGGTGAAAGCGTCTGTATCTGCTATAATTATGTAGATGAAACAGCAACTTATTGAAATAATCTATCGACTTTTTGAGTTTGAAGTTGAGCCGGTTGTGACACGTCCACAATCAAAATTTGGTGACTACACTACGAACGTTGCATTACAAATCGCAGATAAAGTTAATGAGTCGCCGCGTGTTATTGCGGAAAAGATTGCAACCGAGCTAACGGCGACCGGTATGTTCAAGGAAGTTTCAGTTGCTGGTCCAGGCTTTATTAATGTCTTCGAGAATGATAGCGCTGTACTTGCAAGTATCGGCAAGACACCGGAGAGATTTTTTGACAACCAACGTATAGTCTTTGAGTATAGCTGTCCAAATGCATTTAAAGAGCTGCACACGGGGCACCTCTATCAAACGATTTATGGCGATATTGCTGCACGACTTATGTTGCTGGGTGGTGCGAATCTGCAGCGTACGAGCTTTGGCGGCGATGTTGGCCTACACGTTGCAAAATGTCTCTGGGGAATCATAATTCACCTTGATGGTGAACATCCAGACAAGCTTCGCGAGATTGAAGACGATGCATTTACACGTTCAAGCTGGATTAGTGCTCGATACGTTGAGGGCTCTCGTGCATACGAAGAGGATGAGGCGACAAAGCACAGTATTGATGAACTTAACAAAAAGATCTATGGTTTTCATAACGACAACGATCATAAGTCTCCGCTTGCACTAATATACTGGGTAACCCGCCAATGGAGCTATGATTATTTTGATGCATTCTATGATCTTATCGAGGTTGAAAGCATGCGATATTACGCCGAAAGCGAGACGGCACCCACTGGGCTTGCTGTAGTTACTGAGCAGCTCAAAAAGGGTCTCCTAGAAGAGTCGGACGGTGCCGTAGTCTTTGTGGGCGACGAATCCAAACATCTGCATACGCGCGTCTTTATTACGTCAAAAGGATTACCTACATACGAGACGAAAGATATCGGTGTAATTTGGCTTGAGCAACAAGACTATAACTTTGACCATCGCTTTATTATGACTGGCAACGACCAGAAGGAATATATGCGCGTTGTGTTTGCCGCTGCCGAAGCATTTCAGCCGAAGCTTGCTGGAACAATGACGCACATGACGAATGGAACTGTTAAATTTGCCGACGGGCAGAAAATGAGTTCGCGCCTCGGAAATGTTACAAGAGCACTCGATATAGTTTCTATTGTCCGCGAAAAAGTTAAGGGCCTTACTGACGACGAATCTATAGTAGATGGCTTAACATTGGGCGCTATAAAGTATGCCTTCGCTCGCTATACTCTTGGGAGCGACATCGCCTTCAACGTTGATGAGACTGTAAATCTTACCGGAAATTCTGGGCCATACCTGCAGTACGCACATGCGCGAGCACGTAGTATTTTGAAGAAGCTAGACTATAGTCAAGCACTACCACAAACCATATACGATGAAGATCGAGAGCTAATACACAAACTCGCTGAGTTCACCGATATCCAGTCCGCTGCAATTCGCAGTTTACGGCCACAAGTAATCTGTAACTACCTTTTTGAACTAGCGCAAGAGTTTAATCGCTATTACGAAAAGAATCGTGTCATCGGTAGTGACAAAGAGATCCATAGAGCTAATCTTGTAAGTCTTTATGCAGACACACTACGTGATGGGCTTGGGATTCTGGGAATCTCTGCCCCCGATGCTATGTAGATATTTGATATTGATTTTTAAGTTCGAGACCGGTACGTCGAGCCAGATAGAACGTAACGTAAACAACAGATCATAAAAAGTTTGGTTATTTAGTGGGCAAAGCGGACGACCAAACTTTCGAACATTTAAATGGATTAGATCGTGTTAAGTATAAGCGATAAGGAGGACCAGCGAGGAAATTATATCTAAAGAGGTAAATAACTGCATGTCTGAATTTGACAATATTGCAATATCTATCCATCGGTCTGCATATTGACCAACATATATTAGAATTAAAAACAACTTTAAGCTGCACGATTTTTACTTAAGTAGTTGTATACATCATCATCAGTTTCAAGCCCTAATCCCTCCACGATTAAAGTATCTTGTTCTTGAACTCTACTAAGAGTTACTTTAAAACGATAGTAGTTATACATCTCTCTAAATAAGTCACTCTTAGAGCGTCTTTCCTTAGCAGCAAGTTTATCTAAGTCAAGCTACCTTTATTTAATTAATATTGTAATTCAAGTTAATGAGACTACGCGTCCATTATATTGGTAGCCTGACAGTGTGAATATCACCTATAGAGAGTATTTTGCTCATACTGCAAGTATAGCCTCAGTCCTGAGTGTATTTATTTTTTTATAAGCCGAACAGTTTTTTCAGTTCGTCCATTACAGTATTCTGAATCTCGATTGATGCATGGCCAAGTTTTTCCTTTAAATCAGATGAAGGAAGAGGTGCAATACGATGTAGCCTAATTGTTGAAGGCCTAATAAGGCCAAAATCTTTATAATTATCTAGGACAGGTATATCGCCTTTCAACTTGTGGCTAGGTTTTATAGAATATATTGGCGCAACAAGCACAATATTATGCTCGCCGACTGGTTCACTTATAGCAATGACTGGGCGCAACTTTGAAGTGTTGTTTTCTATAAAACCTATTTCAGCGATGTAGATATTCCACTGAATAGTAGACACTTTAGTAGTTCACTTTCTTCCCCATCCCCAAGTGGTAAGTATCCTCTTCAGGGTCATCAAGGTAGCCACCGATACTAAATGAATGTGCTGTCATTGCCCGCACTTCAGCTATATCATCATCTTCAGTTGTATTTGCAGTAAGTTTTGCCAAACCTACTTTTAAAATTTCTGGATCACTTAGAGTTGGGTAGCGTCTCTTTGCCAACGCTAAAGCTCTCGCTACTTCGGGTGTACGTGTTAATCTTATGGCTTTTGGATTTGTTGTATTCATGTACATATTCTAGCACAAAGTGAGCATTTTCAACACTAAGTGTAAAAATATTTGACAATTAACAGAGGTAAACTGAAGTAAGGCTAGTCAAAAATAAAATAGTATTTATGTATGGTTCGAATCCAGTCCCTAGAGCCAAATGTAAACCTAATGGAGTCCTGTAACGACTGATTTCTACTTAAATACAAGTAAGTCTTATACTAGTTAAGAGTTAAGTATTTATGTTAGATTGAATTTTTTATATTTGTGATCATAACATTTTTCATGTCAGACAGTATGTTGATTAATCATAACTCTCATTAGTTTTTTCAATGATGCTATAATTGAATTTAAGATGACTATTAAATTTAAAGATTATATCAACCAGACCGCTAATGAAATTATTGCTTTAAGTCAATTACTGAATGAAGAAATTGAGACTTGGAATGATGTTAGAGCGCGTGTTGCCGATAGTACTAGTGATAATATTAGTGTTGGTTTTGTTTCAAAGCCTAACACTTTGTCCGGTATTGAGCTAATAATCGACATTCAAATACTTTCCGTAGAACAAATTGCTAGATTGCGAATTTGGGTCATAGAAACCACTCAAGACAACAATGGTAACGATCGCTTCGACAACATTCAACTCAGCTATCAACTCGATTATTCTAAAGTTTCTCAGTTAGTCAATCGAACTAACACTTTAAGTCGGGATGATTTCATAAATCTGGTTCATGAGTCAACTGATCAACTTGCTAATCTTGTTGTAAGTGACTTAACTGGTCAAGATAAGCTTTCTGAGGAGATATTAGGTCAACGCTATGAATTAAATTCAAACGAGCTTAATACTATAACTGATGATTTGTGTAATGAATTAGAAAAATCAATGACTACTGTCTTAGAACGAATCAAAAAATCGGCTTCAAACCTTTAATTGTTATATTATTACAACTTGTAAAGATTTGAATCGTTAAATTATCAGTTTTGATTAAAAAAGCCAAAGTGTTAGTATTATTTTGTGATAAACAGCTCCGAATTTTCAGAACAAACTTTTCGTCAACAAGCCTTAAAAGATGGTATTACTCATATATCGACCGGAGTAGCTGTCATAAAAGACAACAAAATTTTAATGGTTCGTCGTCAATCAAATGACTACCTAGGTGGTGTTTACGAACTACCGGGTGGTGGAGTAGACGACGGCGAAACTATAATTGATGGAGCAATTAGAGAACTAAAAGAAGAAACAGGACTAGATGTATCAAGAATTATTACCACCTTTCCTGGTTTTGATTATTCAACAAATAAAAAGCCACATGTTCGACAAATAAATCTATTAGTAGAAACAAAACCAGCACCAGTAACATTAAGCTCAGAGCATGATGATTTTATTTGGATAGATGAAAGTAATTTATCCGGTCTTAACATGACCGACTCTATGACTAAATGTCTGATTGAGGCACTACGAAAAATAAAATTAGCTATTAGTAGTTAGTCTTTTAAAGTAATTTTGTGTTTCTTCGTCAGTGCAATATATGTAGCATCCTTTTTGTCCTCTTGTCATTAAGGTTCTGTATGTGTTCTTAATGATTTGGTCAAGCCTTAATTTTGTGATTTCTGGCTCTTCTGCTAATAATTTTTTCATTCCGTGAACCGATTTATCTGTACTTGCTCTTTTTTCTGGTCTAGTTATTACCTCACCGTTCCTTACGATTAAGTCGGGTCCTATGATTACACCAACATAATCAACTTCTAACCCTTGACTAGTATGAATACAACCAACTTCAGTCACTGATTTGTGATGTATTATCCAAGATTGGCCATGGCTATTTAAATTCCATGTCGCCTTATAATCTCCTATGGTAATGTCTTTTAATTCAGGATTCTTTTTACTGATCCAATTCCAACAATAGCCCGCAACCAATCGAGCTTTATTATTGATTTGATTTTTTTTAATAATTAGATCATGAAGTTCCTTTGGTGAAGCTATAACCTTAAAATCATAATCATTATTATCTAGTATTGTATTAGCAGTGTTTCTGATCTGAAGGGCTTGATCTAACCAAGCTAGATATCCATCAGACCCATTACATCTGAATTGTGATTCAAGTGTTAGTTCTGTAACATTAGCCTTTAGGTTTGATGCCCAATTTCTGATCTCTTCTTTATCACCAATATCTTTCAAGGTGACTTTTTGGTTTTCATCTATAAAAAATATGCTAAATTTTGATGAATTAATAATCTCTTTAATTTGGTTCTCTCCAAGGTTACTAAACATTCCAGATTTCATGTTTAACCTATGGGCTTCATCGACAACTAAGCAATCGAAAGTATTAGATTCAAGTGAATGAAACGAGCCTGAACCACTAAATAGGTTAGATATGTGCGATTTCTTAAATGAACCGGTAAGTTTTGCTTCATATACTTCTCTAGGTGCAGAGTTCCTAGATATATATTGAGTTAATAACTGTTTATCTATTAATGCTACTAATAGATTAATCGCAACTACTGATTTACCTGTTCCGGGGCCACCTTCAACTATTAAGACATTTTTGTGGTTATCTGATGAATTTATCGCTAGTTTCATTGCTGTCTCATAGACTACTTTCTGATCATCTATCATAACGAATTCTTTATTACCCATTATCATGGATGATAATTTATCGGCAAGGCTTTTTGATGGTTTTATTTTTCCGTGATCAATGCGGTACATGATTTTATTTTTATCACCGTACTTAACATGACTTTTAATAAAGTCTCTTAGCTTAATTGCGTCATGCTTGAAAAATAATGGTGCCTCGGTAGTATATTCGCCGTAAAATTCATTATTAATAGAATCATCCTCATCATAATTATGAAGATATGCACATGGATATAATTGGATCTTATCTTCATCAACAGTTTCATTAAAATCTAGCAGTAGTTGTTTATATGACCAGGCCTGATATGAAGGATGTGCTGTTTCAACTTCACCGTGTCTAAATCTAGTCGTCACAACTCCATCTTTGTCGGTTATATTTGCAGATTGCCACTGTTTTAATTCTATTAAGATGGCACTTTCTCTATTGTTGGCATCACTACCAGTTAGTATAAAATCAATTCTTTTTGAGGACTGTGGAATATGATATTCAATAGCCACACCAGAGTCTTTTGGTATATCGTTATCGGCTATAACTCTTTCCATATATTGTAATGAATTTTTCCAAGAGTCTATTTCCGATAATCCTGTACTTCTTCCAGTTGCGGCTTTGTAGGATTGCAGAATTATATTGCCTATATCGCCAGATAATACATCTTCCTGAAAACTGTTTTTGGTTGCCGAATAGACTATCATGATTTTGCTAGATCTGTATATTTAAGGTGATTGTTCTTAGCTTTATCTACAGGATATTTCAGTTCATTGTTTTTCATTTTTTCAGTAAGAGCATTGTTAAGGTTTATATCCAGATCGTTTGCTATAAGTAGAACCCAGTAAAGAACATCTGCAAGTTCTTCAGATACATCCGACTTATGATCTTTCAGATGTTGTTTGATTTCTTTTGGAGTATTCCATTGAAAATGCTCTAAAAATTCAGCTGATTCTAATACGAGCGAGATAGCCATATCTTTAGGATTATGGAATTGTTTCCAATTACGATCGTCTCGGAACTTAATTATTATTTTGGCTAAATTTTCGAAATTATTTTTCATTGTATTCTCTAAGTTTCCTGTCAAAAATTATAATCCAAAATAATATTTTTAATAAATTCTAGCTATCATTATATAGAATTGAATTATTACTGGCTAGTATTGATCTATATAAAATAACGAAAACAATAACAATAAAGACAAGAGAGAAGTAACAAAGATTTGTTGAAAGAGATTGTAATGAATAACTACTAAAACTTGTAGCATGATTCCTCTTATTTCACCACCGTTTGGTCGGTATTGTAACTATTTAGATGAAGAAATGCAATAGAGATTATTGAAACATGACATAAAATATATTACCTGGGATACATAAAAATTAGTAGTCTAATATTATAAACCGATAAAACCGTAACCGGTCCGCTTCCACACTACACATTCTGCGTCAACTTTACTGTACGCATCATGAACAATTTTCTTTTCATAATCACTCAAGTTTACAAGCTCATTTTGCCAACCAACGGCCACCATTCCAGCTTGATCAGCTCGGGAAATAAGCCAATTTAGACAATAGTAAACTTCTGTAATATCCTGGATGACTTTTTTCATGTCCATTAACCCTAATCGTAAATCGTGCTTAATTTGTTGCCTACTATCGTCTGAAGATGAGTGCGCGATATTCTTGTCTACAAAATAAATGATTTCATCTAATCGTAAATTCTGATCTACAAGTAACCTTTCATCTAACTTATCAAATAGCTTTTTTTTAAAGCCGTTTTCATCGCATATTTTATCAAGCATGCTGTGTGTTTGAATATCAAACATTGACTGTGGATCAAAGTTTCCACCACCGTCGTTTAACTCATGATCATATCGTTTTTGTAGTTCTTCCTTAGATGAAAATATTCCATACACTTCTAAGAGATTTTCGCGAGTTAATAATTTTGTCTTACGTGCCTGTTTCATTTCATCCACAATCCTCCTCAGAGAATATATACTCGTATCTTTTGTGTCGTTAACTTTATTTATTTGCGGTTCGCATAGCCTACGAATACGTAATGCTTGAACTTGAATGTAGCTATAAGCAGTTAGTTTTCCGAATAATTGTGTTGCAAGCGGACTATTTGGTTCATTCTTACAAATAGCCACATAAGCATCGTACGCACCCATTTCCCAAAATAGTGAATACATTACACCGCTAACAGAGTTACTGTCTATACCGTTTGAGTTTGGATTTTTGCCATTAAGAAATTCTCGCCATTGAACAAACTTTTCTTTTAATATTTCAACCTCAGACATATATTTATAATAACAGTACTGTTATTTAATAAGCTTATAATTAGCTTAATTAACAAAATTAAAAGTCCTATTTTATACTTTCAATATTCATCTTATTGATAGAACATAAAATTAAATGGAAGCAAAAAATACAGATCATTTATTAATTAATTAACTAGCTCATCTTCTAGCTCAATGACATGTTCTGTACTGCTAAATCTAAGCCTATCGGGATTGATAACAAGTGGTGAAGACATATCTCTAAATAGCAATACTCCGATTGATTTAACATGTAATAATTTGTAGTGCCTAAAAATCCAATATTACATAATAGACTAGTAAGACTTTAGGGTAACCCTACCGATGAAAAGTTAAAACATTTTTATAGTTCACATGGCTTATTTAATCCCAGTAATGATGCAACATTTGTTATTGATGTATTTGCAATGTATGACGATCTACGGCATGCGACAGACCAGCTAAAAGATAAGTCCCTAATAGAAGAACAAGCATTTCGTGGCTATGACAGTAATAACCATTTTTACCACCTTGGTTATGCTAGGTTTGTTAGGTAAGATCAAAAAAGATTCGATAATCTTCGAGTAAGCGACAAGAGCCTTAATTCTCACTCAAGCATTACTATAGATATATAAATCTATGCTCACGCGCTGGAATGAAATTAGATCCAGGAACAAGTGGCCTGGTCAAGAAGCACTAACCAAAGACGAGATCATAGAGATACTAGGCTAGCCTATGAATGATGTACTATACGATCAACAAGTGCCACCTGTAAACTGGTTAAAATAAAAACGAAAGTTCCCATAACTTTGATTTTAAACTTTAAGGCTGTAAGCTGGATTAAGATGTTACTGCAATTCTTATCATTAATTGTCATTTACATAATCAGTCTGTCTCATTATAGTACTGGAAAAGCAGCATTAATAACCGTCCTAGTAGGCGTTACTACCTTTATCATGTATTTTATCTTCAAGATTTTAACGATAACAATACTGCTACCAATACTCAGGATGATATTTGCACCTTTTAGAAATAAAAACCAAAAGAAAGAAAACTCTTCAGACGACCCGAGGAAAGATTTAAAGAAAGGTGGTAACGGAGCAGGAATTTATGAATGGCTGCTGCCTTTGTGTGCTATTGTGTCGATATTCCTGGCACTTCTTATTTTCAATTTGTTTCATGTCAATGACTTTCTTCGGGCGCTGTTTTATTTAACCTTTGCTTTCTATGCTTTTCTATCATATCTAGACAAAGTGTTTACTCACATGCCTAATAGGTTTATCCCTGCGCTCCTGGAATGGACAATATATCTGCTTGTAGCAATAAGTATATTTAGGATTTCATAATAAATAAATTATCAACAATTAAGAGGAAATTTAAAAACTTATGGGGGTAAATATGAATATTTTTAAGAAAAAACAACCTATCGATAATTTTAAAGATAGCTACTTACATATAAATACTACGTTATGGAAGACATTAGATTATGTAAAAGGTGGTTATTAGACACTATCCACTATTCGTCAACAACACAACGGACGAAGATAAGTTAGCGAATATCAGGAATGCTTAATTTCATCTAAGCGATCCAATTGGTATAGTGCATCATAAAGCTGTTTGTATGACTCGAGTGGCTTGGTTATTTGTCCTGGCATTTTTTTAGCTTCCCAAGCTGCTCTGCCTAATCTGACTAAGACATCAGGTACGGCTTCTTCAGGTACTGTTTTGTTGTGTGCCCCTCTATAGTTACTAACTAGAGCCCTAATCGCACCTGGCAGATGAGCATTATCTACGTTACCGTCTATATTTCTATATGGTAATCTCCACGTAGCTGGTTTTAATGGGTCGGCGACATATGCAAAACATCGTGCCGGTGTCTTATGTTTTGGGTGAAAAATAACAGGATCTTTATTTGCGTTATATGTGGTAATAGGTTTAGATAAGGCATCTTTATCTAGCACTAAATTATCGTCTGATTGTAATTGTTCAACTGGTCGCAATATCCCATTTACACTGATCCAAAACAGATTAGGAGGTGCATTTTCATTATCTAGATGTAATTTAACTCTATCTTCCAGACCTCCATTTTTAATGTCTGCAGCATAGAATATAGAGCCATCACTAACTGCTATAGAAGTTACTCTTTGTTGCTGAGCATATCCATAAGCTTGTTCTAGTGCTTTTTCAATTGATGTCTTATTCCATGAAAGTGAATTAGGTCTTTTAACTTCAATAATAAGTCTTTTTAGACCTTGATGAGTCAGTACTATATCTGCAAATTTAATTTGGTTATTGATATTGATTATTTGCCAGTCAAGCGCTATTGTAAAGAAATCTTGCAATATGTCTTCGGCCACCTTTTCGGATGCTGTACTATACCGTAATTCTTGGACTAATCGAGTTTGTCGTCTGTCTAAAAAAGTTTTCCAGCGTTGTTCAATATCGTTATTAAACTTATTAAAGCTAGATAAATTATATACGCTTGATGTCATAATAATTACATAATACCAAAGTTAAAAATAAAACATCAACTAATAATAGATCAATTGTTTGATATTTAGCTCAATTATCCTTGAAGTTGGATCATAGACAGTAACACTGTTTTGATTCAATGCGGTAAAATATTAAAATGAATGATATAAACATTGAACAGATGAGTCCGAACGTGTTTAGATTTGAGTCAAAAAATGAATTACAGTCTTACTTTTTACAAACAAAACACTTCGAACATAATGGTAAAAGGTATACAATAATTGGAAATATTGTAGATATTCAAGCAACAAATCCTTTATACTTTTTTGCATATGTTGTTAATGTCACGGAAGAAATTATTTAATAACGATTGAATTAAAACAAATTAGATGTAAATAGGGTTATTTGCCAGAGAACAGTTATATTCTTAGCAACAATGTGGCGCTAAATATAAATTTTTTGGTATCGGTCAATAGACTATTTTGTTAGTTAACTCATCTCTCCTCTTTAACAAACAATGATTATATTTAACTAGTTTTATAGCTGTTATTACTTGTCTTACTGTGTCGGCTTTAACAAGCGATGAAATATCTTTTAACTTAAATACCATGAGTTATAGTATCTTTAGTAGGTATTATATCTATTCCTAGATCATACTTTTCTGTTAGTTTAATATTTAATCTATAGACAGATATACTATACTTGATTTATGGACTTCGATAATAATCCTAGTGAACATGATTTAGATAAGTTAGTTAGGTTTATAAAAAAGAAAATTAATGAATCATCTCAAAATAATTATTTATCCAATAGTCAATCTGAATACGATACTGAACCAGAGCTAATATCTGAAGAGGTTCAGGTTAATTACCAACTTCAAGAAGACTATGACAATGTCGTTAAAATGATAGTAAAATTAGAAGAAGAATATGTTAAGAAAAAATTAACATCAAGTAAGATCAAAACATATCAAAAAAAGCTCGATAAAATTTATAGTAATTATAAATATGCTGACAATATTCCTGGATTATTAAGTACTTTTTGTGAATTTCAAGCATTAATATATATTGTCCAAGAAAATACGGAATTAGCATCAAACTTTTTATATAGTGCGGTGGATTTTAAACTCGATAATCAAGACTTTATATCCAATGCAGTAACAAATTGGTATAGCGATAATTTTTCTAATAATCTAAATAATGCCAACGATAAATCTAATAAAAAGATTTATTTTTCAAAGAAAAAAGTTATTTTTATTACTGTTTTTACAGTAGTTATATTGGGAATCGCTATTTCTGGCCCACTATCTGATTATTTGACCATAAAAAACGCCAACCCAGCAATGATTCAATTAGCTCAGCAAGCTGGCATGAGTCGAAGGGGAGAACTTTTATTCTTACGCACTAATCCTCAATTAGTTTCTGATTCTCAAATGGCATCAGTCTGCTCATCAAATACTGCAGCAAATAATAACAATGGTTTTATAGAGGAAGGTTGTTATGACTCTATAACCAATAGAATCTATATACGTCAAGTGCCTTCCGATTTATATAATCTTGAAGTTTCAACAGCTGCTTATGAGATGTTACATCCGGTTTATATTGCCATTAATCAATCAAACCAAAGTTCAAATTTAAATCAGGCAATTGAAGATAATTATCAAGCTAATAACGATTCTTTTTTAAATTCTCAAGTCGCTAATTTCGCTAAAACAGAACCTGGAGCTAGGGATCTAGAATTATTCTCATTATTAGGAACAGGTTACTCAAATTTAACTAAAAATCTAGCAAATTATTATAAACCATATTTTAATAATATTCAGGATACTATTACAGCTAACAATCAAGTAAATCAATTATTTCAAAATGATTTAAGCCAATTAACACAACTTAGTAATACACTAAGTACTGATAATAACAACATTAACTCTATATATAATGATGCTAATACGGCATATAACAACAGTGTTAGTTGGGCTAACGCAGGTAATTCTTATGAAAATTCCTACAACTACAATATATACTCTCAAGATTATAATATATACTCTCAAGATATAACCGACTATAATAATACCGTCGATCAATACAATCAGATTTTACAAAGTTATAAGGATATTGTAGTACAATTCAACGGCCAGCAGTTCAATCAGCAGAATACAATTCAGTCACAACAACAAGCTCAATAAAATACATAGTAGTACGAATATTTAAATTAATATTTTCGATATAGTATCATAGTAACAATATGGACAATAAAGACTTAATGATTATTTCATTTTGGAAATATATAAGGAATTTACTGTTTTCACATACAGATAATAAAAGTACCGTCAATAAGAAAGATTCATTACCGGGCCATATAAATAATGCTAATCCCGAAAATTTAATTATTTCATTTGAAAAAAAAATTAATAAAAAGAATTTAAATTCGGAAGAAATAGATAGATACCAACAAGATGTAAATTACCTGATCGATAATCTAGATGACAATAAACATCATTCAAAACGTCATATAAGTCAAATATATGAATTACAGTCTTTAATCTACATTGCAAATGGGGATAAAGATAATGCAAAAAAAGAAATAGAATCTGCGATCTCTCTAAACAAAACAGGTAAATGGATTAAATCAGATATAACTCGTAAATTTATTAATAATAGAGCAGATACAGTATCACAGGATATTAATGAAAAATATACAGTCAATGATTTTAACCCAACAGAAATATCTGGACAAAATCCTTGGACAGATTCGTTAACCGGTGAAGGTTATTCTGATAGTAGTAGATGGAATAAGATTAGACAACAAATATTTTTAAGAGATAATTTTTGTTGTATATGGTGTGGAACAAACCAAAATTTAACAGTAGATCATATCAAAGAACTTAGTATGGGTGGAACAAACCAATTAGACAATCTTAGAACACTTTGTAAGGATTGTCATGAAAAACGTCATAATAAAAAAATATTTAATAAGGCTTTTACTGTTAACGATAACTATGGTTTTAACTATCATGGAAATTTAAAAATTACTGCTTTAATTGATGCAGCTGAAAGCAAAAATGGCATTGGGATAGACTATACAGATAGAGAAGGGTTAATGTCTGAACGTGTTATACACCCAATTAGAATATATGAAGCTAAATATATCTATGTGAATGCTTTTTGTGATTTAGATAACGATATTCGAACATTTAGACTATCAAATATCACTATAAGTGACAAAAGGAATAATCTTTATCATAATGAATCAAATACGTATACTGGTTCAGTCTGGAAAGGTTCAAAACCTTTTAATTCAAATATTGGAAAAACTATCTACTCGAAACCTTGATCAGACCATTGTTCTTATTAAAATATTATACAAACTATATAATTATTTTTTCTAAGACAAGGCGTTTATGTTAGAGATGGAACTTCAAAAAATAAAATGTGAGTAATGGGACATTTCGTGGTGGTTTTCAAAATGTTTTGCGTGGTGGTTTTTGCCTCGAAATTGGCTTTGTTTCTGCGGTTTCAGTTCGACTATAAAGGTAGCGTTCTACTAGCTTCATTTAATGTTCGTTAGACATAATTCTTTAAGCTCAATTAATTCTAAATTAGTAAAGGTATTTAAAGTTATATTAATGAACTCAACGGCGAGCCAGGCCAAAGCATATACTTTACGAGTCATCCAGTAAGGATTTGTGCTACAATTAAGTCACAAAGAAGCAGTCCCGAATTGGCGCCGTATGGCGCACTCTTCCGAAAGGAATAGGGGCTGTTTCGCTTTTTATAGAGACAAGAGTTATAATAGTAATATGAAATTAAATCCTACACTCAACCCAATGGTGTTTGTGAAGGACGAGAATAACCCTGCTTTTCGTGCCTATCTTATTAGTCGTGCCCAAGAAGCTATTGACCCTAAAAATCGTAGTAAAAACCTTTCTGTAACAGAAGCAAAAGAACTGCTCACTAAACGTCGCCGAAGGCTTGCGCTTAATGCCTAAATACAATGTGCGGATTACATCAAGTGCATTAGTGTCAAGGACCCCAAAAAAAGAACACCTTGTGTGAGACTTTTCTAAACTTTTAATTTTTCTGCATATTGAGCTGGACTCATACCTAAAGCTGAATGGATGCGTTTATGGTTGTAGTAATAGATTTGTAAAGCTATTGCTTCATGAAGCTCAGCTAGATCTCTAAATTGGTTTAAATTACCAAACTCTCTTTTAAAGGTACCAAACCATCTTTCCATAAAGCCATTCTGCTTAGGGACTAGCTTTGTTACTGGCACTAAGCTCTATCTCAAATCTTTCACAAGTTAACTGATGTTTGTAACTTAAATATTCTGATCCTTGATCAGAGTGTAGGATAGCTGGTGAACTATGTTTAGATAAAGCATCTAGTAGGGCTTCATGAGTTAGTTCAGAACTATGTCTAAGACCTAATCTCCATCCAACTACTTGTCTTGTTTTTAAATCTAGTACTACAGCTAGATAGTGCATTGATCTTTCAAACCATAAATAGGTAAAATCTTGAGCCCAAGCTAAAGCATTGACCATCTCAGAGTAGTTCATGCCTTCCTGAGGCCTCAATTCATCTTTAAATTTAGCAAATCTATGCAATATATTAAGTGGAGCTGTTATCTCTGCCTTACCTCCTCGGTAATGATGCTTCTTGGTAGGTTTAGGAATAACTATCCCAGATAATTTAAGTATTCTTTGTGCTTTCTTCCTATTCCAACCTAAATGTAGAGCTAAACGCCTACTACCATAAAAGGGATGCATTACATGAGTCTTCTTGAGTTTATCTATAGCTTTTTGGTCATTAATACTTAGTCTTGTTTGGTTATAGTAACTGGTTCGGCTAATACCCAGAGTTTGAAGGAAATGTTTCTGTCACCCTGGGTCGACCTCATCCAGGATGGCTAGTTTTTTAGTCGTTGCATTTCAGCTGTAGCTCTACCTAATAGTTTATATAGCTGTTCTATCTCTCATTTTAATTTATTGTTTTCTAAAATTAAGTTTTTATTGTTATCTACTACACCTTGTTTTAACCAACCGTAGATAGTTCGAGGGTTGATCTCATAATTCCTAGCCGCTTCAGTAACACTTACTCCTTTATTTCTAATCTGATCTATTACCTCAGCCTTAACACTAGGCTCAATTACTCTAAATGTTCCCATATATCTTTCTTCTCCTTATATTAATTATACTAGGTAGCTTCACACAACATGTTCAGTATATTGGGTCCAGGACACAGAGGTTATGTTCTGGGACTTATTGGTTAAGGTAGGTTCTAATAATTACTTATTTACTAAATTCTGCTTTACATGCACTTATGCTAGCGTTCAGATTAGCAGCTTCAGCGCTTATCATGTTTGAAGTGCCAAGACCATTATCTTGAGCTTGTGCACCGGTAATACAACTTGAGTAACCTGCACTATATTGACTAGTATTTTGACTGTTTTTTTTGAGGTTACCTGTTTGAATGTTACTAGAATGTAGTTTAAAACTTAAAATTATTATTGCTACAATGGCTATCACCAATAAACTAGTGACTATCCAGAAACCTGTCACCAACTTCTGTTTATTCATTTAAGCACAGTATACCACCGTTTACATTGCTTAAGGAATAAATTTTATAATCACCCTGGGGTCTAACTTTGTGCATTATCGATAGCTAATTATAATGAGCTAAATCGTAACATAAATTGACTAATTAGCCGGGAACTCATTAACTTCGATCCCGATTTTGCTTACTTGAATTATACCTCAAATCTTATGTAACGTTATCAATTTAGTCAAGGTTATGGACAAACAACAAACACATCGTTAGTAACTATATCCTATAGGCTCAGTTTAATTGATGTTGTTTTTAGCCAATTTATATTCTCTAGGGATTCTCTCTAGGAGTAGATTATTATTTTTCTCAACCATAATATTTATTGAGACTCGAGCATCAGCTTGATCCCTTCATAAACCATTTTTTTATCTTGTGGAAGTATTTTTAGCTTGGTGATAATATCAAGCCAACTATCTGTAGTCTCAGGATTCAATGTTCGCCTAATGGAATTTATAAATTTATCGGCTTCAACTATCTTCGCATCATCCCAAACAAGTCCAACGCCTTCTCCATATCTGGCCGCATCATTATCCATCAACGTGAATCCGCTTACACCGTCCTCGTTTACGGCATCTACGAATACTTGTGGTAGCTTGGATAACATAGTGTTATAGTCATGAGGCTTTTTGCTCTCAAAATTTCTGCTAAAGCTTTTAAGTTCCTTGTTCATTGAAGCTTCATCTTTAAAATTCTGATCTGTAAGCCAGGCTGCTCGCAAGTAAAGTTCCATAGCATTGTTTAGGCTAAAACAAGCAGGATATTTTAATCCTGTAGCCCAATTTAAGTGAGCCGTTGCCCAATATTGGTCTGCTATTTTAACTAAGTAGATTCTCCTAGATTTCGTAATGTCCATAATTTTATTGTACATTTATTAGACTGATGAAAAGCTAAGAAATCGACTTTTTTCTATAAACTACATTTAATTAAATATGCTTTATTGATAGAGCACGCAACTCTAGATCTAGCCATGGGCTATATCGACATCTTTTGTTTATATGTCGTGACTATTAGAAGCATAATTTCATTACTTGGTTATGCTTTACTGAAATAGACCTGTAGACTAGGTTGATATTCTTATACTTGATGGTTTATAGCAATGGATGCCTCTATATAATTTGATATCATATAAATAATGAAGACCTTAAATGTTACAGAAGCCTCATAGAGTTTGATAGACTTTTTAATTCTGCCAATGAATTAATTTTTATGCATCCCTATAAAGTTTATCTAAAACAGTTTAACTGAGCAATTAATGAACTTCCAACCTAGAACCAAATTAAAGCTGCATAAAGGCATGAGTGAAGAGGATCAAAAAAGATTAGTTGACTGGTTACTTATATAGCTGAACTAAAGACCAAAAACCTCCACAAAATTGCCTATAACCCTGAACTTCGTTAGTTAACACCTACTCCATTTATTTTTTTTGATTAATTTTATATTCATTAACAGGCATATTACTGATCATTTTCTCTTCTGGCTTAACATACAACTTTGTATATTTATCTCTAGAAACCTCAACAACTCTTTGTGCTAATTCATCACTCCCATTATCCTCAAGTAGTATCGTTTCTCCCGACATTGGTTCTAATGAACTAACAGCTCTCAGTCTCATATAAAAGCTATAAGATGGAAGATTAGCTAGATCACCACTAGTAAGTTGTGGTTTAAAGATAGGTAGTAGTAGTTTTTCATCTTGGGGACTACCACTTCTAAAACAAATAACTGTCCCAACGTTTGCTAGCATAATATCAACAAGTCTTTTTTCTTCTTGTTGAGCAGTCGATTGTTCAGCCATAGTTAAGAATAACTTATACTTTCTAGCTTCACTAAGTAATTGAACGAATGAAATTGTGGCAAAGTTTTGAAACTCATCAACATATAGATAAAAGGGAGTCCTGCTATCTTCACCTAGTCTAGCCCGTCTCAGGGCAGATAACTGTAGTTTTGCAAGAACACTAATACCAAGTAGGGTAGAGGTATCCTCTCCAATATGACCTTTAGCAAAGTTACAAATTAAGATCTTATTATTTTGAATAATATCATCAAAATCAATTGTCGATTTAGTTTGTTCTAGTATTCTTCTGCTGACGACTGATCTTTGAAACCTGCCAAGTTTAGCATTAACACCACTACTCATCTTTACTTTCTGGTAATCACCAG
>DAIDMV010000013.1 GCA_027448765.1 bacterium | reverse complement strand
CATTATATAGTTATAATAACATATAATAGGTTAATTGTAAATTTATTATACGTTTATATCGACATGACAATAATAGTATTGAGATTTTAACCCTTATAACAAACGACTCTGACTGGGTTAAAACCTATTTTAAAATGTTGCTAAAATGACTAAATTTAAGCAAATAAAAACAAAAGCAAAATCACCTCTGTAAAAATGAGTCTGATTGCTTTTGGTACACCTGGCAGGATTCGAACCTGCGACCTTCTGGTTCGAAGCCAGACACTCTAATCCACTGAGCTACAGGTGCTTAGAAAATATCATATCAGATTTTATTGTTTTTAAATAGCTTAGCTTGATATAATTTAGATATGAAGTTAACAATAGATATCGGTGGCACTAAAGTATTAGTAGCAGTTTTTGAGAATGATAAAGTAATTAACCAGTATAAATTTGAAACACCAAAAAATTATCTTGATTTTTTAGAAGAATTTAAAAAATCATTAGTTAATTTAAATGATTATCATATTGAAATAGCAGCCGTAGCTATTCCTGAATTAATTAATAGAGAAACCTTTGAGTTGCTCGGTGGTGGTAATTTAAAATGGCAGAAGGTTAATATCGTTAATGATTTAGCGAGTATATTAAATTGTAATGTTCTTTTAGAGAATGATGCTAATTTAGCTGGTTTATCAGAAGCTAGTTATCTTAAAGATCGTTTTAATCGTGTGCTTTATCTAACAATTTCAACTGGTATAGGCGGAGGTTTAGTGGTTAATCAAAAATTATCACCCGATAATTTAAATTTTGAACCTGGACTAATTAAATTAAAACATAATAATCAATTAATCGAATGGGAAAAGTTTGCTTCTGGAAGAGCTATTGTTGGACAGTATCATCAATTTGCTAAAGATATTAATGATCCAGTAATTTGGCAGGAGATTGCTAACAATATTTTAGATGGATTAATGGTCATAATACCTTTAATTCAACCTCAAGCAATAGTTTTTGGAGGCAGTGTTGGAACTTATTTTGATAAATACCAAGAATTTCTTGAACATGGCTTAGACCAAGTTATTGAGCCGTTTTTGTTAAAACCAGTCATTTTACAAGCTATTCATCCTGAAGAAGCGGTTGTTTATGGCTGTTTAGAGTTAATTAATCAAGTTTAATTTTGTAAGTTTTGCTTTATAATTGCACTGAATAAGAAAATATTATCGGCTAAGGCATGACTTTCATTTTTAAGTACCATTGTTTTGATTCTTTGGGGGAATTTAGCTGCTAGTGTGTTTGTGATTTCTAAAATATGATTATGCTGACAGATTAAACTTTTTTGACCCCAAACAATATTGGCTGTCATTTCTGATTGGGTGTTTAAGCTAGACATTAATAGATTTTCAAAATTTCCTTCTCCTAAGATTTTTGCTATAACAAGATTGCTAAGTCTTAAAATACCAAGAACATAACCTATATCACCAAAACCTTCTTTTGAAGCTTGATTAAATTTCTCTAAATATTTTTCGGAGTCGGCTTGTTCAATATATTTTTTTAGATCTTTTCCTGACAGGATGAAATCTTGGGCTAAGTTTATTAAATTTCTTGTTAAGACACTAACAGGTTCTACGATCATTGAATGATTAATTTTAAGATCATAATCGTGAGCAAAATAACTTAAAACCAAGGATTTTTCTGTTCCTAGCGAATATCCAATTTGATTGATCTCATTTATTTTTTGTTGTTTTAAATAATCTATTTGAGCTCTGATTAGTGGAGTTTTATCTCCGCTTAAAATTTTTTTTAGAGCGGATACTTTATAATTACCATATGGTTGTTTGGGTTCAGCTGGATTAGAAAAAACTACAATTCTTTGATCTATTAAAGTGTGTTTTAAGACATCGACCCAAAATAACATATTAGGGTTGAAACCGTTTCCCATCGGTAAATTAAAAACTGTAGTTTCTAAATAATCTTTTGGCTGATAGTCTATAATTTGGACAGGTTTTTTATTAACTTCAGTTGGAAAATTAATAATTTCTAAGTGATTAGGCTTGTAATTATCATGGTTGATTGTTGCATAAACTGAATCAACAAAATCAATTGTTTGGGGATCGAATATTTGAAGTTCTTGTAGGTTTTTTTGCACTTACTCTTGATTGTTTTCTGGGTGTTTAGACCAGGTATAAGCAAGCAGTAGAGCCATTAATAAAGCACCAACAGCTACTAAAGTAAATGATCTCAATAAATGGGAGTGAACATTGCCAAAAAAGATTAAAAGACCAGCTACTACAAAATTAATCCAACCCCATAGAACATTAATGATAGCTGAAGATGGTCGGCCAAAGGGTGTTTGGTGTTTTTGTCCAGTTATCCCTTTGATAAAATGTGGGATTCCGTTTGCTCCAAATAAACCAGCAATAAAGCTGAAAACATATATGTGTACCATCTTAGCTCCTTAATATTTTTTATATATTATAAGTATTAATCTATTCTAAAAAAATTACAATATTATTATTGTGGTGAATCTAATTTTTTAGGACCGGAGTTATACTTTATTTTTAAGAGAGCATTTTCTAGAGTTTTTTGAAGTACGTCGGCTTGCTCTAAAGTCATACCGACTTTTGTAATAGGGATAAGCTGATTATTAATTTGTTGGTTAAAATTTATAACTAAACCCGAACTGCCTAAAACTATATCAATATGGTCACTATAGAGAGGTCGTAATTCGATTGGTGTTAATAAGATTAAATTACTTATTAAGTTTTCATCAATTACTTTATTGAAAAAATTATTATTAGATTCATAATTGGCTAATTGCCAGAAAGTAGTTGCTTCGTTGTCTGAAAGCTGAAAATGATTAATTAAATACATTAAAATTTCCTCACTGGGTTTAGTGACACCAGATTCAATTTTAACCAATTCTTGATTATCTATTTCAACAGCACTGGAAACCTCTTCAATCGTTTCGTGATTATTTTTTCTTAAAGATTTAAGCTTATCACCTAAAACTTTATATGGTTGATTGGTTGATTTATCCATATCTTAATTTTAACTTTTATGTATTAATATAACAAGGGTGAATATTAATTTAACCAATTCAATCGTATAATAATAAAGTGATTAATTATTCTTCAGATGTTTCTTTAAAAGATTTTACAACTATGAAACTTGGTGGTCGCGCTAAGTTTATGGTTAATTTAAAATCACTTTCGCAGTTAGATCAAATTATTGAATGGGTCAATAAAGAATCAATTAATTTTTTAATGATAGGTGGAGGTTCTAATATTATTTGGTTGGATGAGGGTTTTAACGGTTTGTTAATAGTTAATCAATTGCCAGGTTTTGAAGTCGAGAATCACCAAAATGACTGGATTATTAAAGTTGGAGCCGGTGAAATTTGGGATAAAATCGTAGCAAAAACTGTTTTATTGGGTTTGAGCGGTATTGAAGCTTTAAGTTTAATACCTGGCAAAGTTGGTGGTACGGTTATGCAGAACGTTGGGGCTTACGGACAAGAAATTAAAGATAGTCTGATCGATGTAGAGGTTTTTGATACTGTAGCTAAAAAATACCAAGTATTAAGCCGGGATCAATGTTTACTTGATTATCGATCGAGTTTATTTAAAAATTATCAACCCAGACAATATTTAATTTTGTCTCTTCGTCTTCGTCTAACTAAAAATAATTTTAAATATCATTCATATGAAGCCCTTGATCGTTATTTTGATGATCATAAAATTGTGCCTCTAGATTCCGAGACAATTCGACAAGCTGTTATGAACATTAGGCGAACAAAATTACCAAATCCGGCTGAAATCGCTAATTGTGGTTCGTTTTTTGCTAACCCAATAGTAACTCAAGAACAATTCGATAAACTTAATTTAGATATTAAACATAAGGCACCTCATTGGACTTTTGATCATAAAATTAAATTATCAGCCGCTTGGTTAATAGAATATAGTGGTTTAAAAGATTTTCATGATCGACAAACAGGTTTTGCCACTTGGTTTAAACAGCCACTAATTGTTATTAACGAGAACGGCAAGACAACTAAGGATTTAATTAAATTTAAAGATTTAATAGTTAATCAGGTTTTTCAAAAAACTCAAGTTCGCTTATCAATGGAGCCTGAATTTTTACCAAATTAATCACTTGGTAGAGGGAATTGTAGAGAAAAATCAATAACCTGTTGTTTGATATGAGCTAATTTAGTCTTGTTTTGGTGATTAATAATTGCTTCTTTCATCCAATTAGCTATTTGGACCATATCCGTTTCTTTTAAACCTCGTGTGGTGATCGCTGGAGTACCCAATCTAATACCACTTGGTGTAAAAGCCGGCAATGGATCATCAGGTATAACGTTTTTATTAACGGTTAAATTAATTTCATCTAAAGTTGTTTCTACTAAAAGACCATTTAATTTAAATGATTTAAAAACATCAACTAACATTAAATGATTGTCGGTTCCGTTAGTTATTAATTTAAAATCACGATTTTGTAATTCTTGAGCTAAGGTTTGAGCATTTTTTAAGACTTGTTTGATATAATCTTTAAATTCTGGTTGTAGTGCTTCAAATAAAGCTATAGCTTTAGCGGCGATAATGTTATCATGTGGTCCACCTTGAGTACCCGGGAAGACTGCTCGATCTATTAAAGTTGGTATGTTTTCGATAGTTTTTGGGGGTTTATGAAGAGGATTAGATACAATTCCTTTTGATAAAATTAAACCACCTCTAGGTCCACGAAGAGTTTTATGGCTAGTACAAGTTATAACATGAAAACCATAATCAAAAGGATTTTTAGCCATTCCTCCTGCTATTAAACCAGCAATGTGAGCCATGTCAGCCATTAATAAAGCGTGACAACTCTGACCAATTTCAGCAATTTTCTGATAATCTATTTCTCTTGGATAAGAACTATAACCGACGATAATCATTTTAGGTTGGTATTGTTCAGTTAATTGGTTGATTTGCTCATAATCAATTTCACCGGTTTCAACATTTTTCATTTTATACCTAATAAAATTATAGAGTTGGGCTGATCTGGTGACAGGTGCACCATGAGTTAAATGTCCACCATGAGATAGATCCATAGCTAGAACGTTATCGCCAGGTTCGAGCCAAGCGTGATAAACCGCTTCGTTAGCCGATGCGCCAGAATGAGCTTGAACGTTAGCATGATCGGCCTGAAACAATTCTTTAGCCCTATCAATTGCAATTTGTTCAATTTGGTCTATATAAACTTGTCCACCGTAATATCTTTTTCCAGGGTAACCTTCTGAATATTTATTAGTTAAAACACTACCTATTGCTTCTAAAACTTGTTTGGAAACATAGTTTTCGGAAGGAATTAGTTCTAAACCCTGTCTTTGACGGTTTTTTTCTTGATCAATGAGACGTTTAATTTGTTGATCATTCATGTCGTTATTATACATCAGTCTTATTTTTTTGACATCTTACTTTATGTGATATAAAATCTTAGCAATGCAACAAACAAATCTTAAAATTGGTCAACTTATTTCTCAAATAAGACAAGAAAGAGGTTTGACTCAAACTGAATTTGCTAAAAGATTAGGTACATCTCAATCAGCCGTAAATCGAATTGAACACGGCAATCAGAATTTAAGTATCGAAACTTTAGGTCGTATTAGCGATGTTTTAAATAAACAACTGCTTTTTTTAAGTTCTTCTGAGATAAATTTAAACATAGAAGGGCCAACACACCTTAAGGGTTCTATTAAATTAAAAACTAGTAAAAATGCGGCAGTTGCTTTATTGTGTGCCAGTTTATTAAATTATGGTGTCACTAGGTTTCAATCATTTCCTAAAATTGAAGAAGTTTTAAGAATCATTGAAGTCTTGGAGAGTATTGGTGTTTCTGTTAAGTGGCTAGAGAATAATGATTTAGAAATTCGCCGGCCTGATAAATTGAATCTTCATAAAATTAATATTGAATCTGCTAAAAAAACTCGTTCCGTTTTGATGTTAATGGGAGTCTTGATGCATGAATACAATAATTTTGAAATACCATACGCTGGGGGTTGTAAATTAGGTACTAGAACTGTTGCACCACATTTATTTGCCTTACAAGAATTTGGCGTTAATATTAAAGCTTCAAAAGGTCAATATCGTATTTCAGTCAAAAAGAAAAACCCTGAAAGTATAGTTTTATATGAAGCAGGTAATACGGTTTCCAATAATGTTTTATTGGCTGCAGCCGGTTCAACCAGTTCTGTCTATGTTCATGGAGCCAGTGGTGATTATATGGTTCAAGATTTAGCTTATTTTTTAGAAAAATTAGGAGTTCAGATTGAAGGTATAGGTACACCTTTCTTAAAAATTAAAGGTGTTAATAAGATTAAGAAAAATGTTGTTTATGGATCAACCGAAGATCCAATTGAAGCTATGTTTTTTTTAACGGCCGCCATCGTCACCAATTCTAAACTAACGATTGAAAGAGTGCCATACGATTGGTTGGGTCTTGAACTTTTAAAATTAACCAAAATGGGTTTAAAATTAGTTAAGGGACCGCATTATTTATCCAACAATGGGCACATTCAATTGTGTGATTTAACAGTTTATCCACATAATCATAATTTAGTTGCTCTAGAGGATAAAATTCACCCCAATTTATATCCTGGTATTAATCCAGACAATATTCCTTATTTTGTTTTGATAGCAGCTGTTTGTAAGGGTCGAACTTTAATTCATGATTGGATGTTTGATAATAGAGCGATTTACTATACCGAATTGACTAAAATTGGTGCCAATGTTGAATTGGTTGATCCTCATCGAGCCTATGTGACTGGTCCAACTAAATTTAGTAATGCTGAGGTTGTTTGTCCACCAGCATTAAGACCAGCCAGTTTATTGTTGATCGGTATGTTAGCCGCTAACGGAATCTCAATTTTACGGAATGTTTATACTATTAATCGTGGTTATGAAGATTTAGCTGAACGCTTGAATAGTTTAGGTGCACATATTTCAATTTTACGAGAAATATAATTTTTTTTATTTTTTAGTATAATAGATTATTAAGCGGGTGTTGTATAACGGCTATTATACCAGTTTTCCAAACTGGTGACGCGGGTTCGATTCCCGCCACCCGCACCATTAGAACTTTATTGGATCGTTTGATTGATTTGATTAGATAATTTTAATAATTGATTAAAATTATTGCTAGAAGAATGATCGAAAGATTGAAGAATAGGTTGTGATAATAATTCGGCTTTTAAATGACTATTGATTGAATAGTTATTTGAACTAAATTGATTAGCGATCAGATAACTGATAATAATAACGCCGAAAGACAATACGATAATTGGAATTAGATGTTGGTAATTCTTAGTTTGATGTTTTAATAATTTTTCCATTGCCAATTTTTTATAATATTATTCATCGTTATACCATCATTAACTGGATTTTGTCCATAAAAAATTAAAAAAAGATTATCTGTGTTGTTGGGATGATAAACAAATTCCATTAGTGCAGTCGAAGAACCTTCATTAAAGATAATATAGTTAGCTAGATTATTGTCAAAAACAGTCGCTTGAAGTTTAATAATGTGAGTTGGTAGATTAATTTTTTTGATATTTTGCAATAAAGCCTGCTTGGTGAAAGTTATAAAATTTTGACTGGTAATGGTTTGATTGTTAGCAGCGTAAATTTTGATGATTTGATTAGAAGTATTAATGGTTTGACCATTAAAAGCTTCAATAGAGCAAGTATTCTTTGGACTCGTAAAATTAAAAATTGTTTTTAATTGAAAAGAATAACAACTGGTATTAATATTGGAACTTAATTGATTGGCACTAGTGGTATTAATTTGGTTAACGGTAGCTTTCTTAGAATTAAAAACCAATAAACCAATAAAAGCTAAAATCACTAAACAGCTTAAACCTAAGCTTAATATTTTTATTTTTGGGTGGTGGTGATAGGAAATAAAAGTAGCCGCAATTAATGCAATAAAAGCAAATAGTAGCATATAAATCGGAGCTAATATTAAACCAGTAGCAATCGCAATCATTAAACTAGTGATCCAAATGTAGATAGGTTTATTGACACCGGTTTTCGTTTTTAATGTAGCATAGTTTGGTAAATCTAGTGGTGTAATCAGGTTTTTCTTTAAGGGATGACCACAATTGCCACAGTAGTTTTCGCTGGGATCAATTTCATAAAAACAATTAGAACATTTCATAAATTAAGCGTGATACCCACATCTTGTACAATATAAAAGATGATATTTATTTTTTTGACCACAATGCCGACAAAAATTATTAATGCCAACTTCGGCTAAACCATAAATTTGGTCTAGATCTCTAGCCCGAAAATACATTAAGAATAAATTAATAGCTAGACCAACACTAATTATAATTGATAATAAATTCATTAACTGATTATTAACAGTTAAACCAGTATCATAAATAGTATGCAAGACAATCACTCCAATTAATGCAAAAATAACCATTTTAAATGATTTTTGATGATTAATTTTTTTCTTAATTAAATAAAAACCAACAATAGCTACAGTCGAGGCATGAAAAAATGGTGTTAAAAATAATCTAGCAAAAGTATCTGAAGCACCAAAACCTAAGACATAACCAAAGTTTTCAATTAGACCAAAAGACAACCCAACTAAACTAAAATAAATAATGCCATCGGTGAATTGATTAAAATATCTTTTATGATAAATAAATATAGCCAGTGGTAAAAATTTAATAATTTCTTCAATAAAACCAACTTTTAAAAAGTTAATTATTAGTTGTAAAATTGGTGTACCCACTTGGGTACTTTTTAAACTGACAAAAAAATTTTCAATTATAATTGCGGCTACTGCACAGACTATACCGAACATAAAAGCTTCCCAAAGAGCACTAGTGGGTTCTTTCTTGCCTTTGTCTTTGGTGATAAAATACCAGGCCAAACCTATAGTTAAGACAATAAAGATAATTAGCAAGCTAAAAGTTTTCATGTTTTTATTTTTTACTCTAATCTTATTTTAAACTTTGGATCATATTTAGGCAAGTTAAGCTTGTGATATAATAATTAGGCTATTTCGATGCGCCCTGATAGCTCAGCTGGATAGAGCAGAGGACTTCTAAGCCTAAGGTCGCAGGTTCGAATCCTGCTCGGGGCACCATTACGAAATATTACTAGCTTGTTCTCTAAAATTAGATATTTTTTAATTTTAAAAAAATAATAAAGATAAGATCTAATTATCTTGATTTAAGTTGGAATCTTCAATTAGATAAAGTGGTCGATTTTTTGTTTCGTGGAAAATTTTTCCAATGTACTCACCTATAATTCCCAAAGACAAGAGTTGAACACCACCCAAAAACAAAATTACAGCCATTAATGATGGGTAACCACTGACAGTATTACCAATAAATAATTTATGAAAAACAATTACAATAATGTATATAAAAGTAAAAATCGAGATGATTGTACCTAAAATAGTAGCTAATCTTAAAGGAGTTGTAGTAAAAGAGGTTAATCCATCGATAGCTAGATTAATTAATTTAACATAATTATATTTAGTTTGACCGCTAAACCGAGCTTGACGATGAAAAGTAATCTCTTTTTTTCGGTATCCAATCCAATCAAAAATTCCTTTATTATATCTTTGATTTTCTCGGAATTGTCTAATAGCTAAGATGCATTTTTTATCAAGTAAACGAAAATCTCCTGCATTTTTTTGAATAGGAATTTTAGTTGATGATTGAAGGACTTTATAAAATAATTTAGAAGTTAATTTTTTCATAAAAGTTTCCTTATCCCGGCTTAATCGAGTAGCGTAGATATCGTCATAACCTTCTTGCCAATATTTGATCATTTCTTCAGTTAATTCTGGTGGATCTTGTAAATCTGCGTCCATGATTAATACTGCCGAGCCGTTAACGTGATCAATTCCGGCAGTCAGAGCTAATTCTTTGCCGAAATTTCTAGACAAATTAACATATTTTACTCGTTTGTCTTGATCGGCCCATTGTCGAATTAAATTCATGGTTTGATCAGTGCTACCATCATTAACTACGAAGAATTCAAAATCAAAATCAGTTAGTTTATGGCTTATTTTGTCTAATCTTTGTCTTAGTTGATTAATATTGTCGGCTTCATTATAGGCTGGAATTAGAAAACTGATTAATTTTTTATTCATAAAGTAATAATAATCTATTTTAGAATGAATTGAAAAATAATAGAATGAGTGATAATGACTTTAATTCAAAAAATTAATCTGAAGTTTGTAATATTTGTTTTGGTCGGTGTTTTCAATACATTACTGGATTTGGTTGTTTATTTAATATTTTATGAAAAAACTAAATCAATTATAGTTTCGAATCTTATTGCTACGTCTATTGCTATGATTAGTAGTTATTTTCTTAATGCACGTTTAACTTTTAAAAAACATAAATTATCATTGAAGATGTTTATCTTATTTATTCTGATAACTGCTTTCGGCTTGTGGATTCTGCAAACTGGTTTTATTATTTTAATTTCGCCAATTGTTAATGATATTCCATCTTCTTTTTTTCGTTTATTCGGATCGCACATTTATTTAATAAGAGCTGGCTTATCGAAAGTATTGGCTATAGCTGTTAGTTTTTTGTGGAATTTTATTTGGTACGATAAAGTTATATTTAAGAATAATGATGATACGAATAAGATTATTCAATCTTTAGAATAATTTATTTTTTTAAATGGCTGTTATTAGATATAATAACTTTAATATGAATGAATCAAAATTTAGTGAGCATGGAGTTTTAATTATTGGAGTTTTAATTATTGTAATTATTTTCGGCTATTTAATTTTTAAGGGTGGTAATAGCACTTCAAGTACTAGTAAATCATCAACCACTACTTCTTCAACTGGCGAAAAACCAGCTCCAGCCAGTTTAATTAGCGCGATTGCTGCAGTTCCACAGACAGTTTTAAATCAAATTGGTGTTGGCTCTGCCAGTGTTTTACCAAAACATATTTCGGCTCCAAGTTTAGTTAGTCAAGGTAAACCAGAAGTTTTTTATCAAGGAGCCGAGTTTTGTCCGTATTGTGCCACGGAAAGATGGGCTATGGCTCAAGCTTTATCAAGGTTTGGTACTTTTTCTAAGTTAGGTGAGACACATTCATCAACAACCGATGTGTACCCTGATACTAAAACTTTAGATTTTTATCAGTCAGTTTATACTAGCTCATACATAACTTTTGTGCCGCTTGAAATGTACACCAATATTGCTAGTGCCAGTGGTGGGTATACTGTTTTACAAACACCTACAAGTTCTGAAAAGACTTTAATTAATAAATTTAATAATCCGCCATATTTGCCCTCTAATGAAGCCGGCTCAATTCCATTTATAGATTTTGGTAATCAATTTTTAATTGATGGTGCTACTTATAGCCCAGCAGTTTTACAGGGTTTAAGTCGACATCAGATAGTGGCTGATTTAACTAATCCAAATAGTAAGGTGGCTAAGGGTGTTGACGGTGCGGCCAATACTATAGCTGCGGCTATTTGTAAGCTAACCAATAATCAACCAGCTACAGTTTGTAATTCATTAATTCAAGCCATTGAAAAAAAAGAATGAAAAATAGTTAGTTGATATTCTGATAAAAAGAATCAACATAATATGATAAATTAGTTTCAAAAAGTTGATTATTATCGACGCAAACAAGATGATCTGGATTGATATTTGGTTGGCCTTCTATTAAAGGTATATTGATGTTAACGCTAGCTTGATTATTGGAATTTAAATAAAAATTTAAATTATTTTTATCAATAGTTATGTTCTCACCACCGGTTAAAGTAATTTTATTTTGATCATTAATGACAAGATGTTGAATAGAATTTATTTTTTCGATGGTTTGGTCGTAAAAACTTTTAACGTCTTTTGAGTTTATATTAATACCATCTGAGTTATCGGGGCTATTCTGATTGCCTTGACATTGTTCAAAACTAGCTAGTTTAGTGTTAGTTGAATGTGAAGTTACGGTTAGGTTGCAACTACTTAAAATGAGTGTAAATCCCATAAAAAGAGGTAATATTTTTCTGTCACTTCGATTTATCAAGTATTCCACTTGGAATATGTTACAGTAAAATTTAAAAAAGTCTATAGTATTTTAAGTTATATTAAATTAAATATAAAAAATCTATCAAGTCGAATTTTAAAAATTATTCCAAATAATATTAACTTAAAAGAGATTTGATGCCAAGATTATAATTTTTTGTTAAATCAAAGTAGGGTAAGTTATATTTTTGAGCCTCAGTTTTAATGATTAAACTTTTATTTATTGTTTGTTCGGCTAAAACATTAATTTCAGTCGCCAAACCATTCTCTAGTTTCCATTTTGGCCAATTAAAATAATCTCCATGAGTCAGTATAGTATCTAGGTTTGTAGCCGATAATCCAATAAAACAAAACTTAATATTATATTTAGTTACTAGTTCGGGAATAAATTAAAGAAGGATAACCTCACCATCTATAACGCAATTTTCACTACGTTGACTTGTATTAGTTAACAGTTATTGTAGTGTAGGATAGAACAAAGTACCTTTTGTAATTAGATCTGCTCCAGCAAAATTATTGATGTTTTTAACTTGTGTAAGATCATATAAAAAGTCGCACGATAATGATGGCATAGGATGAGTGACTACGATTTTCTGTGCTAATAAGCTTTTGCCTGTACGGGGTGCACCACCAATAAGATAAATCATAATTAATTTTAGCAACAAAAATTAATTATTGCACTTACTTCATACGTCTGGACACTCTCGATTGCGTAATAGTTATTTCATCTATCGCAAAACTCTTGTGGTGTTTAGTAGTCTAAGGCTTGTTATAGTTTACCTTCCCACTCTTCATAAAACTCATCAAGATATTGCTCCATGAACTCGTGTCTGTGAACGGCGATGTCTCTGGCTGTTTTAGTATGCAGTTTATTTTTTAATAAAAGTAGTTTTTCATAGAAATGATTTATGGTGTGTGATTTGCTGTTTTTATAATCTTCAAATGATTGATGCTGGACTGGTCTTATATCTGGGTCGTATATTAGTGTATTATGAGCACCTCCGTAGGCAAATGTTCTAGCAATGCCAATAGCACCTATTGCATCTAGTTTATCGGCATCGCTTACTATCTTACCTTCAATCGATTTCATGTCCTGCTTTACGTTTGCACCTTTAAAGGAAACGTTACGAACAATATCCTCTATTTTGAGGATTATATTTTCGTGGACATTAAGACTTTCAAGCCAGACACGAGCAGCTTTCGGCCCAGCTTCCATATCTCCATCATGGAACTTCCAATCGGCTATATCATGCAACAATGCTCCAAGCTCGACAATAAACATGTCTGAATTTTTCTCACTCGCCGCAATGCGTTTAGACAGTTTCCAAACACGATACATGTGCCACCAATCATGACCAGTGCCTTCATGATTGAACTTTTGCTCAACATAGTCTTTAGTCTTTTGGATAACTTGCTCATTGCTCATTTGAATATTATAACAAAAAAGGTCGGTCAATGACCCTTGCCGATAACCTTTCATAGAGTCCAAGAAATTATTGTAAATGTATATCAAACCGAAGGGGTTAGGTTGCTGATTTGTAGCACACCCTCTGTCCTGACTTACTTCTAATGTTTAAGAAATTAAAAAAATACGGGTTGTCTATTGAGGTGGCAGAGTTTTTTTATCCTAACTAAATCAGTTAATTGTTATGTAAGTTCATCTTAAGTTGACTTTTATCCTGAAAGCGCATATAAGTATAAGCATGAATACAGTAATAATTAGTACAAAAGAGATTCGTAACGATTTAGAGGGTTTTCTAAAAAGGCTTAAACGTGGTCAGAGGATTCAAGTAATGTATCGCTCTAAACCCCTCGTGACTTTAATGGCACAAGAAGAGCATGATGCTTATTTGGCTGTAAATGCGGGGACGCATAGTGCGGCTATTCACAGCGTTGATTTTGTTAAAAGTATTCCGCATCGCCAACCGGTTTTTGACGCTCATAAAAGCTTTAAAGAGCTATATAACGATACACAAACGCTATGATACTGCTAGATGCAAATATTTTACTCGAAATGTTAATTGCAGGGCGGTCTAAGAGAACAGATGTCTTCGAATGGATGGAGCAAAACACAGAGGAATTTTGTATCAGTATGCTCACTGTTCATTTGGTCTTATATTTTGGTCTTAAGGATAATCTTAATATTTCAGAGTTAAAATCTTTTCTAGCTGACTATCCAAAAATTGCTTTGCTTCCTGAAGATTATGTCGCTGCAATTGGATTACTAAAAAATAAGGACCATGAAGATGCGTTGCAGATAGCAATAGCAGAACGTATAGGGTGTACTAGTATAGTTACGCTAGATAAGAGATTTTCAGAAATATATAACGACAGGATCAACTTTATTATATTGTAACGACAGGTAACTGAATTGGAGGACCATTGTCTTGTCTATCGCAACTATGATTAGGACTAACGGCATACGTATATTAATCGATGCTAGATGATTTAATATAGGTATATGGAAACTAAATCTAACGAACTTAAAAATAGAATCGCTGCCTTAGGCACAATGCACCAAAAGCAAAAGGTAATTGCTCCTTTGTTTAAAAAAAAATTAGGAATAGTAGTAAAAGTTCCAGACGATTTTGATACTGATAAATTCGGCACCTTTACCATGGATAAAAAGAGGACAGGCAGTCAAAAAGAAACCGCAATAATTAAGGCAAAAGCAGCTATGGAGTCATTAGATTTGGACATAGGTATTGCCAGTGAGGGCAGTTTTGGGCCACACCCTTCTGTACCTTTTGGGATAGCAAATGTAGAATTAGTAGTATTTATTGATAAGAAATTAGATTTGGAGATTTATGGTGGTTATATTGAAATAGTAAATTTTGCCCATAACACTATCGCTTATACAATTGACGAGGTACTCATATTTGCACAAAAAATTGATTTTCCAAAACATGGGATAGTAATGAGACGTTCAGACAAAGACTATGGCGATATGGTAAAAGGCATAGTAAGCAAAGACGAACTAATAGAGACTGCAACAAGACTTTTAAAGACCAACAAATCAGTTTGGCTTGAAACAGACTTTAGGGCCCACGTAAACCAGTCTAGGATGAGAAATATTGAACTTGCGACAATAGATTTAATAGAAAATATAAAAAGATTATGCCCCAGTTGTCATAGTTCAGGATTTCATAAGATTTCGCCAAAACCAGGCCTTCCTTGTGAGCAGTGTGGCAGACCTACGGATATACCGCTGTATGATGTTTATGAGTGTGACAAATGTAGTTTTAAAAAAGATATAATTTTTCCCAATCAAAAAGAAAGTGCTTACGCGGGTTACTGCGATTACTGCAATCCCTAATAAGTACCTATTAAATAATAGCTTGTGACCAAGTGGGACTAGAACTAAATAACAGATACATATTAATGACATTAGAACAGAGGTGCTGCTATTGGAACTAACTAGTATCTGTTTAGGTATCTTTGGAGGACCAGGAGGGACTTGAACCCTCGACACCCTGCTTAAGAGGCAGGTGCTCTAACCAACTGAGCTACTGGTCCAATGTTTTAACTTTAACAAATCTATAATATCTTAGTAAAGCTTTATTTGTTAAAATAATAAAATGAAATTATTAGATGGTCGAGAGTTAGCCGGATTTATAAAAGAAAGACAATTAAAACAATTTAGTGTTTTATGGACAGAACATCATATTAAAGCCAAGCTAGCTATTATTATAACTATCGATGATCCTGTAATAAATTTATATGTCAAATTAAAAGAAAAATACGGTCAAGACCTAAAGATTGACATAGTTATTTTTAGAGTTAGTATGGTTTCTTTAGCGCCAACAATTGAAAAAATTAATCAGGACGATTCTTTTCAAGGATTAATTGTGCAGCTACCCTTAAAACAGATGTCTGAAGCTGATAAATATCTTAATTTGATAGATGCCAAAAAAGATATTGATGGTCTGTCTGAAAGAGCCATTTACGATCCTGCAACCCCTAAAGCAATTTTATGGCTTTTAGCTGGTTATAATGTAAACTTAGAGATTAAAAATATCCTTGTTATAGGTTTAGGTCGTTTAGTTGGTCGACCTTTGGTTAAGATTATGCAACAGTCTGGCTTAAAACCGACTGTGGCTGATGATTTAACCAATAATTTACCAGAAATGATTAGCCAAGCCGATTTAATCATAACTGCCACTGGTCAACCCGGCTTAATCAAGGCTAGTATGGTTAAGCCTAATACGATCATAGTTGACGCTGGCACTACATCTGAAAATGGTCAAATAGTTGGTGACTTAGATCCAGACGTATATAATCGATCAGATTTAATTTTGACCCCAATTAAAGGTGGTGTAGGACCTTTGACGATCGCAGCTTTATTTGATAATTTGTATCAAACAATTTCAGATCATTTTATTTCCAAAATATGAAAATTGGTGTTTTTGATTCAGGAATAGGAGGTTTGTCTGTTTTTAATGCTATTAAAAAAAATTTTCCAAATTTAAACATTGTTTTTAAAAATGATCAAGAACACATGCCTTATGGTGATAAAACCAAAGATGAATTGTTGTTTTTGGTTAAACCATTTTTTGATCAATTTCAAGCCGAGAATTTTGATATCGTGATTATTGCTTGTAACACTGTTTCGACAACTATATTAACTGAATTAAAACAAAGCTATAAATTTATGATTTTACCAGTTCAACCAATGGTTAAAGAGGCTAGTTTAATCACTAAAACTAAATCAGTGGCTGTTTGTGCCACCCCAGCCACTCTTAAGAGCTCAAAATATTTAGCTTTAAAATTAAGGTATGGTCAAAATATGAATATTTTAGAACCAGATTGTCAAGAATGGGCCATGATGATTCAAAAAAAAGAGATTAATCAGACAAAGATTAAAAGTACAATAGAAAATGTTTTAAACATGGGATGTGATGTAATTGTTTTAGCCTGTACTCATTATCATTGGATTGAAACCGATATTAAAAAAATTTGTTTTAACAGAGCTACTGTCATTCAACCAGAAGAAAAAATTATTGCAAAGCTAAAACAGCTGCTTTAAATTGTTCGCCTCTATCAATATAGTTTTTAAACATATCAAAACTAGCGCAACCAGTAGACAATAATATATTATCACCGGGTTCGGCTAGTTTGTAAGCTTGTTGAACTATGTCTATCATATTATTCTCTCCAAAAATATAGTTTTGATAGCCAACCAAATCTAAGGCTTGTTGAATTCTTTTAGCTTCTTGACCAATTAAGATTATTTTTTTAAGATTGAATTTTTTAATAGTTTGAGCCAAATCATTAAAGTTAGAATTTTTAGATGAACCTCCTAAAATCATAATAGTGTGGCTAGGAAATGTTTTGATTGCAACCACGGCAGTTTCTGGAGTAGTGCCAAAACTATCATTAATAAAATTAATTTTTTTAATAGTTCTAACTAATTCTAGTCGATGAGTTAAGCCTTGAAATGATTGAAGAACTTGACGAATTGAGCTTAAATCTTGTTTAATTTGCCAAACAGTTGTAATCGCAGCACAAATATTTTCAAGGTTATGCTGACCTTTTAATTGAACATCATTAATGTCACAGACTATATTGTTTTCAATCATAATTTTATGATTGTCGATATAAGCTCCAGGTTTTTGATAGTAGGCTATTTTTTGAGCTAAAGAATTACTGACAATGTAACTAGAGTTGTTATTTTGTTTAAAATAGATAGCTATGTCTTCGTTGGTTTGTAAATCGAATAATCTTTTTTTAGCGTTAAAATATTCTTCTTGATTTTGATGCCAGTCAAGATGTTCAGATACGACCATTAAACAAACTGCTATATGTGTTGATAGCTGAAGGTCCATAGTTTGAAAGTTTGCTAATTCTAGCACAATCCAATCATTTTTTGTGATGGAATTGTTGGTTAATAGATCAAGAGGTGGTGTACCAATATTTCCACCTAAATAAACCGTTAGGCCGGCTTGTTTAAGCATTTCATAGACTAAAGAGGAAGTAGTACCTTTACCTTTAGTACCAGTAATCCCAATAGTATTTTTGGTTGGTACTAACTTTAAAAATTCAGTAGTATTACTGGTAATTTTTTTTTCAATGCCAGTTTGATTGTTTTTTATAATTTGTTGTGGATGAATAATTGGACTTCTAAAAATTATATCGAATTGATCTAAGTTTTTTAAGTAGTTTTCACCAAGTTGTTGGCGTGCACCTTTAGGGATTTGAAGATTAATATTTTGGTCACAAATAGTAATCTCGTTTTGTTGATGATAATAATTATAAATTGATTGACCCTGTAAGCCATAGCCAACTATTGCGATCTTCATTGTCTAGTTTAAATTTAATTGTTTCTTAACAAGTTCCACGACTTGCCTGGGTGTCATGTCGGCTTTTAAGATGATGTCAGCCACACTGAGTTGTTTAACCTTTTCAGGAATTTCTTGTTCGCCCATGTTTGTTAGGATAATTACTTTTAAATCTTTACCCCAAGCCTTTTGACGTAATTTTTCTAACATTTCTTCACCGTTCATGATTGGCATCATGAGATCAAGTAGTATAATATCTGGTTGAATAGTCTCAATCATCTTTAAACCAATCTGCCCATTTTCAGCCACTTCAACATCAAATCCTTCTGATTGGAATTTGATTTTATACATTTGGGCGATTGTCTGGTCGTCTTCAATGATTGCAACTTTGACCATATTGATAGTATACAATATATTTTAAATTCTTGAAATAATGGTCATGTTCAAATAAGAATATAGACTAATTATTTATTAGGTGTTATAAATTGCATTATATTTTTAATAAAAAGGTCTACAAATCGTATGGAAAATGTATTTTTATAGCTATCAACACGCAAGTTACTAACATATTTTAAGTTTATGATTGTAAAACTGATCTTATCGCAACATATTATGATTTTGAATGATTGATATAGATATAAATTGTACTATCAACAGACGTGTTGGCGTATTGATTTCTTCAGTATACAGTGCTTATAATATAGTGAATAAGCGCAATAAAATTGCTTTTTTATACATATTATATTAAAATATTAACCAAAAGATATGGAGTCAAAACATAATTTTATTAATGATAAAGCGTGGCCCTTGAGTAAAGGTGTAATTGCTATTGGATCATTAGCCGCAGCAGGTTATATGATTGGCATGCACCCTAATTTATTAAAGGAAGAATTAGTATATCAACCATCATCTGCTCAGCCATCTAATATTTTAGTTAATTCTTTTAAAGATTTAGAGGAACTTGGTGAAGTTCTTGGTGGCGTTTTTATTTTAAAACGAGGACTTAATAATATTAAATTTGCTTTCAATAAACAAGAAGACGCTTTAAATAAACTCGCTCCCACTAATCATTCTGGTAGAGTTTTTAATAAATGGTTATCAAGCAGTGTTTTATTAACCGCAAGTAGTTTAATGGCAGGAAATTATTTCGGAATTGCTCATGACGTTAGTCATACTCAAACTAATGTGGCTAATTTTTTATCCAATGGCAACGGACTAGATAAAAAAAACAAAAATACTAAAAATAATCAAACCTTTTTTCTAAGTTCTTCTTATCAACCAGATATATTGAATCAAACCAGTGTTCCCACTAATGGTTTTAGTGATTTAAGAAAAATAGATCAAAAACAACATTTAAATGTTAATCTTATACCAATTTCTAAACAATGGGTTTCAGCTAAAAAATCAGGTAATTCTTCGGTCTTTGAACTATTAGCCGTAGCGGTGCCTGATCAATTAAGTTCTTTAAAATATAATAAAAGCTGTAAAGAAATACCGGTTGAAGTGTCTAATACGCTCGGTGTAGAAATTAACCAAACTTTTACAGCTGATGGATTACAAATGAAAGTCAGACAACTATTGAAAAATAGTACAGGATTTGATTTGCAAACTCTTTTAATGAATCAAACAGAATTTAATCATTGTTTGAATGAGTCAATCGAACCTCTTCCTTTTAGTTTTATTATTGCGAATGGTGAGAAGAATAAAGTTCAAGAATTATTAAAGTTATATCATATTCAATACCCGAATATTGATGAACGTGTTCATATGGCTACAGCGAAAGAGTTCCTTAACAACGCATTACAAACCGGAGAAAACGCAGTAGATGGTTTAGTGTTAGAAGCTATAGCTTTGGGATTTATTTTTGCAGATGTTGCTTTTGCCTATAAATTGAAAAACGATTTAGCAAGATCAAGGCAAAATAATTTATTTTTAAGAGCTAATGGTTTTCTAGAGTCAGATTTGGCAAAAATATATAATTATGCTGTTGAAAGAAACGTATTTCAATCTGGACTTTTTGCCCTGCCTTTGATTTTAGTAGTTGATTCATTGACTAATGTGGGGGAGCCAGGAGCTAAAATAGGCTTAAGCTTGGAGAATTATCTTGCAACTCTTGGTTTGACTTGGGCTGTTTCTAGGATAGCTAGTAAGATTGCTTTGAAACAAGAAAATAATAAGCATAATTTTTCTAATGGTGAGGTATTATAAATGATTGAAATTAATTTTGATAATGTTGGTTATGAAGATAGAGTAAGAAAAGCTAATTGTGTTATTGAACCTGGTTTAAATATAGTAATTGGACCTTCAGGATCGGGAAAATCTACTATGGCCTTATTGACACTGGGATTAATTAATCCTACAGCAGGTATAGTCAAACATTATAAAGATAATCAAATAGTACAAGAGTTTTCGCCAGTCAATAAAAAAAATAATTTTTTTAGAACCGATACTTCACAAAATAAAAAATTAAAAAAATATATCGCTAATAATATTGGTTTTATTTCTCAGAACCCTTATTTATTATCTGATGTTAATTTAAGTGCTAGGGAAACAATTATAAAATTAAAACAGGCCCAAGGGTATAGTGTCGATAGCGATAAACTTGTTGAATTAGCGGATCGTTTATCTATTTCAGCTAATTCTTTAGACCGGTCTTATAAAAATTTATCAGGTGGAGAAAAACAGAGAATATCGATTATATTCGCTTTATCTCAGGATCCTAATTTAATTATTGCCGATGAACCCACCGCTTCAGTAGATCCCGAAAATAAAAAAAGAGTATTTGATCTTTTTAAAATTTACGCTGAAATTGGTAAAACTATTTTATTGATTACTCATGATGAGTATGTTTTCAATAATTATCAATGTAAAATTATTGGAGCTAAAAATGGCATAATTGGCTAATATCTCCTTTATTTAAAAAATACTTGACTGTTTATATGTAATAATATATAATATACAAAGTTTATTAATAATTTGAAAGCAAGTCATGTAATTAATGGCTTGCTTTTTTAAATTGATAATTATATAGATTGGTTATTTTTATGGGTTTAACTGTTGAAAAAAGTAGTAACACATCAATCAATGCCGAAGGAATTGTTAGTCAAGAAACAATTTGTAGTAATCCTGATTATTCAATTATACGTTTTTATAGTCCTTCAACTTTAAGTTTAAACACAATGCAATCAGTTGATCATGAAAAATTTGAAATTGTAAGTGAGTTAGAAAAATATGTTAGCAATATTGTTATTGATGGTTATCGGAATCATAATTTTTTCGGTGAAGCATCTCATCCGAAATCGGTAAATTCTGCTGAAGAAGATATCACTATAGTTAGATATTTAATTAAAAATAATAATTCTGGTCAATATGTAAGCACAGTCAGTAAGATGCAAGCTAAATCTATTAATGAATTACCGGCTTTTAGCGGAATTATGAAAAATGTTTATAGCGATGATACATTAAAATTATTAAGTTCTTTGGATCAAAATAAAATATGGGAAATAAGTTCTTTAACTAATGTTCCCAATACTTCTGATTTAGTGACTCTAGAAACAGTTAAATCACTTTTCCAAGAGGCCTTGGGAAACAATGAGGTGTGGGTTGGAAGAATAGTTGAAGGTACAATGAATGCTTTTAATTATTTTCTTGGTCCAAACATTAAAACTATTGGTGAAAAAATTAGTATTAAAGAAGTAGAAGAAGATCCTGATTTTGACAGTGAAATATTTTTAGTACCATTTATGTTTGAACCCGATAGAGGATTAGATATTTTATTAGATTCTATTAAAAAAGGTTTATACGATTTAGGTTTTGATTTTGATGTTAATGATAATCTGAGTTTTCAACAAATATTATCCAATAACTTAACTTTAGAAAAATTACAATTATTAAAAAATAATAAAAATAACGGAGAGTTTAAAAAATTTTCTACTCAAGTTTATTTTTTCTCTAGTTTTACCGAAGGATTATCCAGTAATAAGTTGAGAGACGATTTATCGATTTTTAGAGATTTATTTATGAAAATTTAGGTTAGAAAATGGAAAAGAGTGTTTATCAAGCCAAACCAATTGAACGAAATAATAGATTTCAAAATAGTCGAATTGTTAATGAATTAACAACTTATTTAATCGAAAACCAAGCCATTGATGAGGATAGTATTAAGGATAATCCTGAAAAATATTTTCGTTGGTTCCGATTTTATAATGGAGAAATAGTACCGTTTTTACCACAAGAAGATCATTTAAAAATGAGAACCGATCGAAATCGAGATTTAATTACCAGTGACCAGCAAAAAGAAATTTATAATAAAAAGATTAGTATTTGTGGCTTAAGTGTTGGTAGAGCAATTACAAGATCTTTCATTAGATCTGGAATAGGTAATGAGTATGATTTATATGATGCAGATAAAATTTCTCCAACCAATCTGAACAGACTTGATGTGGGCAATAGTGAGCTAGGACTTACTAAAATTGATTCTGTGGTTCGAGAAATGAGTCAGATTGATCCTTATATTAAATTTAATGTTAATTACAATGGCTTTAAAATAGAAAACCACGAACAATTAAAAAAAGATAAAACAACAGATTTGGTTTTTGATGAGATGGATGATATTAAATCAAAGATTCTTTTAGCAACGTCTGCTAGGGAGTATGGTATAGATTATGAATTAGTAACAGATTTAGGTCATAGATCTGTTATAGATGTTTCGCAATTTAGTAAAGGCGAGGATAGGCTTTACGGGGGAAATATAACAGATAAAGAGGCTCAACTAATACTAGATTCTGATTTAACCCAAAAAGATGAGCAAAAATTTATAGCAAAGATTTTAGGTAAATGGCTTTTGCTCAGTGAGATTGATTTAATTTTATCTATTATTCAAAAAAAAGAGAAAGGTTTAAATGGCATTCCTCAATTATACTCTACTGTCAATGGTGGTGCGTCTAGAGCGGTTGAGATCAGTACAGCTTTACTCTTAGGAGAAATTGAGGATAGATCTTTTAGAGAGGTTTTTAAACCCGCTAAACATTCTAGTTTAAACTCAAGAACTCAAAAATTAAAAAAGAAAAAAGAGGCTATGATAGCTTTGTTTGGTTCTAATAAATAAAGTATATTGTTAATGCTTATTGTATAATTGAGTTTATACATTTATGGTTTTATTTGAAAAATTATTATCTACTTTATCTATTTTATTAGTTATTGTCATTGGCGGACTAGTTTTTATAAGAAATCCAAAAGCTTTGTATAATAAATTATACGCCTTAGGATCGATGACTTTATTGTTTTTAACAGTTTTTAATTATCTAGGTGTTGTGAATGATAGTAAAATTATATTTGTAAGAGTCGTCCTTGCTTTAACAACTTTATCTTTTATTGAGTTTTATTTTTTAATTTTGTATCTTGATAAAAAATTAAAAATTAAAAAATTAGAAATATTTCTTTTGTCTTTAGGGTTAATAGTTATCCTGTTAGATTTTAGTAAACTAGTTTTTGTTCGAACAATCTTCAATCATCATGTTGACCCTATAGTAGGTTGGGGTATTTATTTATTTATTTTAGATATTGGACTTGTGACTTTTTTAGTTGTTAAAGGAATAATACAAAATATTATACACGCCCAGAACAAGGCTATAAAAAAAAGATACGTTTATCTATTGATTGCAATTTTACCTAGTGCAATTTTAGCACCAATTACCTCGTTATTTTTGTACATAGTTTTAAAAGACGTAGAATTTAATTTTTTAACTCCTGTATACCCCGTTATACTATTTGGAGTAATAGGTTTTTTAATTATTAAAGAACATTTATACAACATAAAATCTTATGTTGTAAAAGGATTATTATATTTTGTTTTAATTATTTTACTTGTTTTATTATTAGAAATTCCGTCGTTATATTTTATTGATAGTATATTTAATTTACGATTTTCAATTTTTAGATATCTTATAACAGCCATTATTTTTACAATAATTATTTTGGTTTATCCATTTTTACAGAGAAAATTTGTTTATTTTACAAATAAAATATTTTTTAGAGATTTATATGATGTTCCAAAATTAATTAGTGACTTTAACAATATTTTAGTTACTCACAATGACTTGAACATAACATTAAAATTAATTAAAGAATTAATTTTAACAAAAATGAAAATTTATTCTATTAATTTTTTTATTTATGATATTTATGATGATTTAGGCACTGTAAATCTTGATAAAATTAGAAATATTAATAAGAAAA
>DAIDMV010000012.1 GCA_027448765.1 bacterium | reverse complement strand
TAAAATGACGATGGGACATCTAAGACTCCTTTGGTTAGTTGTTTACAAACTTATTTAACCAGAACGAGCAGCTTAGGTGTCCTTTTTTTTATCTAGAATGGAAAGTTTGGGGGCAGGATGTAGGGAACACCTTGACGTATAAAGATAACTATGCTATAATGTTGACATAAAATCAAATATAAAAAGTTGTAATTTTATTTATGGAAACTAGTCCTAAATCATTTCAAGAAATGGCTGCTCAAATAAGTAATGTTGATCAATATATTAGCAAATATTCTATGTCAGCCGAACAAGCCAGCGAGTTGGATAGACAAGCTCAAGGCTTAAAAGTTGAAGTCAAGGCCATGAAGCCTTATACAAAATCAGACGAAGAATTAGCCGTAATGTTAGAAAAGTTTCAAAACCAAGCCGAACAAACCGGAGTATGGCAACCTACTAAGGGTCAGGGAGCTGACGAACGTATAGCTTATTCTATTGACCAATTTAAAGGATATGGATATAGCGAAGAAGAAGCTAGCTTAAAAGCTCTAGAAAGTTTGGATAGAAATGGATACCTTCATGCTATTAGAGAAAAACGTCGTGAACAGGAGCGATTATTTAAAGATCCAATTAGTGAATATGTTAAAAATCATGATTTAGTTGATGATATTGAAAACGAACAATTTCAATTACTATTAAAAGATACTGTTGATCTTACTGCACTTACGTCTGATGAACTTACTAGGCTATCTCATGATTTTCCCTCGGGTAATTTTCTTTATCATGGTAGCGGCACAGAACAATTAATAAGGATTATTGATAGTGGTACTTTAATGAATGCAAGAGCACTTTATGAAAGAGAAAATAAAGTCTCCCAAATGGAAGGTCGAGACACACAATTAGTTAAAAGAAATTCAGGATATGAGGGTATTTCGTGGAGCATGAATGGCATAGATGCACTGCCCGGCCCCAGATTTCATTCAGCTGGTTTTGTCGCAGCTCCAGAAGCTGTTTTGGGCGATAATCAGCAATTAGCTGTTCCATCACGTCCAGCACCCAACGAAGTATTGCAGATGTCTGGCAGTATAGAAGCTACAAAGTTTTATGATGCCAAGACACAGCTTGAGTTATATCGAGATACTGGTATATTTAGTGAGATTAACTCAGTTTTTGGCAACTTGTCTGCTTTAAATAAGTGGCAGACAGAAGCGGATCGTCAATTTAGTAATGAACCCATGCTTTATAAAGTAAAGAATGATTTGCTAAGTCAACCCGACTATCAGAAAAAGTTACGAGATTTCTACACCGTTGAATCTGACGGTAAGATTCGACTTAGTCCTGATTTGTTGCAACAAACAGACAATGAGATTCCTGTTGCTGCTGTATGGCTACAGGCAGCCATTGATACCGGTCGTTTAGGTGAGACTCAATTTGCGGGCCAAGAGTTATCAGAGATTATAGCTAAACTAGATGCTGAAAATGTAAAGGATCTATTGAGCTTAAGTCGACAAGACTGGCAAATTTATGAACATGTACTAGATGAGGCAGAGAAGATGGATGGTAATATAGAAGTGTCAGTTGAAAATATGTGGTTTGTTGCACCTCGCAAAGATGCGTATATGTGGTTTAAAGTATTTGCTAGGAGTCAACATAAACCAGCTGGTATTTTACTTTATGATGATAAGAAGGTTAGGCTAGAGAACTTCGCTTCATCTCACAGAGGAGATCATGCTGAATTAACTCATGAACTACAACAGGCAATTATGCCAGATAATGCCGAGTATATTGACTATAGTAGAGTTTTAGGAACAGAATTCACTGAAGATATGCGTGCAGGTTATCGACACCAAGTAATTGCTGAAAGACATCTATCTAATCGAGGTAATGTTAGAAAAGTTAATGGTCGGTTAATCATAGAAAGAAATAAGAATAATTAAAGTCAATGTATCAGAACTATTTTGAGCATTAAGATTGGCTGGATTCATAAAAGTAGGCTACTGAATTGAAATATTTTAGTAGCTTAATTTGTGTTTTAAAAATTAATACTGTATTAGTTTAATGCAGTTAAAAATAAAAATATAAAATTTATTTTACGATAAGACATTAACTGACTTAGCCAATTTTTGTAAACCCAACTTTATGTCTTATCGGTATGTTTATATTGAAATATTCCTTATTTAAGGTTGTTTATAGAAAATAATAAAAACAGGTGCTATGGATATTATTGACATCTAATATAATATGTAATATCATAAATCTATGAAGCCTTTTGACTGGAATGTACATAAAAGTATATTATTAAGGTCTAGCCGAGGAATTGGATTCGAAGAGGTGGTTAATGCTATTAATGAAGGGCATATATTGGTTGTTATAGAGCATCCCAATAATCAAAAATACCCTAATCAAAAAATATATATTATTAATTTTGATAGTTATATTTATTGCGTACCTTTTATTGAAGATAACGAGAAAATATTTTTGAAGACAATTTACCCAAGTCGCAAATACACTAATAAGTTTTTAAAAGAAAAGGAGTAGTTTTATGAAATACTTTAACCCACAAGATCTTGATCAAGAAGAAAAAGAAGAGCTTGAAGCTATTGAAAATGGTGAATATGTTGAAGCTCAAAATATGCAAAAAGAGTTAGAAAAAGCTAAGCTTGCCGCTAAAGCCACTCTTAACAAGACTAGAAACATTAATATACGCTTAAGTGAACAAGATCTATATAGGATAAAGACAAGAGCTGTAGAAGAGGGCATGCCATACCAGACGTTGGTTTCTTCTATTGTACATAAAGCAGTTGCCACAAAATAGTTCCAAATATCTTGTATTACTGTTTACCGTTAATCAGGATTATAGTAGTTAAATTTAAATAATTTATACATAATCGTTTGTCGGGACATTTTGGTTTTATGCTATTAAAAATATGATGTTGAAAAAAAGAATTCATTAAAGTTTTAGCTAAGAAAACAGATTTAAACAGTGTGTTAATTGAGTTTTTGCTTCAGGGGCCTGTGTACTTATATAAAATTTACAAACTAATATATAACTGTTTTTGAAACATAAAACAGTAGTCGTTATCTATACTTTAAATTTTATTAAAAATATTTTTATGAAGTATTTTATAATATTAATGGTCTGTGCCGTCTTAGCTCAGTTGGCTAGAGCGCCACTTTCGTAAAGTGGAGGTCTGGAGTTCAAGTCTCCAAGACGGCTCCAAAAGCGAGTATAGTATAATGGTTATTACAAATCCTTCCCAAGGATTAGACGAGAGTTCGATTCTCTCTACTCGCACCATTAACTAGAAAATTTAATAGTTTTACGTTATATTATAGAGATAAATGGCAACAAAAAATAAATTTTCTCATGACTATTTGGTGTTGATTTTTAACGGTTTAAGTATTTTTTTAAGTTTAATTTTACTTTCATTGATTTTAATTAGCCTGAACAGTCAAAACATTAATACTTATTTCGTTCAGTATCGGCCAATTTTGGGGTTAAATTCTTTTCAGACAGGCTCTTCTATAGATATTATGAGTTTTTTTGTTTTTGGTTTTGTTTTTTTAGCTATAAATTTATTATTAAGTTACAGAGTTTATAAAATTAACAGAAATTTTTCAATAATAATTGCTATGATATCAAATCTATTGTTGATTTTAACAATTTTTGAGTCTAATTCTTTACTTTATTTACATTAATTATTATGACTGATTTAGAAATTCCTTATGAAAAAGACCGTAAAGGTCATTATCGTTTTTTTGAAATTTTGCCAGGTTTTTTAAGTTGGACTTTAATATTATTACCCTTGGTCCTGAGTTATTTTAGTGTTATCGCAGCAGTAGCGTTTATATTAATTTATTTATTAATTTTTTTTATCAGGTCAGTTGGTTATGATATTAGAGCCGTTCAGGGATATTTTGATATGAAAAAACAATTAAAACTGAATTGGACTATTTTAGTGGATGAGTTGCATTTTAAAAAAATTTTTGACGAAAAAGATATCATTCGACCTAAATGGCATTTTTCCAACCTTAAAAGGCTTGATACTAGAAAAGTTGAGACAGATCCATATGATTTAGTTCATATGGCCTTAATTGCCACTTATAATGAGTCTAGAGAGATCTTAGAACCAACTATTCAATCAATTATTGCCAGCACTTATGATTCTAAAAAAATAATTGTAGTTATAGCTTATGAAGCAAGAGCTGGTAAATTAGCTGAAGATAGGGTTAAAGAATTAAAAAAAGTTTATAAAAAACAATTTCGAGATTTTTTGATTATCAAACATCCTTCTAATATAACTGGAGAAATTATCGGTAAGGGTAGTAATATTACTTACGCTGGCCGGCAAATTAAAAATTATGCTAAGACAAATAGTTTAGATCCTAAAAAAGTTTTAATAACAACTCTAGATGCTGATAATAGACCTGATAGAAATTACTTTATGGCCTTAACTTATTTATTTTGTGTTGTACCAGATCCTATTCGAGCTTCATTTCAACCCTTACCGATGTTTACTAATAATATTTGGGACGCACCTACTTTCATGAGGGTTGTAGCAACAGGTAATAATCTTTTTTATATTGTTCAGACTCAAAGACCTCACTTGGCTCGAAATTTTTCGGCTCATGCTCAATCCTTGCAGGCTTTAATTGAAATGGATTTTTGGAGCGTTAGAACGATTGTTGAAGATGGTCATCAATTTTGGCGTAGTTATTTTAAATTTGATGGTGATTATCGGGTTTATCCACTAACTATACCTATTTATCAGGATGCTGTTTTAGCAGAGGGTTATTTGCGCACAATGAAGGCTCAGTTTATACAATTAAGAAGATGGACTTATGGAGCTTCAGATATAGCCTATATAGTTGATAAAGGATTTTTTCATAAAAATAATATTTCTAAGATAGATTTAATCGAAAAATTTTTACGGACACTTGAAGGGCATGTTACTTGGGCAACAGGAACGTTATTAATTTATTTTGCTGCGTTTATTCCGGCACTCTTAAACGTACATAGTTTAGCGGCCAATGAATTACCCGTCATTGTTAGTCAAGTCCAACAATATGGTATTATTGGACTTCTAGCTTCTTTTTATGTCTGTTTAATTACTTTACCGCCAAGACCTAGTCGTTACAAACGACATAGATCTATTCTTATGATAGTTCAATGGATCTTCTTACCTGTTACTAGTATAGTCTATGGTTCATTAGCGGCTTTTGATTCTCAGACTCGTTTAATGTTTAAAAGATATTTATCAAAATTTGATGTGACCGAAAAAGCGGTCTTTAATCAGAAAACAAAATAGTTTTTTAGATTTTAACGATTAGCCGAATATTTTTTAGCAGCCAAGTTATCATAACGACTTAATGTAATCACGACTATGTTAAAAATGTCATTTGATGTAATTTGACTATCAGATATTTGAGAGAGAATCTTGTTAGTAATAACCTTAGTTAGGTATGAGGCCCTATCGACAGCATCTTTAAAATGATCTAGGACTCGATAAAGTGATAAAAAAATTTTTTCAGAGCTAAACGGTTCAATAGTATTTTGGCGTTTTACTAACAAAAGATCACTAAGACAGTAGGATTCTTGGGTTGTCATAATGTTATTACAGTTTGGGCAAAACCTTCTCCTCCAAACAGTATTTGAATTTATTTGTAGGCGACTATTAGTGACCTGAGTTTTATGTTTGCAATATATACATACCATGTCTATATATTGACATAACGGAAGTAAAATATCCAGTGGAAAATTGCAATAAAACTGTTGATAAAAAAATCCCTAGCCTTTAAAAGACTAGGGATTTGATGTTTTACTTCGTTAATTAGGATTTTCGAAGGCGATGCACCCTATTTGTTGTTGAAGGATTAATAGCTAATTCTTCGTAAAACAATTTAAATGCATCTAGAATACCGTTTTGTTTGGTACGCACTAAACTTCCTTGTTTAACTTGAAAATATTATCAAAAATATTAATTAGTGTCAAGTCATTAGACTAATTGAAAAAATAATCTTAATAAGATATGATAGATCTGTTAGAAGAGTTTTCGGGCGGTTAGCTCATTTGGCTAGAGCGTTTCCTTGACGTGGAAGAGGTGATAGGTTCGAATCCTATACCGCCCACCATCTTTAATATTTTACGACATTAGTTTTTTTCTATATCATAGACATAAGAAGAACTTGAATCTAACTTGTTAAAAGCATTAGATTAGTCTTAATATCATATATGAGTTGATGGTTAGTAAGTTATACACAAGCTAGCTGTATAAATTACAGCAAATAAATGCTAGCCTTATTTTACTAACCATGGTAAATTAGTTGTGAGGCGAAATTTTGACGAGAGTGTTTTTTTAAAACGGTTGAATAAAGTGCGAGATTATTCAACCGTTTTTTTGTTTAAGAATAATTAAAATTTTTAATCTTAACTAAAATTGTTTATTATAACCATATGAAGATAGAAGAGTATATTAATAGTTGTCAGTTTATTCTAAATAAAACCATTTTAGAAATTTATCCTTCTGCTCAGTTGGTTGATAGTTTTAATAACGATAATGGATTTTTTAGTGATTTTGATATTCAATCAATTTCTGAGACTGATTTTGAAAAAATTGAATTAAAAATGAAAGAAATTATCGCTCAAACGACAAATTTTTTGTTGGTTAAATTAAATCAATCTGAAGCCATAGATTGGTTTAAAATGATTAATCAGCCCTATAGAGTGAAGCAGCTCGAAAATTTATTTCAAGACAATAAACAAAATTTTGTAGAATTATCTAAAATTGATAGTTTCCAAGATTTATCTAAAGGAAAATATCTAAAGAACGTTTCTGACTTAAAGTACTTTAAAATTATGAGTGTTTCTGGAGTTTACTTAGACAATGATATTAAAAAGAAACAAGTTCAGAGGATTAATGTTAATGTTTTCAAAGATAAGCAGGCCATGATTGATTATTTTCAAGCATTGGATCAAGCTCAGCTTAGAGATCACCGTCGTTTAGGAGTAAGTTTAGATCTGTTCGTATTTTCTGATTTAGTTGGTATTGGACTGCCTTTGTTCACGCCAAAAGGAACAATTTTAAGGGAAGAATTAAGTAATTTTTCCAATGAATTGCGCTTGAAACATGGTTTTCAAAAAGTTTTTATTCCGCATCTAACAAAAAAAGATCTTTATGAAAAATCTGGACATTGGTCTAAGTTTGGAGGTGAGTTGTTTTTAGTTAATAGTCAAGAAACAAGTGATCAATTAATTTTAAAGCCAATGAATTGTCCGCATCATACACGTATTTATGCTAGTCAACCAAGAAGTTACAAAGATCTTCCAGTCCGTTATTTAGAAACTACAACTGTTTATAGAGATGAAAAAACGGGTGAGTTGGGCGGACTTAATCGAGTCAGGTCTATCACTCAAGACGATAGTCATGTATTCTGTGCAAGTGATCAAATTGAAGATGAAATTTCTTTCTTGTTAGAATCAGCCCAAAGATTTTATCAAACGGTTGGGATGAATCTTAGGGTTAGATTAAGTTATAGGGATAATTCGAATGGATATTTAGGGTCAGAGGAAATTTGGCAAACCAGTCAGCTACAATTAAAAAATGCAGTCGAAAAAATTGATTTAGAATATTTTGAACAAGAAGGTGAGGCTGCTTTTTATGGTCCCAAAATAGATTTTATGGCTACTGATGCTTTAAATAGAGAACATCAAGTAGCAACTGTGCAATTAGATTTTGTTCAGCCAGAAAGATTTGATTTAAATTATATAGATCAAAACAACAACAAAAAAACTCCTATAATGATTCATTGCGCTTTGATGGGGTCAATCGAAAGATTTTTGGCTGTTTATATTGAACATACTAATGGTAATTTTCCTGTCTGGAATGCACCAGAGCAATTAAGAATTATTAGCGTTAATCAAGATGAAAAGATCTTAAAGTATATTAATCAAATTATTGAAATATGTCATATGGGAAATATTAGATTTTTCTTAGACAATCAATCAGAATCAGTTTCAAAAAAAATAAAACAAGCAGAGTTGTTGAAAGTCCCTTATGTTTTAGTTATAGGCGAAAAAGAGCTCAACGAGAAAGTTGTTTTACCAAGAATCCGACGAGACCTAAGAAATAACTCTAACGATTTAGAGCCATTGCAGATTGATAATTTTTTTGCCACATTGCAGGCCGAAATTAAAAATAGATCTAGTAAAACATCGTTAGATCTATAGTTCATTATGATTGTGAAGCAAATTGATTGGCCGAAACCAATTTTATTAGTTGTGGTAGGCTTAACAGGGTCTGGTAAATCAGAATTTGCCTATAATATGGCCTTAAAATTAAATGGTGAGATCGTCAATGGTGATTCTGTTAATATGAGAAAATATTTAAATATTGGAGCAGATAAACCACCAGCAGAATATTTAAAAAATGTTAAGCATCATTTGGTTGATTTTCTTGATTTAGAAGAGAATTTTAACGTCCAACAGTATAAGTTGTTAGCTCAGCAGACTATTAGAGACATTCAAAATAAAAATCGGTTACCCATATTAGTCGGTGGTAGTAATCTATATATAGATTCGGTTGTATATAATTATAGTTTTCAAGCGATGGACAATACGCTTAACTTAGATTTAGAGACGTTATCACTAGATTCATTAGTAAAAATAGCCGAAAAACTAGAACTGCCGTTAAATAAAATTGATTATTGTAATAAAACAAGGTTAATATCTTTTATTAAAAGAAATGGTAATGAAGGTAGCAAATTAAAGTCAATTCCAAACAATGTTTTAATTGTTGGCATAAATTTTGATTATCAATTATTAAAAGAAAAAATTATATTAAGAGTTGATAGCATGTTTGATAATGGTTTAGAAGAAGAAGTTAAGAAAGTTAAATCTTTAATTAATAATAAAACTTTAAATATTATTGGTTATAAAGAATGGGATGACTATCTTTTAGGCTTAGAAGATATCGAACAAGTTAAGCGTAGAATAATTTATAATACGTATCATTTAATGAAAAAACAACGAACTTGGTTGAAAAAAAATAAAGATATAAAATGGATAAACGTAAGCAGTAAAATGGATGAAGTTATAGACTTAATTACAATAAACTTGAATAAATAAATTTTAATATTTCAACATAACTGATAAAATATTATTATGATTGAACAATTGTTTGGGTCCAAGACTAGAGTTAAGTTACTTAATCTGTTTTATTCTAATCCTAATAGGGCTTTTTATGTTAGGGAAATAACCAGAAAAATTGATGAGCAAATTAATTCAGTCAGAAGAGAATTAGCTAATTTATTAAATATTGGGATTATAAAATCTGAAAACACTAACAATAGAGTCTATTATGAGGTTAATCAGGAGTACGAATATTTTCGGCCTCTGCAAGAAATTTTCGGTCAAAGTTCTGCTACTGTCACTAAAAAAGATAATATTAATCAGGAAGATCAGTCTCTTTTAGATTCATTAAAAATGATCGGAAATATAAAATTAGCTGTTTTGACTGGTCAATTTACTAGAGACAGTAGTGTAGATATTGATTTCTTGATAGTCGGTAATGTCAATCATAATGCTCTTGATAAATTTATTAATGAATTAGAAAAAGCTGAAAATAAAACAATACGTTATAGTGTAATGTCTCTAGATGAATTTAATTATCGAAAAACTGTTCATGATAGATTTGTGGTTTCTGTTATTAATTCAAAAAAACAAATTATTATTGATCAAGATGGTATACTAATTATTCAGGAGAATAATTAATTATGGATTTACAATTTTTTGGAGCTAATTGTTTTACTTTGTCAAACTCAAACACTAGACTGGTCTTTGATGATAATTTGGCTGATTATGGCTTGCAACCGATTTCAAAGAAAGAAGACGTCTGTTTTTTTAGTGAAGATTTTTCATCTAACAAAAAATGTCCGGGTAAATTAATTTTTGATAATCCCGGTGAATTTGAAATTGATAATATATCGGTTCAAGGCATAGAACAAAAAAAATTTAAAAGCGATAGTTTGATTGCTATGTTTAAGGTCAATGTTATGAATATTAATATTTTGGTGGCTGGTAATATTAGTCAAGAAATTAACCAAAAAACTTTAGAAGCCATTGGCATGATTGATATTCTAATTATTCCTTGTGGCAACGGTTTAGAAACTATTGATTCAGTTAATGTTTTAAAGATTGTTAATAATTTAGAGCCTAAAATTTTAATACCTAGTCTTTACTCGAATCAAAAAACATCATTAAATAATAATTTTTTATCTTTGGAGCAGATAATTAAAAGTATCAATCTAGATATTAGAGAAAGAACCAGTAAAATAAAACTTAAAAATTTAAACCTTCCAATGATTACAAAAACAGAATTAATTGTTTTTGATCTTTAGAGTTTTTTATTTAATTAAACCTTGTTTTTTTAAGGTTCTAATACCCTGTGTGCTAATTTTTAAAGTTATTTTTTTACCATCAACTAAAATAGTTTTCTTTTGAAGATTAGGTTTCCAGACTTTTTTAGTATGTCTTTGAGAAAAACTGACATTATTGCCATATTGTTTTCCTTTGCCAGTGATAATACATTTTTGCATAACCAAATCCTTAGTCGTTAATTTAATCTAATTGCTAATTTTAATATAAAACACTAACTCTAGTCAAGTTTGAAGTAGATTTTAGTTTTATAAAAAGCTATAATAATTAACTAATGTTTGCTAATTTAAGTGTTTCAGTATTATTAGATATATTAATATCGATAATTATATCGATGACAATCCACGAAGCCATGCATAGCTTTGTGGCACATTGGTTGGGTGATGACACACCAAAAAAAATGGGACGCCTCTCCTTAAATCCGCTTAAACACATAGATATATTTACAACGGTTTTACTACCAATGGTATTGATATTACTAGGTCTGCCACCGATTTTCGCCGCTAAACCAGTTCCTTTAGATTCTTCTAATATTGATCACGGTGACTTTGGGCTGGCGATAGTTGGTGTATCTGGTCCGCTCTCTAATTTATTATTAGCTATTTTGGGTGGAATAATCCTTAATTCATTTTTAGTTACCAGTCAAGCAGTCTATAATTTCTTAGCTTTATTTATTGAAGTTAACGTAGCTTTTTTTATCTTTAATATGATACCTTTTCCGCCGCTTGATGGTTCTAGGTTATTGTATGCTTTCGCCCCGGAACCGTTACAAAAAATCATGCGAACCATAGAGTCATTTGGTTTTATGGGCATTTTATTATTTTTATTAATTGCTTTTCAATTTATTGGTGGTCCGATCAGTACTTTAGATTTGAATTTAACTAATTTGATCATAAGGCTTTAGTGGATTGTTATATAATGGTTGAGAGGTTAGTAAAAGTAACAATAAATTACTGAGTTGGCGAATGATTATCTGAACACTAATCATATCGGGAATCTAATATTTGTTTGAATCGTGGTTCAAACTTGAAGAATCCCACCTGGGTTTACTCAGGTGATCAAACCAACAACTAACCTCGTTTTTAAAATGGTGTATAATAATGATTAAAATTTTCAATGACTAAAAAACGAATAAGTTTAAATTTTTGTTTTCTTGATGATGGTAGCATTTAGAAATACCTTATAATTTATATTTAAAGCAATATTTGGAATTCGGGCTATTTTTATAGTATAACTTTAGTAAATTCCGGTAGATATAAAAATTTTGATCGAGTAGGTAGGAGTGATGAATTTTGAATAGCTAGACGTGATTCTTGATTCGCTCAAAACCTATCATAACTATGACATCAGAACAGACGCTAAACTTGCCAATGAAAAACTTGTGGGGGTCAATTATAGTATTAATTATAAGGTTATATTATCTTCTTGACAAGCTAGACTGTCTAGCTTAAAATAAGGTTATGACATGGCAACTGCAAGATGCAAAAAATAAGCTTAGCGAAGTAGTAGATACTAGTATTGTTAATGGTCCTCAAATTATAACCAGACGTGGTCGCAACACAGCCGTCTTAATTAGTTATGATGAATATCAAAAACTCACTAAACCTAGTACGAATTTAAAAGCATTACTCTATAACAGCGGGTTTCACGAGTTAGACTTAACTCGAGATAAATCTCCAACTGGCCGTGCAGGTAAGCAGTTAACTTAATCGATATGCCCTACTTGCTAGATACAAATGCGCTTAGTGAAGTTGATAAACCACAGCCAAATCAAGGTTTTATGGATTGGTTTAATCGAGTTGGGGTTGCGGAATTATATGTTTCCTGCATAACTATTGGTGAGCTATATAAAGGTATAGAGTTGCTTAAAGATAATGTCAAACGTAATAAGCTAAAAAAACATACTGCCGAAATAGTGACGGCTTTCAATAACCGCATGCTCATTATAAATTTGGACACCATGTTAATCTGGTCAAGGCTAATGGCAACTAGTATTAAGAAGGGTAAAACAGCCCCAAGTATAGATGCACTCATTGCTTCTCAATCCATACAAAATAATTTTGTTTTAGTTACTCGCAACACTAACGATTTCGAGCAATTTGATCAGCTAGAAGTATATTGTCCTTGGTCTAAATAAGCACAAGGACTTTGGTCGGGATGACAGGATTTGAACCTGCGACCTTACGGCCCCCAGCCGTACGCGCTACCAAACTGCGCTACATCCCGTAAATCGATAATTATATATTATCAGAAAGAAAAACTTTAATCATGATAAAATATATTTGATGTGGCAAAATACAAAGCACGGTTTATATAGACAGTTTAATTTTGATAATTTCAATGATGCTGAGAAATTTTTGATACAATTACTGGATTACTTTAAGAAATCTGATTATTATCCAAGACTGGAAATAGAAGGCAGGGTGATTCAATTGTGGTTAATTAATCATAGTTCTTCTGAAAAAATTACAAATCATGAGTTTGAAACTTCAAAGGATATTAATGAAATAGCCGAAAGATATTTGTTATTAGATTCTAATAAAACAGAATCTTTAATTGACCATGATGTACAAGTTAGTCTTGAAAGAGTTAAATTGTATGCTGATGGTGGTTCTAGGGGCAATCCTGGTCCGTCATCAAGTGGTTTTGTCGTCTTAGATAAAGATGACAAAATCATAGTAGATAGAGGAGTTTACCTTGGTCTAACTACTAACAATCAAGCAGAGTATACCGCATTAAAATTGGGCTTGGAGGAATGTATAAAATTAAAATGTACTAGAGTTGATGTTTTTATGGACAGCTTATTGGTGATTAATCAGATGAAAGGTATCTACAAGATTAAGAATCGAGAATTATGGCCAATTTATAATAATATTAAAAATTTAATTAATAATTTTGATGAAGTAAACTTTCAGCATGTGCCCAGAGAGTTTAATAAGTTGGCTGATGCGGCAGTTAATAGGGCATTGGACGAAGAGCTAGATAAATGATAAAATTGGTATGCCAGATTATTGGCTAATCGCATTTTTTAAAATGAGGAAAGTCCGGGCAGCATAGAGAAGAATAGTCGCTAACGGCGACCAGATGTAAATCTAGGGAATAGTGCCACAGAAACTAGACTTGGCTTTAGCTAAAGGTGAAAAGTACGTTATAGACGTAAACTATATTGGTGACAATATTTTAGGAAAACCCTATTCGCTGCAAGGAAGTAGATTTTGGATTTTCATCCCAATTTCTCGTTGAATCTACTGTTTATAACCGCTTGAATTTATAGGCAACTATAAATCTAGATAGATGATTAGCAATATAAATTTATATTTTACAAAACCCGGCTTATAGATAATCTGGCTTTATGATTTGATTTTTTCGGCTAATACTTTAAAAGCTTTTGGTTCGTTGGTAGCTAATTCGGATAATATTTTTCTATCTAACTCAATTTTATTTTCTTTCAATTGATGGATGAACTGAGAATAATTGATGCCGTTTTCTCTAGCCGCATTATTAATTCTAATATTCCATAATTGTCGAAAGGTTCTTTTCTTATTTTTTCTATCTCTAGTAGCAAATTGAAGAGATTTAACTATTGTCTGTTTACCTCTTTTAACACTGACTCTATTAGGATGAGTCATACCCTTGGTGTTTTTTCTGATTTTTAAATGTTTTTTGTGACTTGTTTGGCCTCGTTTAACTCTCATATTTCCTCCTATTTAACCAGTTTCTTCTTTATAATTTTTGCAGTTGTGCCGCTATATGTTTTAAGACCACTTAAACTTCTCTTTCTTGAAGCTGATTTTTTTTGAAGAAAGTGATTAGTGTTAGGGTGTCCAATTCTGACCTTCCCATTCTTAGAAATTTTTACTCTATCTTTTGTACCACTGTGAGTTTTTAATTTAGGCATTATATTGACTCCTTATTATTCATTGATATTTTTTTATTGTTTTTTAAAACAAAACTTAGTTGTCTGCCGGCTAGTGTAGGATTTTGATCAATTCCCACATCGGTACCAAAAATGTTAATTATTTTATCGGCTAGTTTAAACCCTAAATCTTTATGCGCCTGCTCTCTACCTTTATAAATTATGATAAATTTAACTTTATGTCCAGTTTCTAAAAATTGAAGTGATTTTTTAACCTTAATTTGAAGGTCATTATCACTAATTTTCATACCCAACCTTATTTGTTTAATCTCTAAAATTTTATTACTTTTCTTATTTTTTTGTAACGATTTAGTTTTTTGATAATTAAATTTTCCCCAGTTAACAATTTTAGCAACCGGAGGTTTTGCCTCTGGAGAAATTTCAACCAAGTCTAAATCTTTTTCATTTGCTAAGCGAAGAGCTTCTTCTTTTGATAATACACCTATTTGTTTTCCATCTTCGTCTATGACTCTAAGTAGATTTGCACGAATTTCTTGATTTAAGCGAGTATGTTTTATGATTTCAGATGCTCCTTATTACAATATTATGTTAATATTTTAAACCTAATTTTAACAGATAACATCTTCATTGGCAATAAAATTAAAAAATGCCTCATCATTGTAATAAGGCATTATTGGTTGTGTTTTATTTTTTAGTCTATTTATTTTCTTTAGTATAACAACGGCCTGCGAGAAGCCGTTGTTGTGATTACTTTTTGTTTTTGAGTACTATTTTTATTCAAGTACTATTTATATCTTATAAAATAGATTTTATTTCGTCAATAACAACAATGCTTATTTTTATCAAAGCTGTGCATAACTTCAGCAAGTTATGTTCCGTTTAGATTGTAATGAATAAAAACTTTATTGTGAGTATTTTTCTTTAGGATTTTATTATTTTCATAAAACTAAAGTCGTAATCAGAAATAAACAGCATAATAATATTATTAGGCTAGTTAAAAATTGTATTGACATTGGTAAGCATAAGTGCTACAATTTTATTTAGTAAGTTAAAACAAAAACAATAAAAAATATCAAAAACTTACCAATTTAAATTTATTTTAAATTTTTTAAAATAAAAAATATCGCTCCAAGAATATCTAAAGTATTTTTGAAGCGGTCAGTTAATCGAGAAAGATAAGCGCTACATTATTTTACAATTTAGAGTGCATTTATCTTCTCGATTTTTTATTTTTATTGCTTCTTTAGTATATAATTTAAGAAATGAATGATGATAAAATTAATCTTCCCAAACCTATTATTAATGATGGTAAGGATACGGATTTAAATTTAAACTTAAATTCACAACCCAATCATAGTAATCTTTTAAAGTCTACTAGAACTAATCAAGTACTAGATGCTAAGGATGCTGATTTAATAGAAAAGCATTGGGTAGATAAAGTGAAAGATGTTTTTCGACAGAATAGAGGTAAACCATTTGATCAATTAAATGAATACAGTCAAATTAAAGAGGACTATTTACTTAAAAGATTTAATAAATCGATTGAACAAGTCAAGAGTGAGTCATGAGTATTTATTTTTATATTTTAATTTTTATTGTTGTTTTATTATTTGTTCTTGGTACGATAATCTTTTTACAGGCTAAAAAAGTCTTTAGAGAACAAAAAAACTATGAGAGAGGTTTAAAAATGATTTGTTTAAATATTCATTTACCTCCTCAAAGTGATGATATCGAGACCGGTGGTCGGGATGAGAGAGACGTTAATGAAGAAACAATTTCTAAAGCTGAAACAATTTATAATATTTTAGCTTCAGTGGTGCCTAAAAAAAATTTTAAAAATAATTTTTATGGTCAAAAACACATTTCTTTTGAGATTGTCAGTAAGAATAATTTCATTAATTTTTATGCCATGGTTCCAATTTCAATGTTGGAAGTTGTTAATCAGGCTATTTTGGGTGCCTATCCACTAGCTAGTTTGACAGAAGAAAAAGATGTTAACATTTTTAATCAAACTAGTTCATCGGCAAATATTACGGGTGGAGAAATGTCGCTTAAGAAATCATTTTCTTATCCTGTGGCTGTTTATCAAGAGATTAAAAGAGATCCAATGTTGCCTATATTAAATGCCTTATCGTCTTTTGCTAAAACAGACAGTGCATCGATTCAAATTCTTTTAAGGCCAACTATGTCTGCTTGGACTAAGACTTCGCATAATCTATCGTCTAAAAAAAGAAAAGGTACAGATAAGAAAACCGGTTTCGTCGATTATTTAAAATTAATTTTAGTTGCTTTCACAAAACCACCAGAGGATAGTTCAAAATCAGACCATACACTATCTACTTTAGATCAGTCTGTTGTGGATGCAATCGATGATAAAACTCGTTATCCTGGTTTTGAAGTTTTAATTCGTTTAATTGTTTCGTCTAATTCGTTACAGCGTTCTCAGGACATATTGAATAATATTGTGGCTAATTTTTCTATTTATGATTCTCCGTCGAAAAATGGTTTCAAATTTAAGAAAACTGATGATGTTGAACGATTGTTGAACGATTATATTATGAGATTTTTTAATCAATCTAATAATCAAGTAATTTTAAATTCGGTTGAATTAGCAACTCTGTTTCATTTCCCTAATCAAAAAAGTACTCCAAATTCTCAAGTTCAAAGACAAGATTTTAGACAAGTTGATGGTCCACCGAATCTACCGGAAGATGGTTTATTATTAGGTATCAATGAATTTCGCAATACTAGAAAGTACGTTAAGTTATCTTTAGCCGATCGACAGAGACATTTATATGCTATTGGACAAACAGGTGTAGGTAAATCAGTCTTTTTAGAAAATTTAGCCTTACAAGACATGATGTATGGCAACGGCTTTGCTTTTGTTGATCCTCACGGTGATACGGTCGAGAAGCTTTTATCAATGACTCCAGCTGAGAGAGCTGAAGATGTAATTTATTTTTCCCCAGCTGATATGGAACGACCTATGGGTTTTAATTTGTTTGAATTCCAAAATGAAGACCAGAAGGATTTCATTATTCAAGAGTCTATTAATATGCTTTATAAATTATATGACCCACAACATACAGGTATTGTGGGGCCAAGATTGGAACAGTACTTTAGAATGGCTGCTTTAACAATTATGGCAGATCCAGCAGGTGGTAGTTTTATCGATATTCCAAGACTTTTTAGAGATAATAATTTTTTAGAGTATAAATTAAAGTTTGTCAATGATTTAACAGTTATAGATTTTTGGCGTAAAGAGATTCCAAATTCTCAACGATCTAATGAATTTGGTGAAGTTATTGCCTGGGTAACTTCAAAATTCAGTGCCTTTTTGTCTAATACGATGATGAGAAATATTATCGGTCAAACGAAATCAGCTTTTGATGTTAGATATATTATGGATAACAATAAAATACTCCTAGTTAATTTAAATAGAATGCGTTTAGGAGCTATTAACTCTCAGTTATTGGGAATTATTTTGATTATGAAATTTCAACAAGCTGCTATGAGTCGAACAGATATTCCAGAATCAGAAAGAAAAGATTTTTGTCTTTTTGTTGATGAGTTTCAAAATTTTTCAACCGATAGTTTTGCAGATATTATGTCAGAAGCAAGAAAATATCATTTAAATTTAATTGTGGCTAATCAGTATATTACTCAGTTGTCTGAAGAAATAAAAGGTGCGGTTTTTGGAAACGTTGGAACGGTAGTTTCTTTTAGGGTTGGTCAAGAAGATGCTCAATTTTTGGGAGAATATTTTAAACCAAACTTTAAGCCAGAAGATTTGATCCGGATACCAAACTATAATACCATTCTTCGAACCTTAATTAATGGTGTGCCGACTCAACCATTTAGTATGGTGGGATTGCCGACCATAGGTAATCCTAAGCCTAAATTAACCGAAGCTTTAAAACAATTATCAGCTCTAAAATATGGTCGAGATCGTAAAGAAGTAGAAGAAGAGTTCGATAAACGAATGAATCCACAGGCAAAACAAGGTACTAATTTAAGTGATTTTTTGAACCAACAAGAAAGAGACAATTTTAGTAATTTAAAGAGCCAACCAAATCCATTTAAACCCGATTCGGCTGGGCCGGTAAACCAAAAACTTAATGCTAATTTGTCCGATAAAGAAATTGATCAACTGAAGGGTGGTTCTTTTCTAGATACTTGGTTACATAAAAAAAATAAACAAAATACAAAGACTGCTGCTAAAGACCCTATGAATAACCACCAACCAGTTGAAGACAATCTTGGGAGTAAGTCAGCCGCTAGTTTTGCTAGTCAACCAGTATCTAATGAGGATAAACAAACACAAGAACAGGTTTTTAAGATCAACCAAGATCTTAATCATAATATTTCTTCTGATGAAATTGATCGAGAAGAAATAAAAGAAGTTTCAAATATTTTAAAAAAAGATTTAACCAATTCGGTTACAGATTTAAAAATCGATAATAGTAACTCGTCTGATCAAACCTTAGACCAGAGTACGGAAATTATTATTGATCAAAATGGTCAAATAAATGTTAAGGATGTTTAGCTATATTTTTTAATAGTTTATAGATCATTTCAGACACTAAACCTAAAATAAAACCAGCTATTAAAAATATAAAAAATAATTCAAAATTATAAGTTATGCCGGTATAAATGACAAAAATGATATATGCTAAACTACCGATAAAGGCTAAAATTGATCCACCTAAAACACCCGATGAACGGAAGATAGTTTTATTAAGAACTTCTGAAGATTGATCAATGATTGGTTGATGAATGATGTGGCTTATTGTTTTATCGGTTGGGCTTAAATTATATTGGATATCTTGCATTGTTTGCTTGACTCGATGTTTGATTAAAGCTGGATCATGAATCAACATAGGTTCATTATTATTGTCGATTTCTTTTGAAGCAGTGTATTTATCACGATTTTCTTTTGATGATTCAGAGTAATCGTTAATAATCGATCGAGTCTGTTCGATTTGTTGTTGAACAATTTCTTGCCCTAGATTTTGTTCGATTTTTTCCTGTTTAGGAGTTTTAATTTCATCTCGCGAAACGGCTTCTATTAGAGGTGTTGGTGGCTTGTCTTTATGTCCTTCGTAAGATGAATTTTTGGGAGTATTTTCCATGTTATTTTTTTGTTAGATTATTTATTAATATATCACTCTCTTTATTGAGAAGTCTAGATCTTGCAATCAAAAAGCCAAATACAGCCATTAGAACGGCTATTAAGAAAATAGTATCTCCAGGACCAGTATTAACCAATTTAGTGGTTGTAGTGGTCGTTTCGAGTGTTTTAACAGCACTTGAGGGCAAGTTAATGGTAATGCTATTACCATAGACATTTATCATCTCTAGATTATTATATTCAGGATCCGAAATAGAAGTGGGTGTTTGGGGAATTGGATTTTTGACTTGAACTTCGATTTTTTTAAAAACTGTTTGTTGTGGTGGGATATTAATTGGTGTCCAACTAATGATGTCGGAGGATGGGTTTAATGTTCCGCTATAAGGATTAATTAAGTTAGCATAATTTAGTACGTTACTTAAATTATCTGAAAAAGCATAGTTTTTAACAGTGGCTAAACCGGTATTTTTTGCAAACAATGTGTAGATTATTTTATTACCTGCTTGAGCAGTTGTGTTATTAGCATTGGCAACACCGGTTGTAATATTAGAAGCTGTTTTATAAATACTAACGCAAGCCAAAGAATCTTGACTATCTAAGCTGGCTTGACATGGCTTACAGGCTGAACTGTTGGCGGCAATAGTGGCGTTATATTCACAAGTAGGTGCTGGTGGTGTAGGCTGTTTAACTGTGGTTGGCGTCACCTTATTAACAACTGTCATACAAACCTTATTACTGTTAAGTGAACTAGTTTGACTTGATGAAATATTAGCGGTGTTACAGATTAATGTGCCATTTGGTACACCAGGATTAACAGTTACTTCTAGAGTGACATAATAGTTGTTAGCGCCAGCCGGTAATACATTATAAACCCATTGAGCATTATTGGTTTTTAGATTGGTCGGATAGCTGTTAGCTCCACCAGTACCAAACCATTTATAGGTAGTATTATTTGGTAAAGGATCGTCAACGATGACGTGGTTAGCTGATCCTCCATTGTTACTAAATAAAATTTTGTAAGACAGAACCTGTCCGGTTGTTATATCACTCCCTGCGATTGGAAAACCAGGATTGGTCGTTTTGGTGATCGTTAAACTAGGTGCTTGTGGTAAACCGATAGATACAAGATTACCGCATAAATATAGTAAAAAGTATGTTTTGCCATTGGAATTTGTGACCTTTAGAGCTTGATAGTTTGATGATCCGTTAGTATCCCAAGCCCATAAGTATCTAAAATAATAAGTTATACCAGCAATTTCCACCGGGGTTTCACCTTTAAGGTTGTAGGGAAGTCGGCCCATTGAAAATAGTTGACGATTATAAGAGTCAGAATTTAAAGTTATAGTTGGTGCGTGTAGAACTTGATTACAGCTAATTGAATAATTGGCCAAGATTGTGCCGTAATTATTAATGTTATTAGAACAAAAATTCGATGCTTGTGAGGCAGAACTAAAACCACCGTTGACTAAATCATTTGGTGAGGCAGCGATAGTTGGTTTTGGTGGGCTAATAAAAACGAAAAATTGGATTAAAAATGCAAAAACAAAGAAGATTAAACTTAATCTTCTTATCTTAGTTTCTTGTTTTAAGCGATTAGAATAAAACTTAATTTGATTAATAGTTGCGGGATTTGTATTAAGTTGTGTGATGAGTTTTTTAAGCATTTTAGTTTTAAATTGTTTACTTAGATTATTTCATACTAATGTAAAAATTGCAATATACGCTGAACATCAGTGGTTTTCAGGAGTTTTTAACAAAATCTTTAGTTGTTAAATATACAATAAAAATTTGAATAAATAATTATTTATAATTATTTACTACTAATATATATGAATAATTTAATTAAAAACTAAGCTAATTATTACTTGTTTGCTTTGTATGGTTTGACGGTAGTTGACTTTAGATAATTGCTTAAAAGCTCATTATTTGTTATAGTTTAGATTATTAAGTTGAATAAAAATTTATAGAGACTTTAGATGACTGAAAAAAAGAATGATTACTCTGCTCAGCAGATAACAGTTTTAGAGGGACTAGAACCGGTTCGAAAAAGACCGGGCATGTATATTGGTGGAACTGGTTTAGAGGGTTTACATCATTTAGTTTGGGAATTAATCGATAATGGTATTGATGAAGCATTAGCTGGTTATGCTAATGAAGTCAGCGTTACCTTAATGAGTGATGGTGGCGTTAAAGTAACTGACAATGGTCGTGGAATTCCAACTGATATCCACCCTAAAACTGGTAAAAGTACAGTTGAAACAGTTTTAACTGTTTTACACGCTGGTGGTAAATTTGGTGGTGGTGGCTATAAGGTCGCTGGAGGTTTACACGGTGTAGGTAGTAGCGTGGTTAATGCTTTGTCTAAAAGACTGGTCATTAAAGTTTTTAGAGATGGTAATGCTTATGAACAAACTTATGAAAAGGGTGTTCCTCTTGAAGATCTGAAAATTATTGGTAAATCTAACAAGACTGGTACGGAAATTTTATTTTATCCAGATGATTCTATTTTTGAAACGGTCGACTTTAATTATCAGACTATTTTAGATAGATTACGACACGCCGCTTATTTAACTAAGTATGTTAGAACGAATTTAATTAATGAGCTTAATGGTAAAAAATATAGTTTTTATTTTGAGGGTGGTATTAAAAGTTACGTTAAACATTTAAATGTTGGCAAAGAAGTCATTGATGAAGATATTTTTTATGTTGATAAAACCGTAAAAGATACTCAGGTTGAAATTTCAATGCAATATACGGACGCTTATAACGAAACTATTAAATCTTTTGCTAATAACGTTTTAAATCCTGATGGTGGTACGCATTTAACTGGTTTTAAATCTGCCTTAACAAGAGTAATTAATGACTATGCTAGAAAAAACGGTTTATTAAAAGAGAAAGAAGAGAATTTAAGTGGGGAAGATACTAGAGAAGGATTGACTGCTATTTTGCTTGTTAAGTTACCAGATCCGCAATTTGAAGGTCAAACTAAAAATAAATTAGGTAATCCTGAAGTAAGGGGTTATGTTGAGCAAGTTTTAAACGAATATTTAAATTATTATCTCGAGGAACATCCAAATGTTGCCAAAAAAATTGTTGGTAAAGCTCTTTTAGCTGCTCGAGCTCGTAAAGCCGCTAGAGCCGCCCGAGATAATATTTTACGTAAGGGTATTTTGGATGGCGCTAGTATGCCAGGTAAACTAGCTGATTGTTCTTCCAAAGACCCTAAAAATAGTGAACTTTATCTAGTTGAGGGTGACTCTGCTGGTGGTTCGGCAAAAACTGGTAGAGATAGTAAAACTCAAGCTATTTTACCTTTAAAGGGTAAGGTTTTAAACGTAGAAAGAGCTAGATTAGATAAAATGTTAGCCAATAATGAATTATTAAGTTTAATTAAAGCTCTTGGTGTTGGTATTGAAGATTCTTTTGACATTAAACTATTAAGATATGAAAGAATCATTATCATGACAGATGCTGACGTAGATGGTAGTCATATTAGTACTTTATTGATGACGTTCTTTTTTAGATATATGCCAGCTGTGATAGAAAATGGTCATTTATTTTTAGCTAAACCTCCATTATTCGAGTTGGTTAGATCAGGCAAGAAAGAAAGTGTTTTCATTTATGACGAAAGTCAATTAGATCAAATTCTTGATGAAGAAATTGAAAAAAGAAAAAAACTTAATCCAAACTTAAATCTTAGTGATGAAAAATATAAACAAGCTGGCTTTACTGAGCAAAAACGTTATAAGGGACTGGGTGAAATGGATGCTGAGCAATTATTTGAAACTACTATGAATCCAGAAAAAAGAGTTTTAATTCAGGTGAGGATTGAAGACGTTGAAAGATCAGATGCGATCTTTAATAAATTAATGGGAACAGAAGTTGAATTAAGGAAGAATTTTATTCAAGCTAACGCTCGTTTCGTGAAAGACTTAGACATTTAATTAGTGAGTTTTTATGGAAAATCAAGACAATAATCAATTAAACCCAGAAAATGAAATTTTAAAATATTCGAAGTCAATGGAATTAAAAACCATTGAAGAGGTGATGGAAGATAATTATCTTCGATATTCCATGAGTGTGATTGTTGATCGAGCTTTACCGGATGTAAGAGATGGTTTAAAACCAGTCCACCGTCGAATTTTATATTCTATGAACGAAGATGGCTTAAGGAGTGGTTCAAGACATCGTAAAAGTGCCAATGTGGTTGGTGCTGTTATGGGTAAATATCATCCCCATGGTGATGTTGCTATTTATGATGCTATGGTTAGAATGGCTCAATCTTGGTCAATGAGGTATGTCTTAATTAACGGACAGGGAAATTTTGGCTCAATGGACGGAGATCCACCAGCCGCAATGCGTTATACAGAAGCTAAAATGACTAAAATGACTGATGAAATGTTGTTTGATATTGATAAAAATACAGTTGATTTTAGGGATAATTATGATGGAACTAATAGAGAGCCAGTTGTTTTGCCGGCTAAATTACCTAATTTATTATTAAATGGGCAATTAGGTATTGCTGTTGGTATGGCAACCAATATTCCGCCACATAACCTTGGTGAAATCATTGATGCTGAAGTTTATTTAATCGACCATCCTGATGCAACGGTTGAAAATTTATTGGAATTTGTTAAAGGACCCGATTTTCCAACTGGTGGTATTATTTATGGTCAAGAATCGATTAAAATAGCCTATTCGACCGGAAGAGGCGGTGTGGTTGTTAGGGGAGTAGCCGATATAGTCGAAAACAAAACAGGTCGATACGAAATTATAATTTCTGAAGTACCCTTTGGATTAAATAAAGAAACCTTAGTTTTAAAAATTGCTGAATTGGTTAAAGATAAAAAGATTGTTGGAGTCAGTGATTTAAGAGATGAAAGCGCTAGAGGACAGGTAAGAGTTGTATTATATCTAAAAAAAGACGCATATCCTAAAAAAATCTTAAACCAATTGTATCAGTTAACACCACTACAGAGTGCATTTCATTTTAACATGATGGCTTTAGTCGATGGTATTCAGCCAAAAGTTTTAGGATTAGTAGATATATTAACTGAACACATTAAACACCGACAAGTAGTCGTTAGACGTCGAACAGAATTTGATCTTCAAAAAGCTTTAGATAGATCTCATATTCTAGAAGGTTTTAAGATAGCTTTAGACAATATCGATGAAGTTATTACGATTATTAGACAATCACAAACTAGTGATGAAGCTCAGGAAAAATTAATGGCTAAGTTTAAATTGTCAGAAATTCAATCTAAAGCTATTTTAGCTATGCAACTTAGAACTTTGACTGGTTTAGAAAGAAAAAAGATTGAAGATGAATTAGAACAATTAACTAAATTAATTAAAGAGCTTCAGGCTATTTTAGCCGATGAAAAGTTAATCTTAAAAATCATTAAAGAAGAATTTTTAGATATCAAAAAACAATATCAAGATCCAAGAAGAACTAAGGTTGTTAAGAATGAACTAGGTCGTATGAGCGATGAAGATTTAATTGCTGATGAGCAGGTAGCTGTTACATTAACTACGGCTAATTATATTAAAAGAAGTTTACTAGCTGAATATAAAAAACAAAATCGAGGTGGTAAGGGTAAGCGAGGTATGACAACTAGAGATGAGGATGCTGTAGAGCACGTTGTTAATGCTTCAACCCATGATTATTTATTGTTTTTTACCAATAAGGGACGCGTTTTTAAATTAAAAGCTTATGAAGTGCCAGCTGTTGGTTTAAATGCTAAGGGAATGGCTATCGTCAATCTATTACAACTTCAACCAGAAGAAACAGTGTCTAGTATGATTAATATTTCTAAAAATGACCATGCTAAAAATTTAATTATGTGTACAAAAAGAGGTGTGATTAAGAAAACAGCTTTTGAACAATTTAGTAATGTTCGAGTCAGTGGTTTAATTGCTATTAAGTTGGATCCGAATGACGAACTAAAGTGGATTAGAATGACCAACGGTGATAACGAAGTGATCATATCGACTTCGCTTGGACAAGCAATTAGGTTTCATGAGAGTGAGTCTCGTCCTTTAGGTCGAGCTTCAAGAGGTGTAAGAGGTATTCGCTTAAGACCAAATGATTTTGTTATTGGTATGGATATAGTAGAAGAAGGATCATCAATTTTCGTGATCAGTAAATATGGTTATGGTAAAAGAACTAAGGTATCTCAATTTACTGCACACAGTCGTGGAGGAGTTGGTATTAGATCAGCCATAGTAAACACTAAGACCGGCAACTTAGTTGGTGTTAAGAGTTTAGGCAACGAGAGTCAAGAAGTCATTATTATCAGTCAACAAGGTCAAACGATTAGATTAGGTTTAAATAATATTCCAGATTTAAGTAGAGCTACTCAGGGAGTAAGAATTATGAGACTTAATGATAATGATGAAGTCGTGTCTTTAACACTTGCCGATGCTACTCCAATTGATCAAGATGATGAATAAATCGTAGTATTATTCACACCTGTGGATAAGAATTATCAGCTATTCTTATCTGTTAATAACAGATAATTTAGCTATAGAATATATCTTTTATTTATTTTTAATTTTTAAAGCTTTATTTAACTTGTCAAGACTAGCTATAGAAGACTAAAATAAGAAGGTAATCTAACAAAATAAATAAATAAAATAAA
>DAIDMV010000011.1 GCA_027448765.1 bacterium | reverse complement strand
TAATGGAAGTAGAAAACATTCTTAACAATCGCTCACGTAAACGCTACAATTGGAATAGCCCGCTCGAACAACGAAAGCATGTTCTACGAAATACCTAGGTGGAAAGATTGGGAATGGAATTCAGGTTATAGGTCTATAATTAAACGTTATTTCGATTTTTAAGTACTGGTTTATCTAGCTAAATATTATTAGTTTTGTCTGCTCGAGTAACTTTTCGGCTTTTAAGCTTAATTCTTTATGATCGCCCAAAACCAACTTAATATGGATATTATCAACTAAACGTATACCTATCTACTAATTAAGCACCCATAGCCTGTTCCTTTTCGGAAGTTTTATTTTTGAATGTAATCTTATTTAACAACACCAGAACTTCATTCAAATCTTTAAGTACAGTTATTTATTACTATCGTTAACTCTAAGCGTAGTTTGACTAAGTTTATCTAAGCTCAATTTTTGACGGAATTCTTTCAAGTATAATAGTCTGTCCACTGATAGTGATACTGTATCTATAATTCATATTACTTTTTGTATATGAGTAATACCTACATGCCAGTAGTATTACTTGGCGGGCTCGACCGGATTCGAACCGGCGATCTTCTCCGTGACAGGGAGACGTGATAGGCCAACTTCACTACGAGCCCAACTTATAAATAATAGATTATCATAAAAAATTATTTATCCAAAGAATTAAAAATTGATCAAATAATTGGGTGATGATAAGTTTTCAATTGGCGTAATATAAAAAGTAATATTTTTTAGATTAAACTCAATATTAGAAAAAGTTACAGTCGGACCATTAATCGAGTCAACTTTTAGTATTTGTAAGTTATAACCCGTATTAATAATCGGAGATATAGCACCTTTTTTTAAACTAAACAGTTCCGCTACTACTTGAGGATAAAGATTTTTGTTGTTGGCTAAAATGGGCTGTGGATACTGACCACCATTATTTTTAGTACTAAGATCATCGGAATATTGCTTGGCTAAATTTGCGAAATTTGCACCATGCTGAAGTTGGTTCAAAACTGATTTTGCCAGATTAACCGTTGGTGTATCTAACCTATAAACAACCGCCTGTTGTAAAAGCTCATTTTTTAATTCCTGTTTAAAGTCATTAATATTCCAACCCCAAAAATCTTTCAAAACATTACTCAAAACCTCATTATTACCTCCCAAACGATTTTCTTTTTGGAAATAAATGACTTCTTGATTAACTTGATTGTTAGAAACACCAACATGATACTTTTTAGCCAGTTGTTGAGTGTAAAAATTAGTTATGGCTTCGTCCATAGCTTCTTTTTTAAGATTTTTTAACTGAAGTTGATTAATTTTTAAAGAAAAATTAACCTGTTGCTGGGTCTCATAATAATGAACATCTCTTCTTAATTCAAATAGATAACTCTGGTAAGAAACAAAATTATTACCTATTTTAGCAACCGGAAAAGGTATAACTTTAGTGACATCATAAACAAAAGTAGACTGTGATTGAAAATAATATAACTCTAATCCCATAAATATAAAAAAAGCAACCAACAAACTAATGAAAAGACCGACAGAAATTCTAACTATATTATGCTGACTATGTCTCAGTGGATAAATATATTTTCGGGCACCCTTTAAAACATTTTCCCTGTGTTCACCAATGGTGTCATTAGTGATTTTAGGAATCACCGAAATAGCATCTTTAAAACGATCGTTTTTTAAGTTTTTTCTAACAAAAATCGTTTTAAATTTATTTAAAAAAATAAATTTTTTTTTCTTATTCTTCATCTTGATCCATAGTTTTAGTATCTGCTAACTCCTTATCTACTATTATATCTAAACTTCTTAATATGTTCTGCATTTTTTGTTGAATTTTACCTGGATGATGAACATCATGAATCACTAAATCACCAAAAAATGTTTGAACTTTTAGCGAACCGAAACCCAGTAAAGTTTCTTGCATCCCAGACAACTCATAACCAATAGTTTGAATTTGTTCTAACTTAATACTAGACATAGAATGATGGAAAAAACCTTTTTGAATAGTTTGAACAAATCTCTGATTAGTGACGATGAATAAGCTAAAATACCAACTAATCCAACTAGGCATTAAAATCAGTAAACCCAATATAACTCCAAGAAATAATCCACCGAAAAAAAAACCAAAACCCAAACCAGGATCAATGGCTGTCGGAATAACACCAATCAAAGGCCCTAGTAAACCAAAAATTAATCCTTTTCTCATAACAACTGGGTGTTTTCTAAATATAAATAAAACTTTTTCATCGTCAAATTGCTCATCAAAATATTTAACTTTAGCTTTTCGAGAAGATTTTTTCGAATCCATGACAATCATTGTATCATTTAAAACAAATTAGAAATAAATGTGGTGCCTCCGAGAGGATTCGAACCTCTAGCTTTTCCTTAGGACGGAACTATTTTATCCATTGAACTACGGAGACTCTATTTTTTTGGTTGAGTAAAAAATTCATGTACCAGTTTATAATCAACAATTTCACTTTTATCAAACCAATGATCAACTTCCTGTTTAGCTTCCTTGACTGTAGCTGAAGCATGAAGTATATTAGCTACTCCTCGACCAATACTAGCCGAAGAACCAAAGTTAACGTGCGCAAAATCACCTCGAATCGTACCAGGTAACGCTGCTTTTGGTTCAGTTTCACCCACCATTTTTCTAACTGTTTCAACAGCTTCAACACCCTCTAAAACCATAGCTATGACCGGTCCATCCATCATACTAGCTAGCTGACTATTAAAAATTTCATCTCCTTTTCTAGTTTTCAAAGAACCAATTGTTTCATAATGATGATAGAGATGATCTTTAGAAGGTTGCAACATTTTTAAAGCTACAATTTTAAAACCAGCCTGCTCAAATCTAGTTAAAATTTGACCAACTATACCTCGCATCACAGAATCAGGCTTAAATATAACTAAAGTTTTTTGCATATTTAATAATATTTTAACAGATAACTTAAAAATTTAATATAATATTAAGATGAATTTATCACAACTAAAGACTGATTTTTTGGAATATCTAGAAATTGAAAAAAACCGATCGCAAAAAACAATCGAGAATTACGATCATTATTTAACTAGACTATTAGATTTTGCTGGTGATATATCTATTCAAGATCTAAATGATGATTTAATCAGAAAATGGCGAATTTGGTTAAACAGACTAGGTACCAATACTAAAGAAGAACTTGATAAGTCTACTCAAAACTACCATTTAATCGCACTACGAGGGTTTTTAAAATACTGTCAAAAAAGGAATTTAAATTCCTTACCTTCTGAAAGAATAGAATTAGCTACTGTTAAAAGAAAACAAGTAACTTTCCTTAATCGAGACGAATTAAATAAATTATTCGATCAACCGAAAACTGATAATATTATCGGCTTAAGAGATAAAAGCATACTAGAACTGCTTTTTAGTTCAGGCCTAAGGGTCAGCGAACTAATCAGTTTAAATAAAGACAGCATCAATTTTGAAAAAAAAGAATTTGTCATTCGCGGCAAAGGACAAAAAGATCGGCCCGTTTTTATAAGTGATGAAGCCGTCAAATGGATTAAAGAATACTTATTCAAAAGGCAGGATCAAACCAAAGCTTTATTTATACAATATTCTAACCATCAAAATAAACCAGATAATAGTGGTAACTATAAAAGATTAACCACTAGAAGTGTTCAACGTCTCGTTAACCAATATGCCCTAATGGCTGGTATCAATAAACACGTCAGCCCTCACGTTTTAAGACACTCGTTTGCCACAAATCTTCTCATGAATGGTGCCGATATTAGAAGTGTTCAAACTATGCTAGGTCATAGCAATATAGCTACAACTCAAATTTATACTCATATAACAGATGCACACTTAAAAGAGGTCTATCAAAAATTTCATGATAAATAAATTTAATAAATAAACATATCGTGAATAAATAATCTAAAATGCAAAGAAAATAATTGAACTAATATTGCACCTAAAATCAAAAAAGGTCCAAAAGGTATTAAAGATTTCCGGTTGGCTTTTTTAGTTAATAGAAGAATGATGCTATAAATACTCCCGATAAAAGATGCTAAAAACAAAAATATCAAACTATTAATTGGTCCACCTAAAAAAAATCCTAAGAGAGCACCTAACCTTACGTCTCCACCACCAATCCATTGCCCCTTAGACAATATAAAAGTTAAATAAAAAAGACCGCCGCCAATTAATAAACCAATTAAACTACCAACAACCACCGAACTAATGTTTTGATCTATCGTAAAATAAAACAAAACTTTATAAATAAAAGCTAGCCCAAATAAGACATAAATAATTGAACTTGGCAAAATATACCATTTCAAATCATAAATAAATAAAGCTATTAATCCAGTTAAAATCAATAATGAAATAACTAACAAAAAAATACCCCCGACAGAAACTAAACTATACGGCCAAAAAATATAGAAAATAACGAACGTTAAAGCAGTTAATAATTCAACAAACGGATACTGCCAACTTATCTTTTGATGACAATAACGACATTTTCCTTTTAACAACAGATAGCTGACTAGTGGTATTAAATCCAAAGCGTTGAGTTGATGTCGACAACTTGGACAAATTGATCGACCATTAATTATAGATAACGAATTATCTAAATTAATTTTATCTAGCTCAGCTTGTTCTTTTTGACGTAATCGCCATTCCAAAGCATTAATAAAACTTCCAAAAATTAAACCAAAAATGAAAATAAAAAATATATAAAAATATTTCAAACTAATTTAAGCATCTATACAATTATTAGCGCTATAGTTTTCGGCTCCAGAACTAACCTCTGTAGGATAATAGATCGCGATTTGGTTAGAATTTGACTGTCCAGAACAAGAATAACTAATGTCCAAATAAATTGTTACTTTTCCTGTGCTAGTAGCAGGAACTTGTCCAGCCTTTGGATCTGACGCAACCGTAACAGATGATTGAATCTTGGCTACAGATTGAATATCACCGTTGGTCGTACCAGATGGTGAGCCAATTGCTTCTTCGCTACCATTTTTAATAGCACTGAAATTAGCCATAGTTGGAACAAAACCACCATTATTAGATTCAAAATCGTTAATAGCTGAAGAAAGAGCTTCAGCATCAGATTTAATATTGGTATTATTTGATTGTCGTTGTAAAGCTGGTACCGCTAAAAGAACTATTAATAAAATCAAACCAGCGATAGCTAAAACTATCATGGTCTCAACTATAGTAAATCCCTCAGATTTAATTATTTTTTTTGTTTTCATTATGCTTAATGCCCCCTTAGCATATTAAATGGTTATGTTTATTTAAAATTACCATACATTTTAATAAAATTCAAGATTTCTAATTTCCAACATTACTAATAGCTCCCGATGCCGCCAAACTATAAATTGGTAACAATACAGCTGCCACTATGATTAAAGCAATTATGCCCAACAAAACCATCATTACGGGTTCGATAATGGTTGATACATTTTTAATAATCTGATCGACTTCATTTTCATAATAAGTAGCTGTTTTATCTAGCATATCCTCCATGGAACCAGATTTTTCGCCAATTTTAATCATACTAGGCACCAAAGATAAAATATAAGGTTCATTAACCAGTGCTTCACCAAGTGATTTACCACCCTTAACTTTATCGGCGGCTAAATTAATTGAACGAGCAATATGAACATTAATCACACTATTGGCACAAATTTCCAAAACTTGTAATAAAGGCACTCCAGCCGCTACTAAAGTAGAAGCAGTTCGAGTAAATCTAGCCATATATAGTTTTTGAAATAAATTTTTAAGAATTGGCAAGACTAATTTTGATTTATCAAAAAAAGACCGACCGGCATTAGTTTTTCTCCAGTAACCAATAAACACAACTACGGCCACCACCACCAGCACTACTATCCACCAATCAGATGTTACAAAATTAGATAAATCTAATAGTATTTTGGTTTCGATCGGCAATGAAGCTCCCGGAAAACTAACATAAAGTATTTGAACCTGAGGTAAAACTTTGACTAGCATAAAAACAACTATGGCCAACATCACAAGCAAAACAATAACCGGATAAGTCATCGCGCCCCTTAATTTTGAAACAACATCAGCATCTTTTTCTTGCTGAATAGCAATTCTTTCTAGAGATTTATCTAAAGTTCCAGAAGTTTCACCGGCAGCAACTAGATTTTGAAAAACCGGATTAAAAGTATCAGGATATTTAGCTAAAGCTGTTGAAAAAGACTGACCAGATTCAATTGTAGTAGTAATATCAGCTAAAATAACCTTCAATTCATTGGAAGTAGTCTGTTCTTCAACGGTTCTAATGGCTTGTATTAAAGGTAAGCCAGCATTAATTAGAGTACTTAATTGCCTGGCAAACAAGACTCGATCTTTTGATCGAACTCGACTCAAGAATTTAAGAATACCAGGCTTAGTAGATTTTGATCTGGTAATCAATAAAGGAGATAAACCCTGAGATTGAATTAATTTAGCCGCCGAAAGTTCGCTTTCGGCTTCTACAGTAGCTTTAACTAATTCACCAGAACTACTATTTCTAGCTGTATAATTATATATAAACATTTACTCTCTCATTAGTCTTTCTAATTCTTCAAAATCAACTGCGAATTCTTTGGCGGCTTCAAAACTAATAGTACCGTTTTTAATTAAACCGACTAAAGTTTTATCCATTGATTGCATGCCAAATTCAGCTCCAGTTTGAATGACAGCTTCTAATTGATGAGACTTGCCTTCTCGAATAATATTTCTCACGGCTGGTGTGGCTACTAAAATTTCTGCCGCAGCGATTCTACCACCACCTGTAACAGGAATTAATCTTTGAGAACAAATTGCCATTAGAATATTAGATAGTTGTGCTCTAATTTGAGATTGTTGATGCGGAGGAAAGACATCAATCATTCTATCGATAGATTGGCTAGCCGAATTAGTATGCAAAGTAGCAAAAACTAAATGGCCGGTTTCGGCAATTGTAATAGCACTAGCTATCGTTTCAAGATCACGCATCTCACCCAATAAAACAACATCTGGATCCTCTCTTAAAGCCGATCGAAGAGCTGCGCTAAAAGAATAAGTATCGTAATGAACTTCTCGTTGAACAACTATCGATTTATTAGAAATATGGGTATACTCAATCGGATCCTCAATGGTAATAATATGCTTAGATTGTTCCAGATTAATTTTTTTAATTAAAGCTGCAATTGAGGTAGATTTACCAGAGCCTGTTGGTCCAGTCATCAAAACTAATCCACGAGGATATTCAGAAAACTTATTAACGACTGCTGGTAAGCCCAATTGTTCAACTGAAGGAATATCATTGTTGATATACCTTAAAGCGGCAGCTAAATTACCTCTTTCGTGAAAAGCATTAACTCTGAAACGACCTAAATCACCGAAAGCAAAACTAAAATCAAATTCCTTATCTTTTAAAAGAATCTGTTTTTGATCATCGTCAAGAATAGAGAAAATTAATGCTTCAACACCTTCTTCATCTAAAACATTACCAATCGAAGCCGGCGTTAAACCACCATCAATTCTTAACATCGGTTTTAAACCAACTTGGATATGTAAATCAGAAGCCTTTTTTTTAACAACTTCTTCTAATAATAATTCAATCCTCAAACCATCTTTCATCTTATTGCCCTCCCGATGATGCTACTCTATCTATTTCCTGAATTGTTGTTAATCCTTTTAAAGCTTTTAAATAACCATCTTGTCTCATAGTTATCATTCCTTCTTTTTGAGCTTGATTTTGAATTTCACCACTTGAAGCTTTTTTTAAAATTAAATCTTGAATGGTACTCGTTACTTCAAAAGCTTCATAAATCCCCAACCTTCCTTTAAAACCACCCGGACTGCCAGGAACATTGATGCCTCTTTTTAAAGTATAAGCTTTTTGATTAAAAATTGGCAAATTATCATAACCCAAATCTTGTGAAACTTTATTAATCTCTTCAGATGATTTTGGTAAAATATTACCAATGACCTCGTTAATAGCCGTTAATTCGGCTCTGCTAGATTCATATTGTTCATTTTTTTCACCAATCTTTCTAATCAAACGTTGGCCAATAACAACTTTAATAGTACTAGCGATCAAAAAAGGTTCAACACCCATATCTAGCAATCTAGGTAAAATACCAGCTGCGGAATTAGTATGAAGCGTTGAAAAAACTAAATGGCCAGTTAGAGCAGCTTGAACCGCCAATTCAGCTGTTTCATGATCTCTAATTTCACCAACCATAATAATATCTGGGTCTTGTCTTAAAATAGATCTTAAACCAGCTGCAAAATTAAGACCAACCTCACTATTAACTTGAATTTGATTAATCCCGTTCATTTTATATTCTACCGGATCTTCCATGGTCACAATATTAACACTATCATTTTTAACCTCTGACAATAAAGCATACAAAGATGTAGACTTACCAGAGCCTGTTGGTCCTGAAGTTAAAATCATACCTGAACTCGACTTAATATTTTTTCTAACCACTCTTAATGTTCGACCAAAGTAACCCATATCTTCCAACAATAATGAAGTACTTGTTTTATCAAGCAACCTAATCACAACCTGTTCACCCCAAATAATCGGAGAAATGGCAATTCTTAAATCAATTTTTTTTTCGCCCACTTGAATAGAAAAATCTCCGTCCTGAGGAACTCTATGTTCATCAATTTTTAAATTAGATAAAATTTTTATTCTTGAAATCAAAGAAGCTTCAGTATTTTTTGGTAACTTCATTAATTCTCGTAAAATACCGTCAACTCGAACTCTTACTTTAAGACTATCCTCTGTTGGTTCTATATGAATATCACTAGCTCCATTGTTAGCTGCATACTCTAAAATAGAAGATAAAATTTTACTAACTGGTGAGTCTTGAACAATAGTTTTTAGGTTTTTATCTTCGGCTAAATTAGTCGAATTTTGATTATTCTGTTGATCCAGTTGAGATAAATCTTGTTGATTAATATTAACTTTATATTGTCTTAAAACATTTTTTATACCTTCTTCACTAGCTAAATACACCTGAATAGACTGATTAATCTTATTAGTTAAAAAATCAATGGCTTGAATATTGTCAGCTTCCAACATCGCTACAGCTAACTTACCCTTCAGAGTACCAATAGGTACAGCCATAAAATGTTCAGCCAAATCTTGTGGAATAATATCTAAAACTTTCTGATTGATAATAACATTAGTTAAGTTCACATAAGGCAACTTATCGATCTTAGCAATATATCGCGTTAATTGTTCGTTATCTATATATTTATCCTGAATCAAAACACTAACAAAAGAAACGCTCTGATCTTTAGACTTTTGTATGATTTCATTTAATTGATCGTTGGTTATAACCTTATCTTCAATTAAATATTTTTCTAATTCTGTCTGAGAAAAAGTAGATAAAAGGCTCATAATTAATTACTGGTTGAAGGACTAAAGGGCTGCTGATTGTTATTGTTAGAAATCTTAATATACGGCGATAAATCAATAGAAGATTTATTAAAATACTTTGACTGAGGTTTAGGAAAATAACTTCTAATAATTGGAACTTGTTCAACCTGGTTTAAACTACCTCTGGAAAAAAGATCCTTGGGTAAAATAACCGCTAAGGTAATGGAAATCACAAGAACTACTAATATTATTAAATAATCGCTTTGTTTCATGCCTAGCCTACCGTTATATTATTAATTTTAAATTGAACAGCTGGTTGATAATAAGTTTGACCTGTTACATTCAATGTTAAGTCATTTTGACTACCAGTAATATCGGCAGTTGTTATATCTATTGGTGTAGTAGATTCTTGTAGGGTAGTAATTAATTTCTGAATAATGGGATAAGGAGCACTGACGCTAAACTGAAAAGGAATGACGTTAACCCCAGAACCAGTATTGTAGTTTGAGGAGGAGGAAGCATCAGTACCAGAAATACTATTAATTAAGACACCTTGGCTGGTTAACAAATTTTGTAATGTAGTAATAAATTGTGTGAAATCATATGAACTTGGTAAGGCATCTAAAACAATCTTAGCGTTGTTACCACCATTATGACTATTAGGTTTGGTACTTTTACCGCCAATAATATTTAATTTGGGGCTAATAAATTTTTGATAAGACTTAGCCAAACTATTAACACTAGTTGTATCTTCGATCAAATTATTTAAGGCCTGTTTTTGTAAATTAATCGTTTTTTGTTGGTAATTATACCTGGAAATCAAACTACTAATCGAACTAAGACCAAAAATCACGATAAACAAACCGACACTAGCAAAAATCACAATCGTTTTAGTGAATTTTTCAATTTGATTTTTTTTAACAGATTCAGTGGCCATTTTATTTATTCTCTTACTTATTACTAGCTTTAATATTATTAGGATTATTCTTAAAAATTACAGTTGGTTGGTCTAAAATCGAACGAGTGGTTACTAGATTTGGTACATTTAAATGAACGTTGTCTTGATTGTTAAAAATATCACTATTAAAATTAAATGTAATACTATAACTAGCATCTTGATTAGGATTACTAGAAGTACTGTCATAAGAAAAACTACTCAATAATACATTTGAAAAAGCCAGTTTAGTTTGTTTTTTATTCTTACCAAAATAAAAATTAGTATATTTTAACGTATCCACAAATTTATTAACGGTACTTAAACTATTAGAAGAACCCTGAATAGTAAACGAATTATTAGAAAAACCGAGATTTATTTGAGAAATATAGGCTGTAGTTGGAGTTAATTGATTTAAATAACCAAACAGCCTATTCAGACTTGGTGATTTAGATTCTATGTTGGGTAAACTTGTTAACTGATTTTGAATAGTTAAAATTTTATTTAAATTAGTATTACCAGTCAAACGCGAACTATCAGATTGAACAGTCTGATTAACATTATTTAATTGATTTTTTTGAACTATGCTAACTAAAACAAATAATACAATAAATACGACTAAAACTAACGAAGAAGCAATTACTGAAATTAAAACTACTATCTTTTTTAAAAATTGAATTTTTAAAAATTCTTTTTTTATGCTTGGTATTAAGTTAAATTCAATCATGTTTGCCTCTGAGCTAAACCACTAGCTACTGAAAAAATATAAGAATAAGACATTAATTCAGTCCTAATGTTCAAGTCATAATTAACATTACCCCAAGAATTGCCTAGTTCAACATTAAGATTAAATCTATTAGCAATTAAAATTGGTAATTGAGGAATAATGCAGGCAAATCCAGCCACAATAATTTTAGAGAACTTAATGCCTTCATAGCGACTATAAAAGAAATTAATTGATTTTTCGACTTCAGAAAAAAGATTATCTATAGTGCTAGTAATTGATTGAAAAATTTGGCCATCTAACTTATCTTGATCTACTCCAAATTTAAATAAATATTGTTCCGCTTGAGGAATTTCAATGTTTAAATTTTGAGCGATTGCATTAACCAAAGAACTACTACCAACTGGTATAGTCCTGATAATTCTAGGAATATTATTAATCAACATAACCAAGTCCGTACTATTTAAATCCATATAAAGAATCATTTCTGGTTCCGTAAAACTCAAGTTGATCAAAGATCTCGTAAAAGCCATGACGTCTGGTTCAAGTGCTATGACATTTAAACCTGCCATTTCAACCAAATCAAGTAAGTAATTAGCATAGTTTTTGGTTGTACTTGTTAATAAAACTTCAACTTTATTTTTATCTTTTGGTGAATCACCTAAAACTGACCAATCAATAATTGAATCATTAATTGAGGTTGGAATAAAAGAGTCGGCTTGATATTGAATAGTTTTAGATAGTTCGGCCGGTTTTAACCTATCTATATCAACAACTATATTAAAAACCTTACTAGAGTGAATGCCGACGGCCACATTTTTAGTATTAATGCCTGACTTTACATAAAGATCTTTAAGGGTCGAAATAATTTTATCTCTGTCTGTTTTACTTTCACTCAGCATTAATTTAGAGCTGACTGGTGTAAAACTATAACGAGCTAAATTTTTAGATTGGCTATGGTTCAATTGTACCATTCTAATAGAATTTAAGCCCAAATCTAAACCAAAGAAATTTTTATTTTTAGCGACTAATTTCATACCTAAAATTATAACATAAGCTTAATGAAAATATTAAAAACTGAAATGTACCAATATTTTTTAATCAATTATAATTTTTAGTTAATAAAATACATGTATAAATAATATTTAATGGCGATTATACTGTATGGTCTTCTACTAGAAGTACAGTGCTCCGGGTAGTTATTCTCTTCGCTTATACTATAAGTAAAAAGACAGCCACTCTCAATTATATATCATGGGTTAACTCAACCAACGAATCACAAAGCAATAAACTGTAAACTTCACGAAAATCGTTGATTATTTCCACCATATTCTAAGTGACACGTTTTACAAATAAAAACTTTTTACCATTCGTAAGATAATTGATACAGTAATAACAACAAAGGAGCAAATTATAATATGTGGTCAAATGCCAGCTTTACAACACTGAACGGATATACGGGTCAAATCAAATGTTAAGCATAGGTATAGTTGGTTTACCAAATGTTGGTAAATCTAGTTTATATAATGCTTTAACTAAAAACGAAAGTTTAGTAGCCAATTATCCCTTCGCTACTATTGAACCAAATATAGGAATCATTAATGTTCCAGATAAACGTTTAATTGAATTGCAGAAACTTTATCAAGCTGAAAAAATTACCTATGCAAATATAAAATTTGTTGATATCGCTGGCTTAGTCGAAGGTGCCTCAAATGGCGAAGGATTAGGTAATAAATTCCTAGGACACATCCGTCAAGTAGATATGATCCTTCAAGTGGTTAGAATTTTTAAAGACAAAGACACTATTCATGTCAATAACAATATTGACCCTCAAAATGATATAGACATCGTCAATACCGAACTGGTTTTAGCCGATCTAGAACAAGTCAATAATCAACTTAATAAGATTATTAAACTGGCTAAGAGTGATAAAACGGCCCAAAATAATCTTAATCTTTTGTTAAAAATTAAATCAAATCTAGAAAAAAATCGACCGATTTGGTTAGAAAAATTTTCCTCAGATGAACTTATACTTTTAAAACCATTTAATTTTTTAACTTTTAAACCAATTATTTATGTTTTTAATATTGATGAAGACGAATTAAACAATTCAAGCTTACAAAAAGAACTATCAGATTTGGTTAAACCCTCAAAATGCTTATTTTTATCCGCTTCACTTGAAAACGAATTAAAAAACCTCGAGGAAGATGAAATTAAACAACTTTTAAAAGATTATCAAATTGAAGAATCCAGTTTAAAAATTTTAATTAGCCAAGTCTACGAAACTCTTAATTTACAAAGCTTTTTAACAGCTGGGCCAAAAGAAGTCAGAGCTTGGACGATCACTAAAAACACTTTGGCTCCAGATGCGGCTGCAGTTATTCATAATGATTTTAAAAAAGGTTTCATAGCAGCTGAAATAATTGATTACAATGACCTTATCAAACTTGGTTCAGCTCTTAAGGTTAAGCAAGCTGGAAAAGTTAGAATAGAAGGCAAAAATTATGTTATGCAACCAAATGATATTGTTAATTTTAGATTTAATTTATAAGTAATATCCGGCCTAATGATAAAATAATCTTTTTTTTACTATTTATTTTATACTGTTCTAAAAAGTGGTTATTGTGACTTAGTTTAACCTGATCAAAAATAGCCTTTTGTCCGTAAGATCGTAAATCTTCTAATTGGTTAGTCGTCTCCAGTGATTGGCTACTTTGATTGATTTCATTATTGGTGGCCAAACCAGCTTGTAGCTTTAAATAGAGGTCAATTTTTTTTGATAAAATTGATAAAGAGTCTTTTTGTTCGCTGGCCTGCAAATTACCTAAATTCTTGTATTGAGATATTAAACTTTGTACCTGAATAACAAGATTTCTTAATTTAATTTTATTAAAACTATTAAATTTTAAATTTTTAACACCTAAAGATATTGACATTGAAGCACCTATCAATCTATTGTTATAAAATATTTGACTGATCTGCGTAAAACGAACATCCTCAATTGTTAAAAACTGAAAAGGCTTTTTATCTACTAGCAACAATCTGTCATTGGTTATCACTAAAAGGGCGTAACCACCTTCATAATAACCATTAACGCATTCATAAATATTTTCTTCTGGCATCAATATATTAACCAGTTCATTGACTTCAGCATTATTGCGGAAACCAACCTTATAACCAATTAGTTTTAATTGTTCTTGAACATAATCTCTTGTAACCATTAACATCCCTCCGATTACACTTACCATTATAGTAATAAATTATTTTATGATCTGTGCAAACAATCACTGAAATTAAATGTTATTTATCACAAAAACTAGACTTTTAATAAAATTATAGACATAATAAAGGCTATGTTAGCGACAGTCCAACAATCGACTGAACTAGTGGGACTTTTTAAAGCTGCTGGCAAAAGACAAGTCTTTAAAAAAAATAATATAATTATCTCTCCTAATACTATTCAATCTGACATTTTTTATATTGATCAAGGTATTGTTAAAGCTTACGATGTTACAAAATATAACGAAGATAATCTATTAATCATAAGAAAAGCTGGTGAAATTTTTCCATTAATTTGGGCTTTAACCGGTCAAGAAAGACAGATAACTTATCAATCAATTTCTAACAATACCCTGACCTGGCAAATTAATCGGGAAATTTTCCTTGAAAAAGTCAACCAAAATCATGATTTATTATTTCCTCTATTAGATATGACCTTAGAAATGTATCGGCTTCACAGCGAGAGAATATTAAACCTGGAATATCGAACAGTTAGAGAAAGAATTATTTCATTTCTGTTCACTATGTCACAAAGATTTGGAATAAAAAATGATCAAGGTTTAGTCATCGACTTACCCTTAAGACACCAAGACATTGCTAGCTCAATTAATTCATCTAGAGAAACTACTACAAGAGAATTAACTAGTTTAACGAAGAAAGGTTTAATTGATTATAATAGAAATTTTATTATCCTAAAAAAACCAAAAGAGTTATTAAAATTTATTAACTAATTCTTCCAATTTAAAACAATATTTTCGATAATGTTAATTACCTTATCAAGATCAGGTAATTGATTATCGTCAAAATAACGATTGATATCAAAATCATTATCATCATTAACCCATAAACAAAAAATTTTATCTGCATTAGCATGCATCCAATCAACTGCACTGATATCAGCGATTGGTGTAGCTACTATCAAATTTTTAATCTTAAGCGGTTTTAGAAAATCATAAGCTAATTTCAATAAAAGATCACCCTTTAAACCATCAATAGTTAAAATTACATTTCGGTATTTAATTAATTCTTTTTTAGCCAAAAAACTATCCCCAACCAATGTTGCCATTTCTCTAATTTTAGATAATTTTTCCTCCTCAATAACTCCTCTATATTCTTGCAAAATCTCACTAGATTCATTGGGAATTAACTTATCATTATAAACAAAATTTCCTTCTGAGGTTATTCCCCCAACCGAAACTGGTTCATGAGGCAAAAAAATCTCTTCTTCTAAAAGCAATAATAATGGTGAACACAGCTCTTGAGCAATTTGAGCGCCAACCAACACGCCACCAATGTTCAAAGCTAATACAACACAATCTTCATAACGAAAATCTGCTAATAATTGATTAGCTAGTTTTTGACCAGCTGATTGTCGATTAATAAAATGCATAAAATCATTCTAATCTAAAAAGCTAAAAAGCTAAATTTTTTTTAATAAATAAAACCTTTCTCGATTGCCTTTTCTGCCAAAAATCATAGAATCAGACTTATTTAGAATTAAAAAATTTTTAAAAAAATTATTTTCAATTTTTTTTAAAATATCCCTTCTAATATGATCGTTTTTAACCACACCAAAAGCATTGAGATCATTTTTAGATGTTTCAAATTGAGGTTTAACTAATAAACAAATTATAGTATTTTTAGAAGCCAAAGAATAAACTTTATCAAGAATATGACTAATCGAAATAAATGAAACATCAATTAAAATATAATCAAAAATTTCTTTAGTTATAAAATTTCTAATGTCAGTTTTTTCATATAATTCTATCTTTGGATTACCGACAAGACTAGGGTGAAGTTGAAAACTACCAACATCAACTGCAATGATTTTTTTAGCACCATTTTTCAAACAATAATCCGTGAAACCACCAGTACTACTACCAATATCTAAAATAATTTTGTCGGTGAAATCTAATTTAAATTTCTCTGCAATTGAAGCCAATTTTAAGGCGCCACGATTAATATAAATAATTTCGTTATTAAGTCTAACTGTATGATAGTCGTTAATAAAATAGCTTGGTTTTTTAATCACCGCATCATTAACCATGACATAACCAAGTTTTATATAATTAGCTGCCTGAGACCGACTAGACGTTAAACCTAATCTAACTATTTTTTCGTCTAATCTCATTGATTATTTTTTGATTCTTTCTCGATATTGTCCAGTAGTGGTATCAACTGAAACCACATCTCCAATTTTAATAAACGACGGTACTTTTAGAATATAACCCGTCTCCAAACTGGCATCTTTAGTCACAGAAGTACTGGTGTCACCTTTAATTGCTGTTTCGGTATAAACCACTTCTAGGTCAACATTCTTTGGTAATTCTATATTAATTGGTCGGCTTTCATACATTTGCAATTGAACACTTTGTCCAGCGACTAAATAATTAATTTTATCTTCAATTAGATTTTGATTAATCTCGAATTGCTCAAAATTTTTATTATTAATAAAAACGTACGTAGTTCCGTCCTGGTAAAGATAATCGACAGTCTGATTATCTAAATCAGCTAATTCCAGCTTTTCGTTACCCTTAAAAGTTTTTTCTAAAACTTTACTGTCAATTAAGCTTTTAATTTTAACATTAACAATTGATCCACCCCGGCCCATAACTTTCTGATTATAATTAATAACTTTAAATGGTTCATCATTAAATTTAAAAATAATACCTTTTTTTAAATCAGTAATTCCAATAGACATTAGCTATGTCTCCTTCTTTAAAATTAATTTTAAATTAGTAATTTGCTCTAAAAGAGAGTTGGCTTCGTTTTGATTTAATTTATCTAGGCTAACTTCACTCAATATTAAACCACTAATTTGATCTAACAGGTCCAGAGCCTGTTGAAATTGACTATTACCAACAGACTCGTTGACCAAGATTATAGTTTTTTGCAATTTTATTTTAATTAAATCATTAGAGTTAGAACCACCAAACGAACTGATAAAACTATTAGTTAAATTATTACTAATAAGTTTAAATATATCTGTCGTTAATTGACGTAGAGGTTTCTCAATGCTTTTATTCATTGTCTCAACTGGTTGCAATAAATGGCAATAAAGCTAGATGTCTGGCTCTTTTAATTGCTCTAGCTAGATGTCTTTGTTGACTTTCAGTTAAACCAGTTTTTTTACGACTTTCAATTTGACCATATGAATTAATATACCTTTGTAAGGTTTTAAAATCCTTATAATCAAAATAAGGTACCTCAACGTCTTGTTTAAAAATTTTTGCCATATTTATATTCACTCCTGCATTAAATTAAAAAGGTATGTCGTCTAAATCAATTGGCTCATCACCAATATCATCAACAGTCATCTCATTTTTTTTAGTAGTTTTTTTAGTTTTTTTAGTTTCTTCAATTGGTACAACGGTTGGCTCTAAACTTGACGCCGAACTAGATTCTTCGCTACTACCTCTTGAATCAAGAAAAGTTACATCAGAAGCTAAGACTTCAACCTTAGAACGCTTCTGGCCGTCTTGTTCCCAATTTCTGCTCTGTAATCGACCTTGCACTAAACATTTTCTACCCTTGGACAAATATTGGTCTACTCTTTCTGCTAATGGTCCCCAACAAACAACATCAACAAAATCAGTTGCTTCTTGCCATTCACCATTACTATCTTTATAACTACGATTCAAAGCTAAACCAAAGCTAGTAACCTTCTGACCTGTTGGGGTTTCCCTCAAATCAGGATCTCTTGTTAAATTACCCATTAAAGTTACTTGATTTAAACTACGTGCCATGTGGCATCCTCCTTATAAGACATATGTCTTTTAAATTTTAATATAATTATTAAATAACTCTTATCAAAAAAAATGTCAAGATTTTTTATTATCTTCAGTTGTTTCTTCACTGTTAGTGTCTATTTTACGATTTTCGTTTTTTTGCTTTTTTTCTTGTTTAAGTTTTTCGATTTTAGCAATTTCTTTTAGGTCTTGTTTGACTATTAAAGATCTAATAACTTCACTTGTTATATTTAAAATTGATTCAACTTGATTAATGTTTTTAGGATCAATCGAGACTTGATAAAAAACATAAACAGCGTGTTCGTGTTTTTTAATCGGATAAGTTAATTTTTTCTTACCCCAGTTATCGGTTGATAAAATTTTACCACCTAAATCGGTAAAAATTTTTTTAACCCTTTCTTCCGCTTTGGTTAGATCTACTTCTAAGCCTGGATCATATAAAATTGCAATCTCATATTGATTCATAAAGTTCCTCCTTTTGGATTATAACCCGTGTATCTTTAATCACGAGTTGAAGTTAATAATTATTAATTATACCATAAATATTAAATTTCTGAAATTGTTGCGTCAGGATCTTGATCATCTTGATCCTGTAATGCATCTTGAGTAATCAAATCATCCAAACTAGATATTAAGACTTCTCTTGGTCTAGAACCATCGGCAGGCCCCACAATACCTTTCTCTTCCATGGTTTCAACTATTCTAGCTGCCCGTCCGTAACCAATCCTCAGCCTTCTTTGCAATAAAGACGTACTAGCCTTTTTGCTTTCTATGACAATTTTAACAGCATCGTGCCAAAGTTCATCATCACTTTCCAAGTAATCACCATTACTCGAATCACTAGTTGTAATACTACGCCCATTTTTTCCAATTTGAACCTGTAAACTAGTTACTTCATCATCATAATTGGGTGGTTGTTGTAAACGAATGAAATCTGTCACCTTAGCCGTCTCTTCGTCTTGGATTAGAGCCGCTTGAATACGTTTTGGTTTACTCATATCAGAGGTTAATAACAACATATCACCTCTACCCAATAATTTTTCAGCTCCTATTTGATCGATAATAGTTCTAGAATCTACTTGTGAAGCAACAGTAAATGCTATTCTAGCTGGTACGTTAGCTTTAATTAAGCCAGTAATGACATCAACACTAGGTCTTTGAGTGGCTAAAACAAGATGAATACCAGCAGCTCGGGCTTTTTGTGCTAAACGAACGATTAAGCTTTCAACATCACGAGCCGCTAACATCATTAAATCGGCTAATTCATCAATTACAATCACAATATAAGGCATGGGTGAATCAACTTTAGCGATATTATATTCTTGAATATTTCTTTTACCTTCATTAGCCATAGTCTTCAAACGTCGATCCATTTCAGCTACAGCCCATTTCAAAGCACTAATACATTTTTCTGGTTCATTAATAACAGGTGTTAATAAATGCGGTAAACCATTGTATGGTGCCATTTCAACTTGTTTAGGATCAACTAAAATTAATTTTAAATCTGAGGGTGAATTTTTATACAATAAACTAGTCAATAAAGTATTAATTAAAACCGACTTACCTGAACCGGTTTGTCCAGCCACCAAAAGATGTGGCATTTTAGCTAAATCATCTACAATTGGATTGCCTGCAATGTCTTTACCAATCACAAAACCTAAAGGAGCTTCTAAATCTGCCCATTCTTTTGAAGCCAACAAACTACTAATTCTAACGGTTGCCGGTTTTAGATTCGGTACTTCAATACCAACAGCTCTTTTACCTGGAATTGGAGCTTCCATTCTAATCGAGTGAGCGGCTAGATTTAAAGCCAAATTATTTTCCAAAGCTGTAATCTTAGTTAGCTTAACGTCAGCTGGTGGTTTAAGGGTATATTGAGTAACCCGTGGACCAATATTGGCTCCTTCCATCTCAACATTTATTTTAAAATTAGAGAAAGTATCTCGAATTAAATTAGCATTAGCGTTAACGTCACCGGCATCCGCTTTATCTTGCTTTTGATTTAATAAGGAGATAGAGGGGTATTTCCAACGACTATCACGAGTTGTTGTTAAGGCTTCGTGCATATCATTAATAGCAGTTGGTTGAGCACTATTTCTTAAATTAGTAATCTTAGCTGGTTTAGAATTAGATAATTTATCATGATGAATAACCGGTACTCCCTCATTGAGGTGAAAAGATTCGTTATTATTTTGATTTTTTAATTTACTAATCTCTCCATCTAAATCAACTGGGCTTAATTTAATTTGTCTTATAAATTGCCAGACATTTTTCAAAGAAATTGAAAAAGCGAAAAATATAGATAAAATAAATGCTAAAAACAATAAAATTGAAGCTGGTATAACACTTAAGATATTTAGAATTAAACGACCAAAAACTTTTCCAATCTCTCCTCCATGACCACCAACATAAAGACCAAAAATATTTTTAGTTACAAACGTTACTTGAAACCAAATTACAATTAACAATAAAGCGACAAAAATATTAATTAATTTTTGCAAAGGTATCTTATGATTAGAAGTTATAAATTTATAAACCGCAACATAAATCAAAAACAAGGAAACAAATCCATAAGCACCATAGCCGAACAAATCGAATGTTACTTTAAATAAATAATTCGGTAAACTACCACCAAAATTAAAGACTCCTAAGAAAATAAAGATCGCTAAAAAGATCAAGAATATCGACCAAACATATGACCAATAAAAAGTCTTGTTTAAATCTTCTGTTTTTCTATTTTTCTTTTTTGTTTTTTTTCTTTTTGGCATTTAATTACATAATTTCATATTTTTTAATTTTAATCAATTCTAGCATCTTGAGTTAACAATCTTGTTCTCATTGCTTCAAACCTTTTTTTCTGTTCGTCGGCAATTTCTTCTGCTGATTTAACTAGATTTTCTTTACCAGGAATTTTATTATTTTCTTTTTTGTTCAAACTAATAACATTAACAACAGGAATAATTATAGGGCTTCTTTGGGTTTGATCGAATAAATAATGAGTGACATGGTCTTTTAATTCTAATTTAAATCGATCTAAATCAACTCTTTTAAATCTCTGAATAACAGCTCGTTTTAGCTCATTTCTTAATCCATTCATAATTTCTTCGTTGTCCCTCATATAAATAAAACCTCGACTAATAATATCAGGGCTAGTTAGAAGATTGTTTGTTTTACGATCAATTGTCAAAATAATAGCTACCAATCCTTCGTCAGCTAACAATAAACGATCTTTAATCACAACATTACTCACTATTGTACCGACTTGATCAACCAAAACTGTACCATGAGGTATTTCACCCAACATTTTCATTTGAGTTTTTGTAAAACCAACCATCGAACCATTATCCAAATTAACTGTATTCTGACGACTAATACCCTGTTCAACGGCTAACTCAATATGGTATTTTTTAGCCGTATAATCACCGTATATCGGAATAAAAAATTTAGGTTTAATGATATTAATCATGTCTGCATACTCATCACGTGAAGCATGACCAGAAACATGTAATGGACCAACACCGTCTAGTTCATGAGTTTCATGTCTAAAAACACGAACACCCTTTTTCAATAAATCATCAATCATTGTTCGAATTTTACCATCATTACCCGAATAAGGAATTGGCGTACTGGAAAGAACCACTGTATCTTGTTCTTTTAGCTTAACATATTTATGTTCTCCGTTGCTCATTCTTTGCAATGCAGAACTTGGTTCACCCTGAGAACCAGTACAAACTACAACTAAATCAGTATCCTTAACTGTATTGACTGAAGATATCGGTATAAAAGTTCCCTTTGGAACCTTAACAAAACCATGCCTGACTGCCATTTCTAAAGTAGATATCATGCTTCTTCCGTCCATAGCAACTTTTTTATTATGATAAACAGCAGCATTGATAATCATTTGAACTCTGTTCATATTAGTTGAAAAAAGACCGACAAAGATTCGACCCGGTGCTTGATCTAAGATATCTCTAAAACTTTTTTCAATAGTCGACTCAGAAGGAGTTCTACCCAATCTTTCAGTGGTGGTGCTTTCACTTAAAAGCACTAAAACACCCTCTCGACCAATTTCTTTAAGACGATCAACATCACTCTTTTCATGATCTAATGGTTGGGGATCAAGTCTAAAATCTCCAGTATTAACAATTCGACCAACTGGCGTATCTAAAATTATTGAAGTACTGCCCGGAATGGAATGGGTGATCCTTACTAGCTCAACAAAAAAAGAACCAATTTTCAATTTTTCATGAGTGTTTTCATTCATAACAATAGTTTTTAATTCAAAACCATCTGGCATTTCTAAACCAAAATTTTCAAAAATTTCTTCCACTCTTCCAATTGTAAATTTTGATCCATAAATAGGGGCCGGACACCTAGGAACAATGTGAGGCAACCCACCAATATGATCTAGATGTCCATGAGTAATAATGTAAGCTCTTAATTTATTTTTAATTGATTCTAGATAAGTAATATCAGCAATAGCATAATTAATACCTGGTAAATCAACGCCCAAATCGTTGCCACAATCTAAAACTACTGCATCATTTTCATATTCTACTAAAATCATATTCTTAGAACCACCACCATCCATACCACCTAAACCAACAATTTTTAACAAGGGTTGGTCGTCGATCAAATTAGCTCTCTTCATCATATCCGGATTAGCTGTTTGATACTGATTAACTATTCTTTGAGCATCGGCTTGATTTCGTCTTTGAGCTCTGACAGCATCTCCTTTAGAACTACCCATACCAGAGTTATTTTTAGAATTATTATTTTGATTCAATTTTTTTCCTTCCTAAATTTTTAAATATAACTTTTTAAATTCTTAAAATCATTTTCTAAAACTGTTTTTAATGCTCTATTGTAAATAGTGGCAGCCGGGTGATAAAGAGGTAATAATTTAAAGCTGTAATTAGAAAATTTTAAGTTGATTTTTTTAAATTTGATTGTAGTTATTTTACCATGATTTTGGTTAATAGTTAAACTTTTATCAAAAACACTTAAACTGTGACGACCTAAAGTCACCAAAACACTTGGATTGATAATTAAAATTTGCATAATTAAATAAGGTAAAAACAACTTCTTTTCTGCTTCTGAAGGATCACGATTATTGTCAGGTCGATATTTAACAATGTTAGTAATATAGGTTGCTTGTCGATCTAAACCAATCTGAGATAAATTTTGGTCAAGTATACGACCTGCAACACCAATAAAAGGTCGACCACTTAAATCTTCTTTTTTACCTGGAGCTTCACCAATGAAAATTATTTTAGCATCTAGATTACCTTCACCAAAAACTAAATTTTCAGCTGATAAAAAATTTTTTTTAAGCTTTTGATTACTACTTACCATATCCTGTACAAATTTAATTTGCTCAATTTTAGTTTGATAGTTATTGATTTTTTTAAAAATTAAAAAATCAGCTGGATTCATAAAATTAAATTTTACGTAATTTATAAAATTTTAGATAAAAACGATTGATTGCGCTGCCAAAAATTAAGAAATCTAATATATATAACAATATATTACCTTCATGAATAGCTAATCTAACTAATAAAACAGCAACTAGTATTTCAAATAAAATAATCAATAAATTAGATAAAATATTTTTTTTAGTCATTTACTTTTTTCATCGACAACTGTAAACGACCCTTGTCGTCTATTGCCAATAATTTTACATCAACTCTATCTCCCTCTTTCAAAAAATTCCGAGGGTTATCAATTCTTTTGTCAGACATTTCTGAAACATGAACCAGTCCATCTTTACCTGGTAAAATTTGAACAAAAGCACCAAAATCTAAAACACTAACCACTGGAACATTCTTATAGACCGATCCGACTTCAGGCTCAGCTACAATACTATTAATATATTGTTTAGCGGCTTCTATTTTCTTTAAATCAGCACTAGCAATCGTAATTAAACCATCATTAGCAATATCAATAATAGCCCCGGTTTCAGCTGTAATTTTCTGAATAGTTTCTCCACCCTTACCAATAATTTCTCTAATCTTATCTGGATTAATTTTGATTGATTCAACTCTTGGAGCATAAGGACTAAGCTCTGTTTTTGGTTTTGAGATAGTTTTTAGCATGTGTTGTAAAATAGTAAATCTACCTTTTTTACCTTGTTCTAAGGCTTTTTTCAAGATTTCAACCGGCAAACCTGGTACTTTCATATCTAGCTGTAATGCCGTTATTCCTTTAGTGGTTCCAGCTACCTTAAAGTCCATATCACCAGCAAAATCTTCAGCATCAGCAATATCACTTAAAATGACCACCTTGTCTGAACTCATCATTAAACCCATAGCAATCCCGCTAACTGGAGCTTTTAGTGGAACACCAGCATCCATTAAAGCCATACAACAACTACAGGTTGCCGCCATTGATGTCGAACCATTCTGAGACATTATCTCTGTTACTGATCGAATTGCATAAGGAAATTCAACTTCAGATGGTAAAACAGGACTAATGGCTCTCTCGGCTAAATAACCATGACCAATTTCTCGACGACCAGGACCAGATAATCTTTTAACCTCACCAACTGTATAACCTGGGGCATTATAATGGTGAAAAAATCGTCTTTCACCTTCTTTTTCCATAGTATCTAAAGTTTGTGAAAAACTTAAAGGCGCTAAAGTTACAGTGTTTAATGCTTGGGTCAAACCTCTTGTAAATAGACTAGATCCGTGTACTCTTGGCAAAATTCCTACCTGTGAACTGAGTGGTCTAATTTCATCAACACTTCTACCGTCAGGTCTAATACCAGATTCAAGAATATTTTCTCTGACATCCTTATGAATATTTTTTTCAAAAGCCTCCAGATAGACTTTTTTCATTAATTCAAATGACTCTTGATCTAATTCTTGAGATAAAAAGGTCATAAAGTCTTCTTTTAATTGCTTGATAAGATTATTTCTTTCAGGATAAGGTTTTTGTAAATTTTTCCCCATCCTACCCTTTAACCATCTTTCAGTTAAATCAAAAATCTGTTTATCAATGGCTACCGACTCATAATCCAAAGTTTTTACAGCAGCTTTTTTAACTAGTTCTAATTGAATATCTAAAGCTGGTTTCATGGCTTTAACAGCATAGTCAATTGCCTCGACCATTTCTTGTTCAGAAATTTCATCTGCTCCAGCTTCTACCATCATAACTCCATCATGATTAGCCGCAACAACCAAATCTAAACCACTTTTAACAATATTTTCTGGCGTATCAAAACAAACAAAACCATTGTCTCGTTTAGAAACTCTTAATCCCGCAACTGGCCCTTTGAATGGCGCACCACTTAACATAAAAGCGGTACTAAGAGCTATCATAGCAATCATATCCGGACGAAAAGAGGGATCCATACTTAAAACAGTAGCTACACCCTGAACTTCATTATGATAATCTTTAGGCCATAAAGGTCTGATTGGACGATCTATTAAACGTCCAATTAGAATGGCTTCATCTGAAGGCCTACCTTCTCTTTTTATAAATCGACTACTGCTTATCTTGCCCGAAGCATACATTTTTTCTTCATAATCAATGCTAAGAGGAAAATAATCAATATTACTTGCTGGTTCGTCACCAATCATAACACTTGCTAAAACAACCGTATCACCATATGTGGCTAAAACAGAAGCTGTAGTACGAAAACCAACACGATTAATCTCTAAACTTAATTTTCGATCAAAAAAATCAGTCTCAACTTTAATAATATTTTTACCGCTCGGATTAATAATTTCAGGCATGTAGTCCTTTCTAACTTTTTTAATATTTTTTTATTAAAATAAAAAACTTAGTGTCTAATGCCAAGTTTTTGCACGAGATCTAAATAATTTTGAGAATCACGACTAGCAATATATTTTAATAATCTTTTTCGTTTACCGACCATTTGCAATAAACCTCTTCTAGTCATAAAATCATGTTTATTGATTTTCATATGTTCAGTTAACTGATTAATTCTATCAGTTAAAATAGCTACTTGAACGTCAGCACTACCAGTATCTTTAGAGCTACGAGCATAATCTTTAATAATAATATTTTTTTGCTTAGAACTTATCATAATTTAGATCATTTTAACAGATAAACAAAAATAATACAAATAATTTCCTACATCCTGCCCCCAAACTTTCCATTCTAGATAAAAAAAAGGACACCTAAGCTGCTCGTTCTGGTTAAATAAGTTTGTAAACAACTAACCAAAGGAGTCTTAGATGTCCCATCGTCATTTTACA
>DAIDMV010000010.1 GCA_027448765.1 bacterium | reverse complement strand
TATTCAGTTATTAATTATTTTAAAACATTTATTAAAAATATTTTAAATTAGAATTAGGTTATATATTTAATAGTTTTTAGTTAAATAAAGTATGATCTACTTAGTTGATTGTCAGATAGGCACTGTGATTAATATTTTTTTGTTACAATAGTAAATATGTACCAAAGTTTAAGACGCCATCATTTAGTATTTGGCCTAACGATTTTATTTTTACTGTTTGGAAGTTTATTGGTCGTCAACAACAATTATCATTTTAATAATCAAAAACTCTTACAACAATTCGGTATCAGCCTTAGACCGGTTATCAAACATCCCTATAAAGCAGTTTGTAATAATTATAAAATTGGCTATGGACACTGTTTGGCTGAAGTTGCTCTTAATATAGACGGCCATCCACTTAATGGTTTTCCGGCTACTAGTGGTGGTTATGGACCTGATCAATTTCATACAGCTTATAATTTGCCATGTACTCCTGGTGGTAGCGTGGCGACAGTTTGTCAAACACCTCAAAACTTTGGTCCACAAACTATCGCTATTGTTGATGCTGGTAATTTTTCTTCAGGTGTTAGTGGTTTAAATACTTCACTGAATAATTATGATCAATATTTTGGTATTGCCCAGTGTAACACAAGTGATGGTTGTTTAGAGGTTGTGAATCAAACTGGTTCTAATAATCCTGCTAATTTGCCAGCTGATGCTGGTTGGTCGGATGAGATAGCGCTTGATTTAGAGACTGCGCATATGGTTTGTCAAACTTGTAAAATTCTATTAGTTGAAGCCAATACAGCCACTGTGGCGGATTTAGCGGCCGCTAATTTAACTGCCTCTAGTTTTAATCCAGTTGCAATTTCTAACAGTTGGGGAGCGAGTAGTGATTATTCAAGTTATGATGCTAATTTTCAATATAATAATATTGCCGACTTAGCGGCTACCGGAGACAGTGGAACAGTATCGGTCGGAGCGGCTTGGCCGGCAGATATTCCTCAAGTGGTGGCTGTAGCGGGTACAACATTAAATTTGAATTCTAACAATACTTATAATAGTGAAAGTGTTTGGATCGATAGTGGTGGCGGTTGTTCAAATTACTATTCAGCCCCTAGTTGGCAAACAAGTTTAAGTGACTGGTCTACGAATGGCTGTGGCCAATATCGATCTTTTGGTGATATCTCAGCTGATGCTAACCCTAACACCGGTGAAGCAATTAATATTGATGGTACTTGGTATTTGATTGGTGGTACTTCTTTGGCAACTCCAATTATAGCTGGTATTTACGGATTGTCTTCAGGCATAGCTAGTGCTAGTTCGCCGCCGGTTCAGAGCCTTTATCTTAATGATACAGCCACTAATTTTCACAATATTACCACCGGTAATGATTGTACTTCAACGGGTCAATTACACTGTACGGCAACTACTGGTTTTAATACACCTAGTGGTTTAGGCTCACCCAATGGTATTGGTGCTTTTCAAACTCTGCCACTTAACCCGATTAATTTAAATGCCAGCGATATTAATCAAAATTTAATTGATTTAACTTGGTCAATGCAAAGTACGACTGGCATTAGCGGTTATTATATTTATCAGAATGGCGTTAAAATAGCTAATGTGACTACAGAAAGTTATGCAGCAACTGGATTAACTCTCAACGCATACTATAATTATTTTGTGGTGGCTTATAACAGTCAAGGTGAACTATCCAGTCCTTCAATGACAGTGACTGCTAGGGCTACTTATCCAGCCGATATTAACCAAAATGGACATGTTGGTTTGCTCGATTTAAGCCTGTTGTCGGCAAAATATGGTCAAAGTGGCTCTAATTTGGGTCGAGCCGACATTAACCATGATGGTGTAGTTAATTTATTAGATTTAAGCATTTTAGCCCAAGAATATGGAGATAATTAATGAAAAAACACAGAAAATTAATTTATTTAGTAGCTCTAATTGTTTTAATTATTATTTTAGGTTTTAGTTATTATATTTATGCCAATAATCATCAACCTAAATTAAAACCTCTTTATGCTGGCAATTTAATAGTACCAAATCGTTGGCGTCAAAAAGCTTTAAAACTGGGTTATTATTGTCCTTCTTGGAACAATAATGCAACTAGTCAGATTGAGGTTGGTTCTGTTTGTTTAAAGATAAATCATTAGTTGGTTTAATGAGATGGTGCTTATGCCCAACAATTATCCTAACAGTAATCCCGACAATAAATAATATAATTGTTATTAGACCAGCTAAATCAGATTGGTTTAAAGCAGCTAGATTATATTGACTAAGTGTAACAATAGTTTTTTGATTCATTAATTGATGATTTCGGTAGAATGTCGGCACATAAAAACTTTGTTTAATTTCTTTATGATTAATAAAATAAATTAATTGATTATTGCCTGGGCTTTGATTATAAAAAGTTACTTGACCATTTTGATTAGAAGTAGTTTTATCTTTTAAGTTATTAAGATAAAAAGGTTGACCCTGAATTGGTTTAAAATTTTTCGTTAAAACGACGACAGTAATTGTTAAACCAATTGTTTTGAAGCTTTTTAGAGGACTTGTAGTAATAATTTGACCGTTAAGACTAGTAAAAATCTTATAATAATAAGTTGTGTTTGGTATTAAATTAGTTAGATTTAATTGATTATTGGCAGCATTGCTAGAATTTGAGATTTGTTGATTGAGGTTGTTAGCGTTGACACCATATTTAACTAAAACACTAGCTGCTGAGTTAGTTGTAATAGCTAGTTGAACTTGATTGGACTGAATTTGTTGATTAATAGATTTTATAATGATATTGGGTTTTGATTTTTTGACTTGAGTTGGTTGTGAAGTTGTGGCCGGTGTGGAAGTTGAAGTAGATTGATTAGTATAGTAGCTTTGATTAGAGTTTGAAGTTGAAGTACTGGTAGGAGCTTTTGGTTGTGGTTTAGGAGCTGGAGTATAAATACCAACTGAACTATTTAATGTGGCCGGGTTAGTCCAAGTTCCATTATTGGCCGCGTTAGCATTACTCAGTGTTAATGCTGTCGAGCCGTTATTTATAGCTTTAAAGGTAATAGTTGCAATTTCGGCATTGCTACTTACTGAGCCGGACAAGATAGTGCAAGCAAAAACTACTGCTGTGCTTTCTGGAGAGTCTTGTACGCAGGTTGGAAAGGCTGAACCACTAGTTGAGTTAGAAACATACTGTAGATAGCTAGGATTATAGTTTACGTTTGCCTGAACAGCATTAACTGCAGTGCCCGGATTAATCATCAGAGATACTGTGAAAGTTGAACCTTTTTCTTGATTGAGACTAGACGGTGAAATATAAATTGTGCCAACTGAAGTAGCGTAAGTTTTTACAGGTATAACTAACAAAAAGAGAATTATTAGCCCTAAGCTAGTTAACGAAATTTTTTTAATCATATTTTTATTTTTTTATAACTAAGTTTAATTGTAGCTATTTTCCATAACATTGTCTAGAAAATATTTAAGAATTAATTCTGTTTCTGGGGTTAATGTTTGTTTTTGCAAAGAGCTAGGGTTAATTTTAATTAATTGCTTATCGGTGTGTTCTTGAGATAGTTGAACGTCATTCAGGTCTATAGATTGCTGAATAAAAGCTGCCAGAAGATTTATAACAAAACCATCATAGGAAGAATCTTGATCGATAATTTTTCTTGATTGAAGTGTTGTAATGTCAACGTTATCTAGATTAGTGAATAAATTTGTTTCTTCCATGACTTCGCGATTTAAACCGACTTTAATTAATTCTGATGGCATAATTTTACCACCCGGTAATTCCCATAATCCTGGGTTATGATTATGGTTTAAGCTTCGTTTAATAATTAAAAAATTTTCTTGATCTTTATCGTAAATCAATAATTTTGCCGATATCATGACTTTTTCTTCAGATGATTTTGCTTCTTGAGACAGGTTAAACATTACTATATTATAACATGTAATTAATAATAATAGTATTATATTTTATAATACTATTATTTGGAATTGATAATTGATTGCACGATACGTAAAACCTTTTGCCCATCATGCCTTATAAGTGTTCTGGGCATTAAATCGGCTGGATCTTGAAAGGTTATTTGGTTAGACAATAAATCTGTTGCAATGATTTGAGTATCTTTGTTTTTTTTAAAATCAGACTGGTTAATTTTAACTGGGAATTCATTTTCTTTAGCATAGTTTTTTAAAATGCGTTGACTGGGTAAATTATTGTTGTAAATCACGAAAGCTATTTTTTTAGGTTTAATTAAAGCTTGAAATTGATTAATGTAGTCTTGAACATGCCAATTATTGGTATGGTTAAAATTATTCATTAGATTAATTAGTAAAATTATTTTTGCTGGCGATTGATTAATGGTTTGTCTTATCTGGTTAACTAAGAAAATTGGCACAATAGAACAAAAAAGATTACCGGGTGCAATTAAAATAAAATTAGCTTTTGCAATTGAAGTTTTAGCTATAGGGTTAAGAAGACTTTTAGGTTTTAACCTTAATTTTGGTCGATAGTTTTTAAAACAGTAATTATCAATCTGATTTTGACCTATAATTGTTTGATTATTGATAGACAAAACAAGATGATTTTCTTGAAGAGTGACTGGAATGACTCGACCTTTAATTTGTAGAATTTCCGAGGCAACTTCTACGGCTTTTGAGAAATTATTATACTTGAGACTTAAACCACTTAAAATAATATTACCGAGTGACTGGCCTTGCAGTGATCCTGTTGCAAAGCGATAGTTAAACAACTCTCTAATCTCTGGTTTAGAACTTAGGGCAACTAAACATTGTCGAATATCGCCAGGGGGCAAAACGCCTAGTTCATCTCTTAAAATACCTGAAGAGCCACCATTATCACTCATATTAACTACTGAATCAATTGAAACGTTAAGATTTTTGAGTGATTTTAAAATAGTATAGCTACCAGTTCCTCCACCTAAAACTGTCAATTTTAACATTAAATATTTAAGGATTAATTTCGATAGTATTGGCCACTAATTGGTTGTTAAGATACTGACCATAAATCATTACACTATCATTAACTTTAAGTTTTGTGCCATTTTGGTACATGACATTTGAGTTTAAATTGATCGTATCAGTTGTTCCATTACCGATAACAGTAATTTGATTATTTTTAATGCTTGTCACTACACCACTTAATTCGACTGAATTGTTAAGATAATTGGAATTATAGCTATTGTTTAATTGGCCGTAACTCTGAAGACTCATTCTATGGCTATGATATCGGCAATGAAATTCTCTTAGTTGACTGGCAGCCACTCCACTCCAAAAACTAAAGAAAGCCACAATGATTAAAATAATTAGAGCAATAATTAATCTTTTTTTTCGATAATGATGTTGGTGGTTGTTTTTATTTTGAGTTGTTGTAGTTTGATTGTTGTCCATAAGATTTCCTCCTATTTATATTTAAGTATAACGTATTTAAATATTTTGACAAAGTATAATTATCTTGTATAAGTATATTTATGGTCAATTTTAATGAAAATTATTCTAATGGTTTTGGTTTTGGAGCTAATTACGGCCAGAAAGAAATTAAAAAATCTGATTTTTATCAGACTAGGTCAATCTTTTTAGAAGCCGACTTAATCTTAAGTACTCTTTATGATCAAAAATTTTTAAGATTAGAAGGTCAACCTGGTTGTGGTAAAAGTGAAATTATTAATTTATTATTTACTGAATCTTCTAGTCAATCGAATGACTATAATGTTTTTAAATTGGCTACTCATATTAATGGTGGCAAAACAGCTGGAATCGAGAACATTAAAGAACCTTTTGAACGATTTTTGAATAACTGTCAGAATGTCGGTGGTTTAATGTTGATAGATAATATTGATTATCTGGGTTACAAGGGTCATCGCTCTGTTTCTGGTGCTAAATATTACTCTCAAGAGTTTGCAGCTTTAATTGACCAAGTTTTTGATTGTTCTAATTTAAAGTGTTTGGCGACTTCTCATTGTCAAGATTGGCGACGATCTCATTGGTTGTGGGCTAATGAACACCAAGCCATTAATCAAATCTCGCAGGCAACTATTGATAAGTTTTCAGTTGTTTTAAATTATCAGGGTAATATTTCTGAACACAGCTTTTGTCAACAATTACAATCTAAGGGTTTTACGGTTAACAAGATAGAATTTATATTAGATAGTTTAAGTCTACTGAATCGTCCCCTGAATCATTTGTTGGTTAAATATTTAGAGCCTAGTCATAATTTTGATAGTTTGCCTGAAATTGAAACTGAATTAAAAGAGATTGAAACCGGCCAGCTTCAAAGAACTTATGGTCGTTCTACAAAGGTATCGGATATTTAATTTGGATCGTTTGATTTAGGGGTAAATGATAGAATTCAGACGACGTTACGGAGTTTTGGTTTAAGTAGCGAAAGATTGTTTTTTGCCAGTAGGGCATATTCTTTTTGTTAGTTAAAATGATTTCAGTTAATGAAATAAAATATGCACTTGAACTTTGTTCAAGATAATGATTAATATCTTGAGGAATATGAATATAATCATGATATCCATAAGAAAGATGGAGGTGAATAATTCTACCGTGTAGAGTAGATAATTGGCGATAATTAATTCTTTGATGTTGAGTGTCATTGTGAGCTAAATTTAATATCTCGGTCGTAACTATAATTGTGTTATCTTGAATTTCATGGAACTGATTAATACAGGCATGAAGAGCTAATGGAGTTAAGTCTTGATGGTGTCCAACGTAAATACCGTTGCCTTTTAGTCGTTGAATAGGTGGCTTGGTTTGATCAATTTCTTGAATGAATTTATCGATTGGTTTAGCTAGTAGGCGTCTTTCTTTGGTTACGATTTTTTCACCCCTTAAATAAATATAGATAATAGTCATGACAAGTATTGCAATTAAAATCGGAAACCAACCACCACTAATAATCTTTTGTAAGTTGGAACTAAAAAAAAGTAACGGTAAAGGAATAATGAAAATAAGTTTTAAAAGAACTGTCAATAGAGGCTGACGCCATATTTTTTTAACGACGAATAAATATAATATGCCATCAATTAAAATTGTTCCTGAAACAGCAATACCAAAAGCTTCAGCTAAACTGGTAGCTGATTGAAAAAACAAAACTAAAAACAAAACAGCTATCATTAATAACCAATTAACCAGACTTAAATAAACTTGACCAGTTTCTAGGTCTGAAGTATGAATAATTTTTATTTTTGGTAATAAGTTCAGCTGAATAGCTTGTTTGGTTAAAGAAAAAGCTCCAGAAATGACAGCTTGAGAGGCGATAATAGTTGCAATCGTAGCTAAAATTGTCATGGCTAATCTAAGATTATTCGGGAATAGGTACAGTAAAGGGTTATTAAGTGTGAAATGGTGATTTAAAATAACGGCTGATTCACCTAGATAGCAACTAATTAGACTAGGTAAAACAATAAAAAGCCAAGCTTTTTTAATTGGTTGACGACCAAAGTGACCCATATCAGCATAAAGGGCTTCTGAGCCGGTAACGGCCAAGACAACAGCCCCCAAAGAAATAAAAGCAATGACCGGTTGTTGAACAATAAAGCTAATAGCGTAAGTTGGTGATAGGCTAACTAAAATACCGGGTAATTTAATGATTTCAAGTAAACCGGCTATTCCAATTGTTATAAACCAAATCAACATGATTGGACCAAACAGATCACCAATAAATGAACTGCCTTTTCTTTGTAGAAAAAATAATCCTAAAACAATGATGATAGTAATTGGAATGACTAATTGTCTAAAACCACTAGATATTACGTTTAGACCTTGCACGGCCGATAAAATAGAAATAGCTGGCGTAATAGTGCTATCACCAAAAAATAAAGCTACACCAATGATACCTATTAAGATTAAATATTTTTTTGTTTTGGTTGATTCTTTGAAATGATGTTTGATTAAACCAACTAAAGCTAAAATACCTCCTTCGCCCGCATTATCGGCTTTCATGAGTAAAAAAATAAATTCTAAACTTACAACTATTATCAATGACCAGATAATTAAAGAGGCAATACCTTCTATGCTGAGCTGATTGATTTTTATATTCAGACCAATTTTAGCAAAAGCTGTATTCAAAACGTATAATGGACTAGTACCAAGATCACCGTAAACTACACCCAATGCCATGATTGGTAGTAACCATTTGGCAGTTTTTTCTTTAAACATTACTTTTATTATAGTGCCTTGTCGGGAATAATATAAACTTCATGACCTAAATAATTTATTAAACTTAACCTACCAAAAGAGACTAAATTGGTGAAAAAATACTGACTTTTATATTGATGCATAGCATGATTTTTTTTATGACGGTTGACTTGATCGAGTTTGATAATTTGAATTTGACAATTAACTTGATATTTTTGATAGATTTTGTGGATCATTTTCTTTTGATAGTTAGATGTAAAAATAATTGGAGGGATCATATAAGGCTGGTCGATATAAAAGCTAATTTGGTAGTTTTGTTTTAATAATTTTAAACCAATTGAAGCTAAAATTTGATGATCAGGATGAACGAAATAACGACTTAAAGCTAATGGGAAAAAAAGTTGGTCTTGACGGGAGATATGTTTTAATAATTCAGATAAAATTGTATCTTTTTTAATATTTTGTCGACGATATTGACGATCGAGTAAATTGAGATTAATTAATTTTGTTTGATATGACTGAAGAGCCGTTTGATTTTCTATTTGTCTTTTTTTCATCAACTGGCTAGATGATTGACCAGAACATAAACGATCCCATAATGTTGATATATTTTGATTTGGAATTTGAGAAAAAACAGTTATTAAACTAGTCTTATTTTGATTGATTAAATTAAAAGCACTAAAAACACCATCATCAAAATGTGGTGAAATAATTTTAATTTTTTCTGTCATTTTGACTTAATTATAGCATGGTAGGATTGATGCTTGAGATTTGTTTGAATAAAGTAGAAGTGTTTAATGTCTAAAATTCAAAATACAGTCATTTTGAAGCAGTTAAAGATATTCCTTTTGATGTTGATCGTGATATGATCTTTGTCTTTTTAGGTTCTAAAGGAATGCTCTCAGACTTATTATTAATGCTCTTTAGGCTTTATAATTTTTCCATTTTTCTATAACAACTGGTTTTATAGTTATGATTGCTATTGTTATGGTTTGAGCTGGTTTTGAGGTTTACTCTTAAAAATTAGTTAAACTAATTTTTTGGTATTTTAATTTTAGGGTTTATTTTAGTTTTTTTAGCATTTTTCAAGGCTCGCATAAATTGAATTTCTGATTTTTGATCTGTGAATCGACTAATTATTTCACTTAGAATAATAGGTTCTTTATTGTTACTATCTAACTTATTTAAAACATTGATAGCGTCTTCTCTGATAATATAATCTTGTCCGGGAGCAGTTTCACCTATAATCGTAATTTGAAAAATACCATCAGTCTGTTTTGAAATATTATGAATCATTAACGGATTAATTAATAATGCTGGTCCTTTTGGTAAAAGGTAATTTGTTTTTTCAACTAATTCTGTTGCTTTGTCTGGATCATTGACAAACATTTCTAGAGCAATTGCCCAAGATCCTTTCCTAACAACACTAACCATGTTGATGTTTTGATTGCTGAACCAAACAGTTTCACCGCTGAAGCTTCTTAGTTTGGTTGATCGAAGTGTGATTTTTTCAACTACACCATGAATACTGTTTGGCTGCACTGTCACTACATCACCAACTCCAAACCACTGTTCAGCCATCATCGAACTTCCAAAAGCTATATCTCTTAAAAATGGTCCAGACAATCCATAGGCTAAAACCAAAGCTAAGGCACTGGCACCGATTAAGGCCGAGGGTTGTTGACCAGCATGTGTGGTGATCCACCAAACATAAAGACTGATAATAATGATGATCATTCGGACTAGGGCGATCGATAGAATTAAAAATGTTTCTATTCTTCTTAAAAAAGTAACTGTTCTAATATCTTTTGATCGGTCGGCTCTTAAACCTATGATATTACTAAACCTTTGAATGATTCGACCAGCTAAAAAACTAACCAATACTCCAGCCACTAAACAGATAATTAAGATTACTAGTGAATTAAAATTTAAAAATGATTTTCCTAGGCCACTTAATACTTTATCGGAGACGCTAAGACTACTCGATATTGAACCCATGTACATTATTACTCCTTAGTTTTATATATTATGCCATAAAAATTTTAATTTTGCTTTATAAATCGTATATTCTTAAGTTATTTTTCAAATTAAGCTTGTTTAGTTATAGTATATATTATTTTGAGGTGCTATAATTTTTATAATATTTTTTTACAATAAATTAAATAATTTTTAAGAGAAAGTACACTAGTTAATGCCAAGAAAATCCAATCGACAAGTTTCAAATATAAAGACCACCTCAAGTTCTTTTAAATTAAATAATTCATTGTCTAAAAAGACCCGAAAAAACTCTCCTTATAAGGATGGCAGACGTCATAATCATCCTGAACCCGAAAAAATTCCAGACGGTTTTTTTGCTAAAAGATTTTATAAATTAAAAAAATTTGTTTTTTCGAAAAGAGGCTTAAAATACATTAGCATTTCTTGTGGTGCTTTATTAATATTAATGGTAATTTTCTTTAGTTATGTGTTAATTAGTTTACAAAAAGATTTACCAGCAATCTCTAGTTTATATGGTAAAAATTTAAGCGGGAGTATTAGTTATTATAATCATACGGGTAAAGTACTGCTTTGGAATGATTACAATGGAATTGATAGAATTCCGGTTGCAACCAATCAGCAGTCGTCATTTATTAGAGATGCAACTGTTGCCATTGAAGATAAGAGTTTTTATACTTCAGGGCCGATTGATTATTTGGCTATTTTAAGAGCCGCTGTTCATGATGCTTTAGGTGGTAGTTTGGAGGGAGCTTCAACTATTACTATGCAGCTAGTGAAGTTAAATGAAAATTGGAATGGCCAAGTAACTATTTTGAGAAAAATCAAGGAAGTGTTTTTGGCTTATGATGTTAGTCAAAAATATTCTAAGAGTACAATTTTAACGGGTTATCTTAATATTGCGCCCTATGGAGGAATTAACTATGGTATTCAGGCGGCGGCTGAAAATTATTTTAGAGAAAATGCTTCTCAATTAAGTCTAGCTCAATCGGCTTTCTTGGCTGCTATCCCTCAATCTCCTAGCTATTATTCTCCATATGCTCCATATTTTAGTAAATCAGCCTTGATTGGTCGCATGGACTATATTCTTAAATTAATGCATCAACAGGGTTATATTACACTGGCTCAAGAACAACAAGCTTTGAAAGTTAATGTTTTAAGTCAAGTTCAACCAGAAGAGGGATTATATACCAACATCAAGGCTCCTTACTTTGTTTTATCAGCTCAACAACAGCTTCAAACAATGTTTGGTTCTAAATCATACAATCAAGGTGGATGGAAAGTAATTACTTCGCTTCATGTTAGTCAGCAAAACGAAGCCAATAAGTTGGTTCAACAGGATTATCCAGGCATAAAAGCTAAAAATGGGGATGACGCAGCTCTGGTTGTTGAAAATGTACCGACCGGTCAAGTGACGGCTCAGGTTGGAGGCGTAAATTTTTTCAACCCAGTATACGGACAACTTAATTTTGCGACGGCCAGGATTAATCCCGGTTCAACCTTCAAGCTGTATGATTATACTACTCTAATTAATGATGAAACTAATGTCGGAGCGGGTTCTGTCTTATATGATTCGCAGGGTCCTTTGCCGGGCTATCCTTGTACTAATAAAGCTTTGCCTAGTAATGGAGGAAATTGTTTGTGGGACTATGATTATCAGTATCCAGGGCCAATTACGATTAGGTATGGCTTCGCTGGTTCTCGTAATGTGCCGGCTATCAAAGCGGCTTTAATAGTGGGAATTCCTAAAGTACAGGCCATGGCTAAGTCTATGGGATTAACTAGTGGTTATAAATGTTATGCTAATACAGCTAGAACAATCCCAGCACCTTGTTACGCTTCGTCAATGATAGGTGAAGGTGGCTATCTAAAATTAAATCAGACAGTTAATGGTTTTGCGACCGATTCCAGATTGGGAAGTTATGTACCTCAAACTTATATTTTACAGGTTAAAAATGCTAATAATCAAACTGTTTATCAGTGGAAACAGCCTAAACCAAAGCAAGTAGTTAAACCTGACGCTGCTTATATTATTGACAATATTCTATCTGATCCTAATGCAACTTATTTACCGGGTTATTGTGGTCCTACGAATTGTTCTCCATTGTCTAGCTTTGGTTTTAAATTCCAGCATACTAATGGTTGGGACGTGGCTATTAAAACTGGAACAACTCACGGTAATTTTAGTGGTTTAATGATCGGTATGACAACTCAATATGCCGTGGGAAGTTGGGTGGGATACCATACGGCTCAAGTACCGATTATAGAATCAAACGGTGGTTTAGAAGCCTTAACTGAACCGTTAACCAGAGGCATGATAACTTATTTAACTAATGGAAAAAAACCAATTAATTGGAAACAACCAGCTGGCATTAAGGTGCTGCCTGCCTATGTTGTTAATAATCCACCGGCTCCAGTTTTAGGCCATTATTATGGTTGGGTTTATCCAAGTCCAAGTAAAGATCTTTATCCATCTTGGTATAATCCACCTAACATTGCTAATGGAAAAACCTATAATGTTGATGTTGTATCTGGTGACTTAGCAACTAGTTGTACTCCACCACTAGCGGTTAGGACCATCAGTATTAACAATAACGCCAATATTTTTTCGATTGATCCTTTTGTTAAAAATAGTTCAACTAATTATGCTGGACAATATAATTTAACAGCTTACGATAATATACATCAGTGTAGTAATGCTAAACCAACAGTAAGTGTTGTTCCTAACTCTATAACCTGCACGACAACATCTTGTAATTTCAATATTGACGTTAAACAAGGTACATATCCTTTATCGAGCAGTAAGTTTCCTTTCCAGACACACGCATATATTAACGGTAAAGCCGTGACGGTTAGTTGTAGTTTTAGCCCAGGTATCGGTGGAGCTACTTCACCAGCTAGTACGGTAGGGAATTGTACTGTTCCTGATAGTTCAGCCAACGGTTCTCAACAGTTGACTGTCGAGGTGGTAGATAGTGTTTTATATTCAAACACCTCTAGTGTTGTTAGTTTACCGGCACCATCTACTAGTAGTACTGCACCAGTAACTCCAGCCAATCAAGTATTGAACACTAAATCAAAAAAACATAAATTTAGTATCGTTATCTAGCTTAGTGTTTAATTGACAGCCTAAAACTTATTAACTATACTTCAGTTATGGATCATAATGATCGTTTGACTCAGAATCAAAAAAGATCAGACACGGAGTCAGAGTTAGATTATTTTTCTGAAACATCATCTGCTAAACATTTTAGATTTTCTGGTTTAAAAATTACGGCCATTGTAATAGTGGGACTTGCTATTATAGCTATAATTTTAATCTTAAATTTTTCTAAGTTAAGTGTTAGTCATTCTGTCGTACAATCAACGAAAACATTGTCCACTAAGCAAGTTAATGCTGCTGTATCTAAAAATAATATAGAGTGGATTTTGCAGTATCATTTTTTAGCATTGGTTGAAAAAAATCCAGAGGCATTAAATGAATTTAAAAATTCAAAAATATATGTAATTTTGTCTAACAAAGAGTTGGACAGTTCTACGATATTAGCTAATCCTGATCATTTGAATTTAGTGGCCACAGATTATATTAATAATTCTCAAAAATTTATGCAACAATATTCATCTCATGACATTAAATACCCGATTCAGGCGGTCTTATTTGACGATTCTTCTGATACGCCTAGTAGTGTTGTACCAACTAATCAAGCTGAGGATCCTTTAAAATATGATCAATTATTAAGTAATTTTTCTAAACAGCATAATTTAACATCAATTTGTGACTACATTTTGGCAAAACGAACAGTTAATAAAAAGCCACTAGTATCACCATGTCAAATATCGGCTATGAATTATTCTCAACAGTCAGAAAGGAATTCTGCCAATTATTTTAAAGTCGTTGATCAAGCTGTTCAGGTTATTCATCACCAGAACCCAAATCAAATGATTTTTGCCGGCTTAAGCACTAATCCTAGGGGTTCGATTATTACGGTTGCCGAGTTGGTCAATGCAATTAAGGCTACTCAGCATATTGTTAATGGTTACTGGATATCTATACCAACTTCAGGTGGCGTAGGTTGTCCGCAATGTTCAAAGCAAAACGCTAGTTTATTGCCTCAGTTTTTAGCTAATTTAAACCAAGCATCTATTAAGTAATTTATATCATATAAGGTTATTTTTTTTGCTAATTATCATTAGCTTTTTAAGTCAGGTTTTGTGATATAATTATCTTTAAAATTATGGATCAAAATAATCAACGCCGAAATAGGCCTAGAATGAGAGTTGGCTCAATAGATGGCTTTATTAAACCAGCCTCTAGTTCTAATCTTAAAGATAAAACTTTTAAGGTTAATCCTCAGAAACCGTCCCTCATTAATCTAGGTAACCGAACGACGTATCAAAAAAGTAAAATTTTAGAAAGATCGAGAACTAGAGACCTTAGTTTGGATGGATTAATTAATACTTTAGCCCCTAGTCAGGTCAATCAAACCAAAGTTGATCAATCATTGGATGTTGCCACATCAGTTAAAACTCAAACTGTAGCAACGTCAACTAAACCCTCGAAAAAAAAATTTGGTTGGAAAAAAAGAACATTAATAATTGTCTTAGCGTTAGTTGTTTTAGGTTTAAGTTTTGCTGGTTGGGATGCTTATAATTTATTTAATAAAGTCCAACATGTTAATGTTGATGGTTTAATTTCGGTACCAAATGGTAGTCCAGAAAATATTTTAGTCGCTGGATCAACTAACCGTTGTAATTTAAAAGTTCAAAACGCTCAGTGGGGTTTTTGCTCTAACGGTGTAACGGGTGTGAATAGTGATATTATCTTGATTTTTCATTTCGTGCCCAAGACTCGATCTGTTACGATCTTGTCAATTCCAAGAGATAGTTTTGTGCCAAATGCTAGAAAAGGCCACCAATCTTTTAAAATTGATGCTGCTTTATACGAAGGACCTAGTCAATTAGTCCGAGCCGTGGAAGAAGATTTTGGTATTCCAGTTCAACATTATGTTGAAGTCGGTTTTGATGGTTTTGTTAATATTGTTAATGCTCTTGGGGGTGTTAAAATGAATTTTTCGATGCCAGTTTATGATGCATATTCTCATTTAAATATTACTTCACCTGGATGTAAATTATTAAATGGGTTAGAGGCTTTACAGGTTATCCGAGCTAGACATTTACAGTATAAGCCAGCTAGTGTTCAGACCATGAATCATTATTATTGGCCCTATGAACAACAAAGTGATATCGGCCGAATAGATCGTACCCATCAATTTTTAGATGTTTTGGCTAGTACCGTTAAACACGAAGGTTTAGGTAATCCGATAGTTGATCAAAAATTATTAAATGCTGTTTTACCAAACGTAAAAATTGATTCTAGTTTTTCAACGGAAAATATTCTACAACTAGTAGCTGATTTTCATTCAGTTAATTTAGCTCATGCGCCAGAGTTAACTTTACCTGTTGGCGTCACTGGATTTGGTAGTTATATTTTTCAAAATTATAATTACGGCGATGTTGTTTTCCCAGTCAATCCGATGGATCATAATGTCATTGATCAATTCCTTAACATAAAACCAAACATTAATCCGTTAAATAATCAACCATTACCTAGTCCAAGTGCCATAAAGTTGAATGTAGTGAATGGTAGTGGTGTTAGCGGCCAAGCCACTCAAACTACGAGTCAGCTAACTAACTTAGGCTTTAAAATTACTAATCAGCCAACAAGTATTAATCCGGGTAGTACTCAAGCCAATGAAACAGTCGTTTATTATGCTAATTCTGCGAGTGAGGCCGACGCCGAAGAAGTCGCCAATCAATTAACTGGTTATGTTGTTTTATCTAAAAATCCTACTATGGTGACTAATGGATCGAATGTGACGGTATTAACCGGAAGTGGCTTAAGCGTAACTGGTCAAACGACGCAATTAAAAGCTACAACTAAAGTTAAAAACGTGACGTCAGCTATTAATGAATATACAGCATCTAAAGCCAGTAACTCGACTCTTCTTCAAGCTCAGGCTACCTATAATATTTCTCCGCCAACTGTATCAAATACTCAGCACAAACCTTGGGATCCAACTGCTTGTAGTTAGTTTATTAATTGCGACATTTAGCGTATAATAATATTAGATTGTTATGAATTCAGACCAAACACCAACTAACACTGAGATTAAACCAACCATTGATCAATCAAAAGTTGAATCTAATCCAAATAAGCCTACTAAAAAAACTAAATCAAAACATTTTTTATTTTTAAGCTTAGTTGGTTTATTATTGATTGTTGTAGTTGTCTTAGCCGGTTATTTATTATTGATTAAACCTATTACATCTAAAGAATTGAAAACAGCTAATTTGCAATCTGAAACTATGGCTCAAGACGTTAAGTCTCTTGGCTCATCTCAGGTCTATAATTTAAACATAACCAGTTTGACTAAAAAAGTTTTAGCTTCACCCCAGAAAGATATTAATCAGCAGTTGTCAGTTCAAATTCAACAAATTAATTCAAAATTAATTAAAACCCAGACTCAGATTAACCTTTTAAAAAAATCACCAGTCTTAAAAAATCAAACTGTTAAAACAGCTTTTGATAATTTTCAAACCAAATGGCAAAATTTTAATAATTTTGTGACTCAGTTAAATCAAAGTTATCAACAAGCGGAACCAAGTTTATTAAGTTACGTTTTAAATCAGGCTACTTTGTTAGTTAAATCACCCAATATTACAAATAATCCAACAAATGCTATTAGTTTTTTAAATCAATTAAAAACTTCTAATCAATCGGCCTTAAAAGTCTTTAAATCAGTTAAAGTTAATAATGTTGATTTGAAAAACATGATTAACACATCCGTAAATTTTATAAATAAATCAGACGGTTTGATTAGTCAAGTCGAACAATCAAGTCAAACCAATAATTTAAGTGCCGTCACTAGTCAGACCAAGTTATTATTAAATTTGGAAGTTGGTTATTTGGCCAGTATTAAATTAGAGGCTGAAAATTTAAAAAATCAGTATGATAAGCTTTATCCTCAAAAAGCTCTAACTGAATTTCAAAATAGTTTAAAAAACGTTAAAACTGGTCCATAAGATTATTTAAAAAATGAAATTTTTAAATAATCAGATGCCTAGTTATGATTTGACTTATAATGATGTTTTCTTGGTCCCCCAAAAAAGTTCAATTAATTCTCGTTTTGATGTTAGTCTTGTAACTTCTGATCAGATTGGCACTACTATACCGATAGTTGTAGCTAATATGAGTGCTGTAGCTGGTAAAAGAATGGCTGAAACGGTTGCTAGACGTGGTGGAATTACAATTTTACCACAAGATATACCTATGTCACGATTAAAGGAAATGATTAATTTTGTTAAAAGCCGTCATTTGGTTTTTGATACAGCTTTAACACTAAAAACTAGTGATACTATCAATCAAGCTGCCAATATTTTATTTAAAAGAAATCATGGCGTGGTTGTGATAGTTGATCAAGATAATCATCCGTTAGGTTTGGTTTCAGAAAGAATGATTAAAGAGATTGATCAATTTGAAACAATTGATAAAATTGTTCGTCAAGAAAACATGATAATTTTACAGCAAGATTTAAGTCCTAAAGATATGTTTGATAAGATGAATCAGAATCATATTAAATTAGCGCCAATTGTTGATCATAATGACCAACTGGTCGGATTGTTAACTAAAAAAAACGCCTTACGAGCAGATTTATATCAACCGGCTGTTGATCATAACAATAAGTTTTTAATAGGGGTAGCTATTGGCATTAATGGTGATGTTAAACAGAAGGCAGAAGAAGTTTTGAGTTATGGAGCTGATTTGATTGTACTTGATACGGCTCATGGCCATCAAGATAAGATGATTCAAGCTATTCAACAGGTTCGATCTATTGGTCAATCTTTTAAAATTGTAGCTGGAAATGTTGTAACTCAGGAGGCGACAGAAGATTTAATTCAAGCTGGTGCTGATATAGTTAAGGTCGGTGTTGGACCAGGGGCAATGTGTACGACTAGAATGGTAACAGGTGTTGGTCGCCCACAATTTAGTGCTGTTTTAGAGTGTTCGATGAAAGCTAAAAGCCTAGGTAAATTTGTCTGGGCAGATGGAGGTATTCGTTACCCTCGTGATGTTGTCTTGGCTTTAGCCGCGGGCGCATCAAACGTAATGTTTGCATCTTGGTTAACTGGGACTTTTGAAAGTGCTGCCGATTTAAGATTAGATAACGACGGACGCTATTATAAAGAAAATTTTGGTATGGCTAGTAGACGAGCTGTGAGTCAAAGATCTCATTTAGATGACCCATATAATCAGAGCTTAAAAGAATTTTTTGAGGAAGGAATATCTAATTCAAAAATTTATCTTGATCCTGTGAATCCTAGCGTGGAAGATATCATAGATCGTATTGTAGCTGGACTCAGAAGTGCGTTATCATATCTTGGTGCTCAAGATATAGATAGTTTTTCCAGGCGGGCAATTGTAGGCCTGCAATCTCAATCAGGATATGACGAAGGTCGGCCAGTTAGTACGAGTTGGTGAAATGGATCAGTTATCAGATGATTCTTTTCGTCAAAAACTAACCGCTCAGCAGTACATGGTTTTAAGACAAGGTTTAACTGAACCACCATTTTCTGGTCAATTTGATGATTTTTGGCAAACGGGTAAATATTATTGTGCTGCCTGTCATACTTTATTATTTCAATCTGATACTAAATATGATGCAGGATGTGGTTGGCCTAGTTTTTGGCAGTCGGTCGATGATTCTAAAATTAAGTTAGTTAAGGATAGTTCTCATTCTATGATTAGAACCGAAGTACGATGTCGGAATTGTGACTCTCATTTAGGTCATTTATTTGATGATGGTCCTCAAGATAAAGGTGGATCTAGGTATTGTATTAATTCGTTAGCTTTAGATTTTAACAACCATGAACAATAATAAAGAAAATCAAATTATATTAGGTGGTGGCTGTTTTTGGTGTTTAGAGGCAACTTTTCGTTTAGTCAAGGGAATAACTAATCTAGTGGTTGGTTATAGTGATGGTAATGTTGATCAACCGACTTACGAACAAGTTTGTCAGGGAAATACCGGCCACATAGAGGTTATCCGATTAATTTTTGATCCGACTATTATTAGCCTTGAAACAATTTTGACAATTTTTTTTACTCTTCATGACCCAACTTCGTTAGCTCGTCAAGGTAATGATGTTGGATATCAGTACAGTTCGGCAGTTTTTTATACTAATAATGATCAGAAAAATATCATTGATCAAGTTGTTTTGAAAGTTTCAAAATTATACACTAAACCGATAGTAACAATTATTAAACTACTTAAAAACTTTAATTTAGCCGAAGAAGAGCAGCAGGATTATTTCACTAAACATCCAAATCAAGCTTATTGTCAGATAATTATTGATCCTAAAATTACTAAGTTAAGACAGTATTATAGTCATTATTTAATTAGCGATCAACATTGATTATTGTTAAAAATAGATTTGAAAAATTTAGATGGATTTAATATAAAATTTTTACTTTGACATTGTTGTTTTACTGTAGGTGGTGATGAAAAACTCATTGATTGCTCCGAGGATTGTTTAGTTATTTTTATTAATTTAATATTTTTGAATGATTTTTGTTGAAACGTGTTAGTCAAACGATAGCTACTATTAACAAAATTGATTGGGTATTGATCTACTATAACTTGGTTATTTAATTGAATAAAACGAAGACCTAGGATAATCATAAGAGCTAAACAAGCTAAAGATAAACTTAATTTAATTTTAAAGATTAAATTTGATAGATTAGGTTGTACTGATGATTTTCTAACCATTGGGTTAGTTTTTGTTTTTTGACTATAATGCTGAGTTTGTGGGGGAATTTTGGTTTTTAATAATTGGTCGTATTTAAGACGCTTAATCGGATTACTTAAAGTTTCATAGGCTTGATTGATTTCAATCATTTTTTTCTCGTTACCCTTTATATCTGGATGATAAAGTTTAACTAATTGTCGATACCGATTTTTAATTTGACTGGTCGTACATCGACTCGAATCTAAGCCCATTATTTGGTACAGATTTTTTTCCCTCATTGATTCAATTATAACAAATTATTAGTAGTATTTTTATTATTTAGATTTTAATCCCTGGGATATCACTATAATTGAATTAATTTTTCAGGCAACTGCAATCATTTAATAATTTTATTTGTAATGTTTGAAAACTTAAATCATTAATGAATTTCCAAACAGCTGAGCGTCGTTTGGTTATAGTTTGGTATTGATTAATTTCTTTTTTCAGTTGATCTTGGTTACTAAGTATAGTGGTAAAAAATGACTCGAGGTTTAATAAATAATCATCATTAGGTGTTTGAAGTCGAAAATCATTAATTCCTAAAATAAAATTATTTTTATTGTCTTGGCATCCAATTGACTCTTTTATGACTGCATTAATTAATGGATGATTGATTTTTAATAAGTAGTTTCTGTTAATTAAATTAGTTTTAGCTAATGATTTTTTATTTAAAGGACTAAAATTAAAGTCTATTCCGGGCACAAAAAGGCTATGGAGGTCACCGATTTGGCGAGCCGAGAAATCAACTACTATGTCAGACGAAATATTAAGCTTTTGCATGTCGAGAGCGCTATAAACAATTAAAAATTCTAGTTCATTTTCTGGATCAATCTGATTAGATTCGTAATAATTTTTTAAAGTGTTGAAATTATGTTCTAGTTGAGATTGTAGAGGATTTATTGAGAGTTTTTGTCTAATTTTTTTATTAGTGTTAGATAAGCCGATTCCAATTTCAACTTCGGGTTGGTAAGTTCTGTAATTCGAATTTCTATTAATGTTGAGTTGATTAATAGCTTCGACGCTATATTTACCAAGACACTTGGCGTAATAAGTTAGAATTTGAGGACTAATCAATCTATCGGTCATTCGAATAGATTTGACATGTCCTGGTATGGCGATAATATCTAATCGATTTTCTTCTTCTGGACGCTGAAATCTTTTATTGACGATGATGGTATTTTGATTATTTAGAGATTGATTTAAGCTAATAATTGTTTGTCCTAAGGTTTCCGGTTTTTCCATTAACTTTATTTTATCATGTTTGGCAAGTTCTTTTTCCAACCGATTTTTCAGCATTTTTGTAGTATAATAAGATAATATTAGAAAGGATGTTAAGGATGGCTTCATTTGAACAAGCAAGATTAAATTTTGACGATGGTTATGTTGATGAAATACCAGATCATCTTAAGATTATTGATGATGTCAGAGAGAGTAATTTGTTACTTGATCTTTTGATTTTTAGGTCTATTCATGGACAGTCAAATTTATTTGAAGATTTTTTATCATAAAGATTAAATTTTTGCAGTATATTGCTTTTAATGGAGTCGTGTAAGAATTAAAAATATGTCTGAAGGTGTCGTTTTATTACTACAAGTACCACGAACTAATGATAAAAAGGAATTAGCCGCCGAACAAATGTTCGCTAGTTTATATGGTTTATTGTCGCCAAATCAAAAATTAAGCTGGAAAAAATCTGTTGGTCAACGCATTAGTTTAGAGATAGCTGTTTTAAATTCTAAGATTGGATTTTATGTTTGGGTACCAAATGATTTAAAAGATTTCGTTGAAGATCAAATTTATGCTCAATATCCCAATGTCCAAATATCTGAAGTTGAAGATTATTGCCTAGTAGATTTCCATAATTTTTCTAGTGTTGTTGGAGCCGAGTTAGTTTTTGAAACCGACCAAGCTCTACCAATCAAGACTTTTCAAAATTTTGAAGTTGACCCCCTAGCGTCTATTACGGCAACACTTGCTAAATTTAAACCAGATGAGCAAGCTTGGGTACAACTGATTATTAGGCCGGCTGAGTCTAACTGGCACCATGCTAGTGAAAGATATATCGATCGATTAAACAATCATCAGTCGGGTGGTTTAGTTAAAACTTTTGCTTCGGCATTTTGGACCGGTTCAGATCAACCTAAGGTTGGTAATTCTAAGTTGTCTGATTTCCAGCAGACTAAAATTTCTGGTGCTGAACAAAAAAGTCAAAAATTAGCTTACCAGGCTAGTCTAAGAATTATTTACGCTGGTCATTTATCTCAAAATTTAGCTAATTTAAAACTTCAATCAATTATGGCTAGTTATCGTCAATTCAATAGTACTTATTTAAACGGATTCAAGGGTTATGTTAAACAAAATCATGAATTCTTAAACGATTTTTTAAAACGTCGAATCTCAAAAAAATCACTAATTTTAAATATTGAAGAACTAGCAACTTTATATCATTTACCACACACTAATGTTGAAACACCGTATATTCTTTGGTCGTCTTATCAGACTGCTGAGCCTCCAGTTAATTTACCTTTAGTTAGTCTGGGAAGCAACCAAGTTAGTTCGATCGGAACAGTTAATTTTAGAAGTCATAATTTAATTTTTGGTTTACCACGATTTGATCGGTCACGTCATTTATATATTTTAGGTCAAACCGGTGTTGGTAAATCTGCTTTATTGGAATTACTAACGATTGCCGATTTATCAGCTAATTTTGGTTTAGCGGTTATCGATCCTCATGGCGATTTAGCTTTAAATATTTTGAAAAGAATTCCAGCTGATCGATTGAATGATGTTATTTATTTTAATCCGGCCGATACAGAATTTCCAATGGCTTTTAATCCAATGGAAGTAATTGATCCAAAATTAAAAACTCATACTGCGTCTGAGCTGATAGGCGTTTTAAAAAGGATGTTTGATAGTTGGGGTCCAAGACTGGAGTATATTCTGCGTTATACAATTTTAGCTCTTTTAGATTATAAAGACGCAACTATGTTAGATATTACTAGAATGTTAACTGATCAAAAATTTCGTCAACAAGTCGTTGATTCGATTCAGGATAGTGTAGTGGCACATTTTTGGATTAATGAATTTAATAGTTGGAATAATCGTTTTGCTGTTGAAGCTGTAGCTCCAATTTTAAATAAAGTTGGTGCGTTTACGGCTAATCCGTTAGTGCGCAATATTATCGGACAACCTAAGAGCAGTTTTAATATTAGAGATATTATGGATCATAGGAAAATTTTAATTGTTAATTTAACAAGAGGTTTAATTGGCGAAGATAATGCAGCTGTTTTAGGAGCCTTATTGGTGACTAAAATTCAATTAGCTGCTATGAGTCGAGCCAATATAGATATCAAAAACCGACAACCTTTTTATCTCTATGTTGATGAATTTCAAAATTTTGCAACCGATAGCTTTGCTACGATATTAAGTGAAGCTCGTAAGTATGGTTTAAATCTAACTGTTGCTAATCAGTATATTGCTCAAATGTCTCAAGATATTTCTGATGCTATTTTTGGTAATGTTGGCTCCATCGTTTGTTTTAGAATGGGAGCTGACGATGCGTATAGAATGCAAAAGTATTTTCAACCTAGTTTTGGTGAGGCCGATTTAATTAATCTTAATAATAGACATTTTGTTATTGCTATGACTATTGAAGGTGAAAAAGTTCGTCCATTTTCAGCTATTAGTGTTGATCTACCAGCTTTTCAGCAAGATTTTTCAAAGCAAATTATTGATCAGAGTCGTCGACTTTATGCCAGTCAAAAAAGCTCGATAGATGATTATGTTAAAGCTCATTACGATCAAACAAATGATCAGAATCATAGTCATTCTATGACTGAAACAGTCAAGCCTGTCATTAACCAAAGTATTAATCTAACTAGTCAAGTCTTAGAAACCAGTAAACCAATCGTAGCTAAAAAAAGACATCGTGTTAGACATCGAAAAAATAAAAATATATCACAGAATGGTTTTGAGATTACTATATCTGATGATCAAGATGATGCTAAAGAACATATCTTTAGAATTCGTTAGATTATTTCAGTCGTTTGATTGAGGCTAATCGTTACATGGCCTGAACCAATCTTTTGATATTTTTGATTAACGATTAAAGCGGTGTTTTCGTCAATTCCAAGCCAGTTATTTTTAACTTTATCGGGACTTTTATTGATTATATTATTAAAGAAAAAAGGTAGCTGGTTAAAACGATCAAAATGAGGAAAAACAGTCGGACTAATGATCTTAAAACCCTCTAACCAGTTAGTTGTATTGTGGCTGAGATTAGCTCTAAAAGGTCTTTTTAAGATGTAGCTGCCCATGATCATAGCTCCAGCTGAGCTACCGGCCACCATAAAATTAGTTTGATTGATTTTATCCAATATCTTTTGTAATAAAATAGTGTTTTGAAGTTGATCGTGTAAATAGATTGGATTACCGCCGGAAATAAAAATAGCCTCAGCTTGATCTAGTAAGTTAATTATTTTTTGGTCATTGGCTTGTTGTTGATTCTGAACGAGTAGTGGGATAACTTTAATCTTAAACTTTTTATAATGAACTTGAGCTTGGTCGATCCATTTCAACCAATCAGATTCTAAGCCAGCTGCTGTCGGCAAGACAGCAATTGATTTAAATTGATAATTTTTTATTAAAAAAAGATCAATATCGTTAACTAAGTTCGTAAATTCACCAGATCCAAATAAAATTAGCGACATGTTTTTACCTTTTGTTGTTTCTTTCATTATAGTCTAATCTCACGAAAAATACTATTGACACATAAGAACAATAGTTGTATAAATTAAGTTATGAATGAAGCTTGTAGCCATTGTCCTTTAGTCATAGATTGTGTTAGTCGAAGCTCATCAAACGCACAAGATATTTTACTTTATCAGAAATCATTAACCAAGTTTCAAGATTTTTTCCTCAGCTTATTTCTAGAATCTATTAAAGAAGATGAGGAAAATAAAAAAATTAAATCAATGTTGGATGAAGTTAGACTAAGGAGTTCTGACTTGGTGGTTCCGCAGGAGGTTGATGATTTTTATGAAAAATTAAATAGATCGGAATTGATACGGAGTGAACACATGTCAGACATGCAAAATCAAATTAAAACTAAAGAAGAAAAAATTAAATCTTTACAAGACGAACAAGAATTTTATGATCAATTCGCTGAAAGGTTGATATATAATTGTCGAAAAGGTCCTAGATTTATTGGAAAAGAATGCCAAAGTGATCTAATTAAGCCAAAGTAAAAAACTACAAAGTGAATGAATTCAACACTATTAAATCTTTAATTAATGATTATGAGATTAATTCTTCGGGTCAACAGTTGATTGAGGATAACCAGTCATTATTAAGTTTTCTGGGCGATTTGGTAGAAACAATGTCATCTGGTCGCTATGATACTGATCAGTTCAAACAACTCGGCCAAGGAAGTTATTCTTTAGTTTTTGGTTATGATGATAATATAGCTTTTAAAATTTCTTCACCTAAAACAATTCAAGAGTATGAAGGTAAGCATTTAGCGACTGAAGATTTGTTAATCCAGTTTCGAGTTATGAATTTTTTAAATGATTATTTTAATCGACATGACGATCAAAAAATAATCGCACCAGAACAATTTTTTGCCTTACAACTAATTAATGGTACTGGGATTGCTTTTTTTGAGAAAATTCCTTGGCAGGCCTTAGACAGCCATATCACTAATCAAAGTCTTGATGATGATCAAGTTGTGAAATTAAATAATTTGGTGAAAATCGAAATTAAAAAAAGGTTAAATAATCCGATTATCAGAATGATGATGTCAGACGTGAGATTAAGTCGTTATCAGAACCTAAATTGTAATAATATTTTGGTTGATGATTTTGATGACCTATTAGATTCCACTTATTGTATTATTGATCAACCTGGCCAAAATCAATTTCGGGCTAAAATGGCTTATTTGATCGGCCAGACGTTAAGCTTTTGATCTTGTTGAACCGACATAATAACGTTAGACATAATTTTTTACTTGAATTATCAAAATAATATTAAATTTTGTGATTTTTTACACTCCTGTCTTCTAAACAGGTATCTATAGCATGACCGATAAGAGTTAATAAGTGATCATTGTTTATTTTTAAATTTTCCAAATATGGTGTTAAAAAGTAATTTTCAACTGCGTTTAAAAAAATTGCTTCAGTTGAGTCATATAAAAAGCCCTTATCTACAAGAGATTTTAAAAAAGTTCGGATATCTTCTCCAACATAATCGATAAAATCATCATCATCAATTTTGTCTTCATCGTTTACGATTGAATTTTCGACATCAAATATAATAAATTGATTAGTTTGATCTTTGCCGATATTTTTTAATTGAAGATCTTCATGAGCTATGCCTTGAGAATGCATAGTTGATATAAAATTACCAATGGTTTCTAATGGTTTTTGGGTTCGGTCAACAAATTCTTTTTGCCCAAGAAAATAATCACGCCAAGGCAAGTGATTCATTGTAATAAATTGTGGTATTAATCTAGTAGTTAGAACGGTACCAACATCCTCTACTTCGTAGATGCCTTTACTAAAAAATTGAAATGTTTTAAAACCCCTACGGCTTATTTTTTTAATGTTGATAACTTCTTTTTCAGCATTTTCTGATCGCCTAAATCTTTTACAGGCAACAATAATAGGCTTGATGTTTTTAGAGTTTGGCTTTGTTTGTAAAAAGAAAACATCATGAGCACTATCTGATGCGCCTAAACTTTGTGATTTATTTAGTTTAAATTCTTGACCCTGTAATAATTCTTGGTTATTTAAATTAAGACAATTAATTACTTGGTTGACCTCATAATCATCTATCCGATCTCTTTCTCTTGTAGTGCTTTGAAAATAACTTAAATCGTGCTCTAACATAATAACTAGATTTGCGCTGTTAATCGGTTAATAGTGTTTTGTTCTTGTTGTGAATTGCAGTGATTCAAAATATCTTCTTTGAGCGCTGAAAAATATTTTTCGGCTGAAATTGAATCTTCTGAAGCTTGGTATGGCGGTATGATTTCTACCGAGGAATCATTCTTATTAATTGTAAATGTACTAATATTAATATCTGACAGCCTGATATTAATGTGATTTCTTTCTAATTGATATAAGAATTTTTTGATTAAATGAAATGATTGACTGATGTCATCATATAGATCAGGGGTACGGATGGAGGCGTTGAGAATATATGCTAGAGGCATAAAATTGTTATCTGAGCTATATTGAATCAACGACCCATTTAGTAAGTTGTCTTGATGGTGATCAACGATTTTGGCGACACTTAGTCCGTTTTCGATTAATTTTTTAGTTAGTTGAAAATCATGGGATTCATTTGGGTATAGGTAAATATGACCTTCATTGTCAACGAAAGTATCGCTTTTATTATCAACTCTTAAAATATTGGGATAATCAGATCTGTATAAATTATCATCAGGTAAAATTTCAGGCATAGTTATTACATATTTACCATAAATTTTATCGATTGTCAATAGATCAGTTAGTTTATTGATTGATAAAAGTCAAAGCTGATCCGGTTTTATCAGCTCGACCAGTTCGACCAATTCGATGTATGTAATCATCAAAGGTTTGAGGTAAAGAATAATTGATGACGTGACTAATATCTCGAACGTCTAAACCTCTAGCCGCTACATCAGTAGCTACTAAAACATTAATTTTGTTATCTTTAAATCGTTGGAGTACTTGTTGTCTTTGATATTGACTTTTGTTGCCATGAATTGAGTCGGTTGAAAAACCTCTTGAAGATAAATCAGTAGCTAATTTTTCAACGTTTCTTTTAGTGTCATCAAAAATTAAAACTTTAGTGGTATTGTTTTGAATCAAAAGATCATGAAGTTTATTAATTTTATCTGTATTATCAGAATATTTAACGATATCTTGATCAACGTTTTCGCTAGTTTGAGAACTGTTAATAGTTACATAGAGCGGATCATTTGTTATTGTCGTTATAATTGACTTGATTGATGAGTTTAAAGTGGCCGAAAAACAAAAATTTTGTCGTTGTGGTTTGGTTAACTGAATAATTGCTTTAATGTCTTCAACAAAACCCATTTCTAGCATGCGATCAACCTCGTCAAGCACAACAATATTAAATTGACTTAAATTAAGAGATTGTCGGTTGATATGATCTTTAATGCGACCTGGTGTACCAATAATAATTTCGGGTTTATATTTCAATTGTCTTATTTGGGGCATAATTCCCATTCCACCTATCAATAGAGCATCAACTAATTTAGTTTCTTGAGCTAATTTTCTGTATTGTTGTTGAATTTGTTCGGCTAATTCTCTGGTTGGCGCCATAATGATTGCATAAGCATCTTTTTCATTGATTAACCGATTAATAACTGGGATCAAAAAAGCAGCTGTTTTACCAGTGCCTGTATTAGCGATGCCGATTACGTCTTGTTTTTTTAAACCAGCTGGGATTGTTTGATCTTGGATTGGTGTAGGATTAATTAAGCCTAGTTGGTTAATGTTTTGAGTTAGTTTTGGATCTAATGAAAAATCCATAAAAGTGTTAACGTTTTGATAAACTTCTTTAGTTGAAATGGTCGCTTTTTTAACGAATTGATTAACATCAATTCGTTTAGTTGACATTTTTTTTCGGCTACTTTGATAATTTTTTTTATTATTACGATGATAATAAGACATGAATAAGTCCTTTAGTTTAATTATTATTAAATTGCTGTCGATAAAATCAAAATAATAATTAGCTAAAATGATTTATTCAAAAAACAATCTAATAAGAGTAGCATATTTAGTTGTTTTTATCAATAACTACGTAATATCTCACCACCTTTGCAACATATAAAGCGGCTGTTCTAAACTGTATTAACTACTAAATTAAACAGGAGAACAGCCACTATGAGCTATTCTAGCAATCCTAACCTACCTAAAGCGAGAGCTT
>DAIDMV010000009.1:33063-37542 GCA_027448765.1 bacterium | reverse complement strand
ATTAATGGAAGTAGAAAACATTCTTAACAATCGCTCACGTAAACGCTACAATTGGAATAGCCCGCTCGAACAACGAAAGCATGTTCTACGAAATACCTAGGTGGAAAGATTGGGAATGGAATTCAGGAGGATGTAGTTATCTTTTTGAATCAATAGATTTTAAGACCGCTTGATACCAAACAATAGTAATACATTTAATTAACGTAGGCGCCAAAAATTTTTTAATTTTTTTTGTCAAAGAAATTGTCCACCCCATTCTATAAAAATCATCATACAAATTCAATGAAGCTATTTCTTGAGCAATTTGACGATACCAATGATCGATTCCAATATTAAAAACATCGATTTCTTGCTGATTAGGAATTGTTTGCTTAAATTTGAGTGGCGCCATAATGCTTGCTACTCCAATTTCAAAACCAAGATGAGTGATAAACAATCCCTTCGGACCCCACATCTTCCAATTATTCTGAATAATCTCAGATTTTTTTTCCCCAGACATAATTAATCTTTTTTTGATGTTAGTTCTAGTTTCAATACCTTCACCATTTCTCAATTCACTCAGTTTTTCTTCATAGGGATAATGGTGGGCTGGGGTTAAACCGTCAACCATGGCATGAGATAACCAAGCCGCCTCAAATGATGACCTTTCTAAATTGTTATCTTTTAAAGCTTTTACTAAATTATTAAAATGATAGTCGATCGTAATTAACAATTTATCATCACTTAAATCATACGGTGATAAAAAATGCCAAGGTTCATTTTTAGAAGGACTTTTTCTTTTAATACCATCCGGTCCATTAGCACCTTCAAAATGTAAAATATTTTTAATAGTCGGAAAATTATTATTAGGCAACATAATACTAAGATTACGACGAGCTAATTTATCGATTTTTTGATGCACACCGATAAGATTGCCAGAGTGATTTGTAATAGTTGTGCCTGAATACATGATTTTAATTAAGCAAAGAAATATTATTTAATTTTTCTATTTTGTCTTTAATTATCTTATATTGTATCAATTCTGGATCTGATTTAAAAATTTTTTGACTTTCAACCCGAGCTTTATCTAACAGCTTCTTATCATCTAAATGTGCAAATTTTAAATCTAGTGCTCCATGTTGGTTTTCACCATAAATGGATCCAGCTCCTCTAATCCTAAAATCTTCTTCAGCTAAATAAAATCCATCACTACTCTTCTCTAAAATTTTAATCCTAGCATTTTGTTTGATATCACGTCCGCCAACTAAAAAGCAAAATCCACTCTTTTCACCTCGTCCAACCCTACCCCTTAATTGATGTATTTGAGCTAAACCAAATTGATCAGCATCAAAAATTACCATTACGGTAGCATTAGGTACGTCAACACCAACTTCAATAACCGTAGTGGCTACTAAAATATCTATCTTGTGATCGATAAATTTTTGCATAACTTCATTTTTTATTTTAGGCTTTAATTGACCATGAATTAGTCCTAAATTTAAATCAGAAAAAACTTTCTCTTTAAGCTCTTGATAAATGAACTCGACACTTTTACCTTTAAAAAAATTATCACTAGTTATTGCCGGGCAAACAATAAAAACCTGTTCATTATTATTAACTTTTTCTCTAATAGTCTTATAGACTAACTTAATATTACTTTCTGGAATTACCTCAGTTGTGACTGGATAATGATTAATCGGCTTATCTTTTAATCTTGAAATTGACAGTTCACCAAATAAAGTTAGAGCTAAACTCCTTGGAATCGGTGTCGCTGATAATGCCAACATATGTGGTTGGTATGATGTCTTGTCTTGTATAGCTTGACGCTGTTTAACACCAAATCTGTGTTGTTCATCAACAATAATGAACGCTAAATTACTAAACTTAACATCTTCCTGCAATAAAGCATGGGTACCTATAATAAATTTAACTTTGTTATGATTAATCTGATCTTTTATTTTAATTTTTAGTTGAGGGTTAGTAGAACCAGTTAATAAAACAACCTGGTCATCTAAATGAATAGCTTTTAATAATTCGGTAATCGTATGATAATGTTGAATTGCTAAAACTTCCGTAGGTGCAATAAAACAAACTTGAAAATTATTAATTAAAAAATTTAAACTAGTTATTAAGGCAACAATAGTTTTACCTGATCCCACGTCACCTTGAACTAAACGATTCATAGGATAGTCTTTTTGAAAATCAAGTAAGATTTGCCAAATAATTTGACGTTGCGAATTAGTTAATTTAAAGTTTAAAGTTTGTATAAAATTCTTTACTAATTCAATATTGGCATCAATCTTTAAAGCATGTTCTTTGGCTAGATTCTTCTTGTTTATCCTAGCGGCTAAAAATAAAATCAATACCTCGTCAAAAGCAATGCGATATTTAGCTTTTTCTAATGAATCAAACGATTTTGGAAAATGAACTTCGTATAAGGCTTGTTTTAAACTCATTAATTGCAGTTTACTTAAAGTTTCTTCTGGTAGAGATTCGGGTAACTGTAAATCATTTTTAAAAATAGTTGCCATTGTTTGACGAATTATTTTAGAAGAAATTAATTTAGTTGCCGAATAAATCGGTATAATTCTAGCGGAATTAACTGGAAAATCTGACATTAATTCCAAAGAAGGATTATTCATTAATAAACGACCAGAAAATAAATTAAATTTACCGTTAATTAAATATACAACATCGTGTTTAATAGTTTGCTTTCGGTATGGCTGATTAAACCAAATTAATTTTACTGAACCAGTTTGATCATATGCGACTGCTTCAGTTATGTGAAGACCACGTTTTGAATATCGCCCAGAAACCTTATCGATGGTGGCCTTAAAACACACATCTCCTGGTGTTAAATCGTTAATAGAAACTAGATTAGAATAATCAATGTACTTCCTTGGAAAATAATATATTAAATCTAAAATTGAAGAAATATTGATAGATTCAAATTTAGTACGCTGAATAGGTCCAATACCATTTAAATTACTTATCAAATCATTGATAGACAAGTTACTAGACATTTTTCTATGGTTTTTTTACTAAAAAAAAGATGCTAGGTCCAAAATAAATTTTACTTAAAGTTTTCTGTAATTTAGATTCAATTTTAAGTAAAACATCTAGCGGTATTACTTTTTTTATTAAACTACTTCTTAAATTTGAAACCGATAGATAATCTTCGACTACAAAACCAGTATTAATTAATTGCTGTCTAACTGTTTCAGGATTATGATTGACAAACAAAATTTCACCATTGTTACGATTTTCAACCGAACGAATATCGACAGGTAGAATTGGCAATTTCTTTAATTGAAGGAAAAACTTAACTCGGTGTACAAAATGATCATAATTAGCCATTTCTATAATAGCTATACCACCTGGTTTTAGAATACGATAAATTTCTTTAAACTCTTTCTCTGGATCATATATATGATGCATAACTCTAACCATGTTAACCAAATCTACACTAGAATCTGTAAAATCCAATTTAGAAGCTGACATAATCTTTTTTTTAATCTTATCGTGATCTAATAAAAAAGTACTAGCCAACTGTAATTGTCGTTTAGATGGATCTGTTAAATAAACTTTATTAGCATATTTTTCTAATAAAACCGCTAAACGACCGTATCCTCCTCCGATATCAACAGCTACATCAAAATATTTATTCTTTAATAATCGATTAATGGCGATGTTTTCAGCTTGATTTTCATAATTTCGAGAAATCCAATAATGTTGATAATTATAAGACTCATCATTGTATTGATCGTGACGATTATTGTTTTCGTGTGTATTTTTCATAAATATTAAGTATACAAAATCATTTTAAAATAAACTAATCAACAATTACAACAATACTATCTTTAAACGCTTTACCCTTACGTATAATCATCACATGATTAATTGCCTGGTTCCGTCGCATTATATCATCTTTAATAACTTCAAAATTAAGTGAAATAGCTCCTGCCTGTAATAATTTTTTACCTTCAGTTTTTGATTTAATTAAATCAGCTTTAATTAAAATATCAAGGATAGACAATCCTTCACTAAAATGAAAACTTTTGATTTGTTCTTTTAGAAGATTAATTTCAAGTTGAGTCAAATTTTTTAATAATTTTTTACCGGTTAAAATATCTGATACCAGAATAGCTGCTTCGGTCTTTTGTTGACCATGAATTAATTTAGTAACCGACTCAGCCAAAATTTGTTGACCGTATCTTTTCGATGGATCCTTTAAATGTTGCTTGATTATATCTTTGATTTCAGTGTCGGAGTAAAAAGTGTAGAACTTCATCAACTCATCAATTTGTTCGTCAACTATATTGATAAAAAATTGATAAAAATCCATAACAGATGTCTTTGTCTCATCTAACCAAATTGCTCCAGATTCACTCTTACCAAACTTCTGGCCTGTCTTTCTGTTAATAAGTAGTGGCTCTGTCATAGCATCAACGTTTTGTGAATTAATCCTTTTAATTAAGTTTACTCCTGATAATATATTGC
>DAIDMV010000009.1:31425-32463 GCA_027448765.1 bacterium | reverse complement strand
CTATCAGAAGATGATCGATTACATAAATGATTTATCGAGAGCATCAGCTAGTTGATGAACTGGATAGTAATTATTTATTTTTTTATATTTTGGACCAATAATTTGATCGAACTTTTGCTTAAAGGCCTCATCAATTCGTCGATCAATTAAACCAACATGTCTAATTTCGCCAGATAAACCAACTTCTCCAAAAACTAAAACAGACTCGTTAACGATCTTATTTTTTAAGGCCGATATGATAGCCAAACAAATAGCTAGATCACCGGCCGGCTCATTGATTGATAAGCCACCAACAACGTTAATAAAGATATCTTGATTATTTAAAACTATTTTAGTGCGTTGCTCCAAAACAGCAATCAAAAGATTCAAACGATTTAAGTCAAATCCACTAGTGGTTCTTTTAGGATAACCAAAGTTGGTTGGATTCACTAAAGCTTGAACTTCAACTAGAATCGGACGACTGCCTTCAACCATAGCAGTTACAACAGACCCACTTGTCAATAAACGTTCTTCTAATAATATTTTAGAAGGGTTATCAATAATTTTAAATCCGGCACTAGTTAGTTCAAATATTATAACTTCGTTAGTTGGTCCGAATCGATTTTTAACAGATTTTAAAATTTTAAAACCTCCGAATCGATCACCTTCTAATTGAATGACGACGTCAACCATATGTTCTAGGAGTTTAGGTCCCGCAATAGAACCATCTTTAGTCACATGACCAACAATTAATAATGTTGTAGCGGTTTTTTTGGCCATTTGAATCAAACTTTGAGTTGAGTTAGTAATTTGACTAATCGATCCTGTTACACCATTGACCCAACTACATGCAATGGTCTGAATTGAATCAACAATCACTAGGTCAAATTTTTTACTAGCAATAGTAGCTAAAATATCGTCAGTCGAATAGCTGTTAACTACTATTAAATTAGAATGAACTAACTTTAACCGACTAGCTCGATCATCAACTTGTTCAACAGATTCTTCAGCTGAAACATATAAAACTTTTCTATCTTTAGCAATATAATTAGCTAGTTG
>DAIDMV010000009.1:29671-31253 GCA_027448765.1 bacterium | reverse complement strand
AATACGAATTTATTTTGAATTAAATCGGTTTGATTAATTTCAAGACTATTCCAGCTTAAACATTGAGGACAACGTCCACTCCAAGTAGCAAATTTAGCTAAACAATTGGAACAAACATAAGATGGGGTTTCTTTTTTAGTCATACTCTTACTATAACCTACTTTGAAGATGATGGAGCATAGGGATTAACCAGAGTATTTTGTAATTTAAATAATTGATCGGAAACATTATTCCGTTCAACGACTAATTGATTATAACTGTTAACTAATGGCTTATATTGATTATTGATTTCATTATTAAAACTAGTAACAAGATTATTATACTCAGAAACATCGGCTTGATACGTAGCATAAGGACCATTGATTTTTAATTGATTAATCTGTTGGCCTAAACTATTAATTTGGTTCTTTTGACTAACTAATGTTTTTGTAAAATTATTAATCTGAGTTGATAATTGATTTAAACGACTATCGTCTTTTTGAACAACATTTTCTCTATTAGTTAATTGACTCTGATAACTATTATTAAAATTAACAACTGCTTGTCGATTAGTAAAATATTGTTTATAGAAGTTGTTTAAAGCTGGTGGCAAGTTTTTACATTCGGTTGCAAAAGTTGAATTCATTTCATTTTCAACATATCCGGGTTCAGTTTTTCGATAAATTGCTATTTGAGCTTTAATAATTGAATTCTTTAAATCGTGGTTATAAAAATTCATTAACTCCGTATCTAATTTATTTCTATCTTTATTACTTAATCGACTATAAATACCGTGTAACATTTCGTGAGCAGCCGTGACCTGTTCTAAGCCATACAATGTTGGGTCAGATACATTTAAAAGATAGATTCCGCCTTCATTACCATGATAACATCCAAGAACAATGCTTTGAGACGGATCTTTATTGGGACAATATAGATAAAAACTATTTAAATTAATTAATTTTGGGTAATTAATATAAAAAATGGTCCGAGCATAACTAGTCATGGTATCCTGCTGGGCTAATTTAACAACTGCTTCAGGAGGTTTATAGTTCATTAACAGAACATCGTCATAAATAGTATAAAAATTTAAATAGCCAATAATCAAAATTATAATTATGATCAATAAACCAACTAGCCAAAATATATTTTTTAAACTTATTTTGGCTAATCCAGACATTGATAATTAAACTTTTTTAGTTATTTTTTGTTCATTAACAATTTTGTATGATAAATCATTGTTCTTAACACCAATTTCAACAATATCGCCGGTGTTTAATTTACTAGCGATAATTTTTTGCGAAACAAAATCTTCAATAGTTGTTTGAATTAATCTTTTTAATGGTCTAACCCCATTTTGCTGATCATAACCTTTATCAAGAAAATATTTTTTTGCGGCTGGCAATAAATGAACCATAGTTCCCTTACGACTCAATCTAGTATTTAAATCATTTACCTGTAAATCAATAATTTTTTTAATATCTTGTTTTGATAAAGTATTAAAAACTATAACCTTATCAATCCTGTTTAATAATTCGGGTCTTAAAAATTGATTTAATTCGTTGACAACCGCTTCTTCATTAATGTCATTAATTTTGTCTAG
>DAIDMV010000009.1:23095-29365 GCA_027448765.1 bacterium | reverse complement strand
TAAGCGGGATAAACTATATGATTCGCTAAACTCACTCATGTCAATTTTGACTAATGACGAGCTATTACCATAAAATTCTCGAGCTAGTACACGAGCAAGTTCAGTTTTACCTACACCCGAAGGTCCCAAAAAGACAAAAGAACCAATAGGATGATTTTCGCTAGCAATACCTGATCGACTTCGTCGAATAGATTGAGAGACAACTTTGACTGCTTCTTGCTGACCAATCACTTTTTTCGATAAAGTTTTCTCTAAATTAAGCAAGTAGCTAGCTTCAGAACTAATAATTTTGCTAACTGGAATACCCGTCATTCTAGCAATTACATCATTGAGGTCTTCTTTTGTTAAAGTTAGATTTTTCTTAATTTTTTTCTTACTTTGATAATCAGTTAAATTTTTTTCAATACGAGATAATTTGGTTTTATATTTTGCAGCTAATTCATAATTTTCTGACTCTACAGCTTCTTCAATGCGATTAGTTAATAAATCAATTTCTTTTTGAAGATTTCTAACAAACGGATCTGTTCTTAAGGCTATAATTTTTAAATGGGCCGAAGCTTCATCAATTAAATCAATAGCCTTGTCTGGCATAAAACGATCATGAATATAACGTTTAGCTAATTGAGCAGCCAATTCAATTACATCATCTTTAATAGTTACTCCGTGAAACGACTCGTAATACTTCCTGAGACCCTTTAAAATGGCTACTGTTTCCATCTCATTTGTTTCTGGTACTTGGATTGGTTGAAATCGTCTTTCAAGCGCAGAGTCTTTTTCAATATATTTAGTATATTCAGCTGTGGTAGTTGCACCGATTAAACGAATATCACCTCGAGCTAAAGCCGGTTTTAAAATATTACCGGCATCCATAGCGCCTTCGGCTGCACCAGCACCAACAATCAAATGAATCTCATCAATAAAAATAATTGTTTTATGATCTTTATTTAAGTCATTCATCACTTTTTTTAAACGATCTTCAAATTCACCGCGATATTTAGTACCCGCAATCATACCAGCTAAATCCAGAATAATAATTCGATGATCGAGTAGTGACTCAGGTACATCTTCGTTAATAATCTTCTGAGCTAAACCCTCGACAATTGCTGTTTTACCAACACCGGGCTCGCCAATTAATACAGGATTGTTTTTAGTACGTCGATTTAAAATAGTAATTAGTCTATGGATTTGAACATCACGACCAATAACTGGATCTAATTTATGATTTTTAGCTAATTTAGTTAAATCAGTACCATAAGTTTCTAAAATTGATTTTTTATAGTTAAACTTTCGTCCAGATTGATTCATATAATTATAAGATTTAGAATTTTGTTGACGAACAAACAAATCATTCAACTCTTGTAAAATTGCATCTATATCAACATTAAAATCTTTTAATAGAACAACGGCGTTTGAATTTTTCTGAGTTAATAGACTGTAGACAATGTGCTCTGTGCCACAAAAATTTTGTCCGTAATCTTGAGAAATCTCGTAAGCCATTTTCAAAGTTAACTTAGCTGTTTCACTGAGACCTTTTACGTTGGAGACTTGTTGAATTTTTTTCTTGTCAGATAATTTATTTTTTACTTTTTCAAAATTTATACCGGCTTTTTCTAAAACCTTATAACCTAAACTGCTTTCTTGACTTAAAATGCCAAAGAATAAATGAAAAGTACCGACATAAGAATCACCTAAATTATGAGCTAAAAACTCAGCTTGTTTTAAACTAGCTAATGCATTATCAGTTAAATGATTTAAAAAGTCTTTGAAGTCAGGGTTTGAATTTGAATACATTGATTACCTTATTATTTTAAAATATATTTAATAAAATATAAACCTAATTTTTATAATACTCGATTAGCACTCTGACGTCAAGAGTGCTAGATTAGTCACCGTGTTCTTCAATAGTTTCTAGCAATTCTGATTCTAGGTCTGTTTTTTTCTTAAGTTTAGTAGTTTTAAGTTTTAATTTTTCTTCTTTAACATCCGTTACAACTTCGTCAGTTTTTTCTGCCTGATTTGCCTTAATATCTAATTCGTAACCAGTTAACTTTGAGGCTAGACGAACATTTTGACCATTTTTACCTATCGCAATACTCAACTGATCTTCGGGTACTAAAACAAGTGCTTTATGTTCATTGGTATCAACGTTTACTTTAGAAATTTTAGTTGGACTTAAGGCATTGGTGATGTATGTTGCTATATCTTCGTTCCAAACCAAAATATCGATCTTTTCTTGCTCTCCAATTTCAGACATAACAGCACTAACTCTAATACCTCGTCCACCAACAAAAGTTCCAACCGGATCAACACCTTTAATGTTAGACGAAACAGCCATTTTAGTTCTTACACCAGCTTCTCTGACTATAGCTTTAATTTCAACCGTTTGATTATCTAACTCTGGCACTTCACCCTTAAATAACAATTTAACAAATTCTGGCGAACTTCGACTTAAAATAATTTGTGGGCCACGATTAGTATTCTCGATACGATCAAGATAAACCTTTAATCTTTGACCTGGATAATAATGCTCGTTTAAAATTTGCTCACTTTTTGGCATTACCCCTTGAACCTTACCAAGATCAATCCTAATTAAATTATTTTCAACTCTAGCAACGTTAGCGTTAATAATAGTTCCAACCTTATGCTCAAATTCATCTAAAACGGTATCTCTTTCTGTTTCGCGAATTTTTTGCAACAATACTTGTTTGGCTGTTTGAGCTGCAACTCTACCAAAATCTTCTAGCAAGGCTTGCGTTTCAACTTCACCTTCTAATTGACAGTCTGGATTAATTTTCTTAGCTTCAGCCAAGCTAATCTCATAAAGAGAATTGGTAACTTTTTCAACCACAGTTTTAGATATAAATACTCTGATTTCTGCTGTGTTAAGATTAATTTCAACTCTAACATTTTGATCACGATCACCAAAATCCTTTTTATAAGCTGCCGCTAAAGATTGTTCAACTATATTCTTTAAAACATCCTCTGAAATATTCTTCTCTTCAGCAATAGTTCTAATGGCTAAACTTAATTGTTTTAAATCCATAATAACTCCTAACTTGATTAAAAAAATCCGACGTTACCGCCGGATTACTACACTTACTTAAGTATAAGTCGTCAACCAAGCTGTGTCAATTGGTATTATTCAATTATTGCTATAAATTTTACTTACTTAAATTTAAGAAACAATTTATTTAACATGTTAAAATAATTACTATGTCAAATAAAATAAAAATGTTAATTGATCAATTCAAGCCAAATAGCTATGTAATAGATATTAAAATCTCGGCAGATAAAAAAAATTTTTCTGGACAAGTACTAATTAAAGGTAAAAAAATTGGTCCCCCTTCAAAAAGAATTACTTTCCATCAACGTGACTTATCTATCTTTGATGCTGAAATTTACAAAATTAACAAAGATGCAAAGACTAGTTTAACCCTAAGTAGATTAGTGCATCATCAAAAATTAAACGAAGTTAGATTACATTTTAAAGAGCTTATTTATCCATCAGACTTTGAAATAAAATTAAAATTTAAAGGTAAAATTATTAATCAATTAAATGGAATTTACCCATGTTTTTACAAAGATAAAGATCAAAACGATCAAAAAATAATTTCCACTCAATTTGAAAGTTATTACGCTAGACAAGCTTTCCCCTGTATTGACGAGCCGGCAGCTAAAGCTAGCTTTAAACTCAGCATTGAAACAAACAAACAAGATACGGTGCTATCTAATACACCTTTAGAACGAATGGAAGAAAAAAAATCAACTAATCAATTTTTTTTCGAAAAAACACCATTAATGAGCACCTACTTACTGGCTTTTGTGGTTGGTCAATTATCACACAAATCTATTGATTATGGAGATCGTATTAAAATTAGTGTTTATGCTACACCGGACAAAATTAATTTAGTTGATTATAGTCTTGAAATTGCTCGGAAAGGACTAGATTTTTTTGAACATTATTTTAAAATCGACTATCCGCTAAAAAAATTAGACCTGGTTGCTCTTCCAGATTTTAGCGCTGGGGCTATGGAAAACTGGGGATTAATTACATTTAGAGAAACTTACATGCTGACTAATTTAAAAGAAGACAACATTGATCAAATGCAATCAGTTTCTCTAACAATATGTCATGAATTAGCTCACCAATGGTTTGGTAATTTAGTAACCATGAAATGGTGGAATGATCTTTGGCTCAACGAAAGTTTCGCTAATCTTATGGAATTTATTGCTATCGATAATCTGTTTCCCGATTGGAAAATCATGGAGCAATTCACGAATTACACAATGTCAGCAGCTAAAAGTCGAGATAGCCTTAAAGAAGTTCAAACTCTAAGAGCTAACATAAAATATCCCGCTGATATCGAAACAATATTTGACGCATCTATCGTTTATGCTAAGGGTGGCTCAATTTTATATATGCTCATGCAGTATATCGGTGAAGAAAATTTTAAAATAGCCCTAAATAATTACTTCAAAAAATATGCCTACAAAAATACTGTTGCCGATAATTTATGGCAAGCCATGTCATCTAGCAGTCAACAGGATATTGCTTCTTTCATGGATAATTGGCTCAATAAACCTGGGTTCCCACTTTTAAAAGTCAATTACGAACCAAACGAAAAAAGATTCTTAATCGAGCAAAAAAGATTCTTGTTGAAATTGTCCCACCATACAGATGAGTCGAATGAAACTATTTGGCAAATTCCGTTAGCCAGTAATTACAAATTAAAAGACAACGTCTTAAACAAAAAACAAAAATCTTTTTACATTGATGAACCATTAATCGATAATAAACCATTAATTTTAAATCACAGTTCAAAAGCTTATTTTATCCCTCAATACGTTAACAAATCACATTGGCAGATCATACTTAACAATATCGAAAATTTATCCAAAATAGATCAAATTAATTTAATAGATAATTATAATTTGCTCCAAAAAAATCTTTTTACAGATTTATTAACCACCGAATCTCTCTTATCTCATTACAAAAACAACATCAATGATTCTATTTGGATTAATATTGCTAGTATCCTTGGTCAAATTAGAAGATTAATTATTGATGATCAAATTTTGAGAGACAAGCTAGATCAATTAGTTGGCAATTTTATTCAAGATATATTTAATTCAATCAACCCAGAAATTCAACGCAACGAATCCTCACATCAAATCAAATTAAGAAAAACAATTTTTAGCATAGCTGCTAGCTATAACTATTCACCATTAATAGACTATACTAATTCCTTATTTAAAAATTTTAAAAATCCAGACGACATTAATAGCAACCTTCGAACTATTGTCTACCGCGTTGCTATCAAAAAATCTAATAATTTTGATCTGTTACTAAAGCTACACGATCAATTAACAAACCAAGAATTAAGAGATGAAATTATCTATGGATTATCTACCACCAAGGACCTAGATCAAATTAAAAAACTACTTGATATGATTCTAAGCGCTAAAATTAAAGATCAAGACATAGTGACAATTTTTTCAGATTTAATCAATAATCATCACGCCCAGCAATTAACTTGGAAATGGTACCAAACACACTTTAATGATCTCGAAAAAATATATACGACTGATGCTACAACACTAAGTCATTTTCCGGCAATCATAGCCAGTTATTTCAATACGAAAAAAATGCTGGAAGAATATCAAGAATTCTTCACGCCCAAATTAGATGATCAAGCCTTAAGAAGAAATATCCTTCTTGGATTGGACCAAATAAAAAAACAAATCGAATGGCATGACTTCAATCAACCTAAAATTAAAACTTGGTTAAAACAAGCTAAACAATTATAAAGTCCGAACTGGCTTAAAACTTAGTCTGTGAATTGGACAAGGACCATATTTAGCTAGCTGATTAAAATGATATTTTGTACCATATCCAACGTGCTGATCGAAACCATACTGAGGCCAATCATTATGCATTTTTTTCATCAATGAATCCCGAAAAACTTTAGCAACAATACTAGCGGCCATAATTTCATCAATCAAATTATCTCCACGAACAACAGTTTTAACAAAATTATAATTCTTTAAAAAATTATAATTTCCGTCGATGACTATTTGATAATCGTTACATTTATTATCATAATTCATTAAAGCAATCTGCATAGACATAGAGACCGACTTGGTTAATCCAAAATCATCAATATAATGATTATCAACAGCGCCAATTCCAACAAAATAAGCGTTTTTTAAAATAATCGGTAATAATTTTATTCTTTGTTTTTTGGTTAATTGTTTAGAGTCTTTTAAACC
>DAIDMV010000009.1:22383-22998 GCA_027448765.1 bacterium | reverse complement strand
ACTGTCTTTATTTGTCTCAATAATTTCGTCAGCAACTTTATTAACTTTAACTCTGTCAAAATCTAAAGAAGCAAGTCTAGCTGCCTTACCAGTTCTTTGGCGCATATATGTTAAGTAGTTGCGTCGAACTTTTGATCGTTTAGTAATTTCAATTTTTTCCACTAACGGAGAATGCACTAAAAAACTTTTTTCAACTCCGATACCACTTGCAATACGTCTAACTAAAATTCTGGACATATGACTATTAGGCTGAGTAGTTTTAATGACTAATCCTTGAAAAATTTGAATTCTCTCTTTTGAGCCTTCTTTAATTTTTTGGTAAATCTTGACAGTATCACCACTTCTAACATTCAAGTTAGCAGTAGTCTTAGGATATTTTTTATTAATTTCTTTAATTAGATCGGTCATAACGTTAAGATTATAACTTAACAAAGCTCTATATGCAACAAAGTTTTGTGTTAAAATATTTAGATGATTGATTTTAACAGAAAAGCTCTAGACAAACATTTATTATTAAAAGGGAAAATAAAAACCGAACCAAAAGTTAAGTTAAAAACAAAAAATGATTTATCGACTTATTACAGTCCTGGAGTGGGTGCGGTTAGCAAACTACTA
>DAIDMV010000009.1:19600-22096 GCA_027448765.1 bacterium | reverse complement strand
CGAAGATATGCTAAAGAAAAAATTAAATATTCCTGTTATGCATGACGACCAACACGGTACAGCAATCGTAGTCTTAGCAGGTCTTATTAATTCTTTTAAAGTTATAGGGAAAAGTATTAAAAATTGCAGAATAACTATTGTCGGAGCCGGTGCTGCTGGTGACGCTATCACACGTTTAATTCATCAATTTTCACCAACAACAGAATTAATACTTGTCGACTCCAAAGGTATTATTAGTGCCAAAAGATCCGACTTAAACCACAACAAGCAAGAATTATTAAAAATAACTAATCCAAACAATATAAGTGGCGACCTCAAACAAGCAATTCGTGATAGTCAGGTTTTTATCGGTGTTTCAAAAGCAAATTTATTAAGTGAAGCCGATATTAAATCAATGAAAGATCAATCAATCATTTTTGCACTAGCCAATCCAGACCCTGAAATTGAACCAAAACTAGCTAAAAAAGCTGGTGCTGCAATTGTTGCTACTGGACGTAGTGATTATCCAAATCAAATTAATAATGTTCTGGCCTTTCCAGGTATCTTTAGAGGTGCCTTAGATCATCATGTCAACAAAATTACTGAAAGCCATAAAATTGCAGCCGCTCAAGCTATAGCATCACAAGTTAAAAATCCATCTGCTAATCAAATTATTCCATCCGTCTTCGACAAAGAGTTGGTTAATGTGATCGCAACTTTAATTAAATAAATCAAGTACTCTAGAAATTTCAGCTAACGAAGTTTGTCCTTCAATTAGTTTTCTAGCAGCATCATCAACCATAAGACCAATATTATTCTCTCTACAAGATATTTCTAATTCTTTAGTGATACTATGCTCGTTATTATCGGTTTTTAAAAGAATTTTAATTAAATCGTCGTTTAAAACAATCTGTTCTCTGATAGCAATTTGACCGTTATAGCCGAATGGATCATTATCGGTAATGTTTGGTTGATATAACTTAATGTCTCTAAATTTTTGTTTTAATACTGAATCGGAAATATTAGATGCCATTTTACTTAAAAATTCAAGATCCTTCAAGGTTGGTTGATATTCAAGTTTTGTTTGATTGTTAAGACGTCTAACTAATCTTTGAGCCATAATTATTCTAATTGATGACACGAACAAAGGATTACGACCAATAATTGATTTTAGCCTAGCCAATGATGCCGCTGCCGACCCAGCATGAAAGGTAGCTAAAACTAAATGTCCAGTTAGAGCTGCCTGTAACGCGGTTATTGCTGTCTCTTCATCACGAATTTCGCCAATCATTAAAATATCTGGGTCAAGTCTTAAGATAGCTTTTAATTGATCAATAAAAGTAATTGTTTGAGACGAATCAATCAAATCATTCACTAAAGAAATTTGTTCAATACCTTCGAATTCAAACTCAACCGGGTCTTCGACAGTAATAATCTTTCTTTGGCTATTATTAAGACTATTCAGTATAGAATACAATGTGGTAGTTTTTCCCGAACCGGTGGGCCCAACAACCATTACTAGACCACTTGGCTTAGAAATAATATCATCTAAAATAGTTCGTTCGTTGACCGATAATCCCAAACGATCTAAATTATAAGTTGAAGCGTCAAGATTAAATAACCTCATCACAATATCCATGCCATTAATTGTCACGACTGTTTCAATTCTTAAGTTTACATCAACTGTTTGATGATTAGCCATTTCAACAGTTTGTGAAATATGACCTTCTTGAGGGGCTTTTGATGAGGTTGAAATATTACCAGCGCTAGCAATTGCACTGACTAACATGCGGTGACGATCAAACCCTATCTTAGCAATTACATGCAAAACTCCATCAATTCTAAATCGGATTCTGACATCTTGTCTTCCCGTTTCAATATGAATATCTGAAGCATTTAAACTATGAGCCTGATTAACTAAATAAGCCAACATATCGTTGGACTTAACTTCTTCTAAAATTTTTGAAACTCGTTCAACAGAATTATCTTGACTAGCAACAATATTAACATCACTATACTTAATTTCTTTTGGTGGGTCATACTTATTCATATAATCCCTATAACCTCGATCGGATATAATCACAAATGATACCTTATGATCTGAAAAATTCCTCACCATTTCATTAATTGCATTTTTTGAAGTAGTCGTCGTAATACCAAAAAGAAGATTAGAAGTATCTAAAACCAGTGGAACAGCTCTATAATGATACATAGCTTCGACACTTAGTATATTGTCATATAGCTGAATTTGATTTTTAGACGTATCAAAATAATTAAATCCTAGTAAACTAGCTCGTCGAGCAGTCGAATTTTCTTCTTCTAAACGAGACTTTTGATCATCTGTCATAAATCAATTATAAGTGATTATGCTTAAATTAACAGCCCCGATTCTGTACAATATAAATATATGGCTAACTTTCCTATCATACTTATTGCTCACGATCTTCGTTCATCATATAATATTGGTTCCTTATTTAGAACTATGGATGGATTAGGTCTAAAAACAATTTATTTAAC
>DAIDMV010000009.1:18125-18760 GCA_027448765.1 bacterium | reverse complement strand
GACTAATCAGATTGGTCTTAATATTCAAAATCTCGATCATCAATATTTAGTCAGTGTCATCAGTCCAGGATCTACAACACAGTCAATACATATTGTTTTTTCAGTCAATAATCCAATAGTCAAAAAACCAATTCAAGCTAAGAAAATTTCAATTATTTACGAATTAACTAACGGTCTGGTTACTAATCAACTGCTACTTATCGTTATAGGCCTGATTATAATTATTTTTATTATTCGACATTTTATATTTCTGAAAAAAACTATCATTGGAAGTGAACGACTTTTAATTAGCCATCTGTGGCTTGATTTCATAATAATTTTAATCATTCTAGTAGGATTTATTTTACTGCAAACGGCTGGTTATATTTTTTAAATCTACTGAATTTTAACATTTTCTTCACCCAATAGATTAATTAAACTAGTGATTGAATGATCATTCTTGGTAATGCCTTGCGATAGTCGAAAAGCTTGTTTTTGGTCTTTTTCTCCTAAAACCAAGATCACTTCTTTGTCTCCTTTGTGCTTCTCTAAGATATTTCTTAAATTAACCAACAACTGACTATTTTTTGAATTTAGAACTTTTATATATACCGTCTCATTTTTAACAACTTGAGCAGCAACTTTAACTGATGACT
>DAIDMV010000009.1:0-18017 GCA_027448765.1 bacterium | reverse complement strand
AATTATCAACTTCAACTTTGCCATTAATCAAAAGAATTTTATCTAATTTCCATAAATCAATTGTTTTGGAATAACTTTGAGGGAAAACTATCATTTCAATACTACCACTAAAATCATCAATCGTCACAAAGGCCATTTTTTGATTATTTTTTGTTGTGACTTCCTTGAAAGACGACACAATTCCACCGAGTGTAGTAGTTTGACCGTGATGCTCAAAAGTCAATTGATCGATAGCAACTGCCTGTTCGCTTAATATGTCTTTATATATATCAAGTGGATGTTCACTTAAATAAATACCTAATAATTCTCTTTCCCAGGCTAAAATTTGTCTTTTATCAACCTCAGTTTTTGAATTAATTAATTCAATATTTGAATAAATTCGATTGCTAGAATCCGAAGAAGAACCAAATAAACCAATTTGACTACTATCATTTTGTTTATGAATTCTTGTGGCAAATCCAATAATTAAATCTAGGTTACTTAATAAAGTAATCCTATCACCCATCGAATCTAATGCTCCAGCTTTGATTAAACTTTCAATAGTTTTTTTATTAATTATTTTCTGATCAACTCTAGTCAAAAAATCAGTTAAATCTTTATAAAGTCCATTTTGACGTTCTTCGACAATTTGATCAACAACATGTTGTCCAATATTTTTTATGGCGACTAAACCAAATCTAATCTGATTATTTAATTTATCAATTGAAAATTCTGAGTAAGATAAATTAATATCTGGCGCTAAAACCTGAATATTCATTCTTTGACATTCAGTAATTTCGATCGATAACCTATCAAGATTATCATAATCACTGGTCATCAAAGCAGCCATAAACGCTAATGGGTAATGAGCTTTTAAGTAAGCTGTCTGAAAAGAAATAAAGCCATAACAAGCCGAATGAGACTTATTAAAACAATAATCAGCAAAGCCGAGTAATTGATGCCAAAAATCAGTTATTATTGTTTTATCAACACCGTTGGCAACCGCTCCACTAATAAACCGTTTCTCCATTTTTTCCATCATATCGCGCTTTTTTTTACCAATAGCTTTTCTTAAGGTATCAGCTTCAGCACCGCTAAAACCACAAACATCTCTTGAGATCTGCATGAATTGTTCCTGATAAACTAAGACACCATATGTACTACTTAAAGCCGGCTTCATAGAATCAACAAGATAATCAATTTTTTCTTGTCCATTTTTTCTACGAATAAAACTATCCGTCAAGCCGGCACTTAGAGGACCAGGACGATACAGAGCACCCATAGCAACAATATCATCAAAAACAGATGGTTTTAATTCCCTCAAATATTTTTTCATGCCTGAAGATTCAAATTGGAATATACCAACCGTATCACTATTTTGAAGTAATTTATAGGTTAGTTCATCTGTTAAATCAAGATTATTGATATCTAGGTCTTTATCATAGACTCTTTTAATTATATTAAGGGTATTTTTAATTATAGTTAAGTTCGACAAACCTAAGAAGTCCATTTTTAATAAGCCGAGTTCTTCGACCGGTCCCATTGAATATTGAGTTGCAACAACGCCTTTTTGTGCTATTTCTAAGGGAGTATAGTTATAAATTGCCTCTGGAGCTATAACCACTCCAGCCGCATGTACGCCGTGACTTCTAATCGTATTTTCTAGTTGAATCGCAAGATCAATAACCTTTTTGGAAACTTGATTCGTCTTATACTCTTCTTTCAAGACGTCTTCCTGCTCTAAAGCTGTTAATATTGGTATATTACGTCCTTGCACTGGTGGTGGTATCATTTTAGCTAAACGATCTGCTTCAGCATATGGAACTTGTAACACCCGAGCTACGTCCCGAATAGCATTTTTAGCTGCCATACGACCAAATGTCACAATATTAGCCACTCTATCTTTACCATATTTTTTGACACAATATTCGATCACTTCATGCCGACGACTATCTTGAATATCAATGTCAACATCAGGCATACTAATTCTTTCTGGGTTCAAAAATCTTTCAAACAAAAGATCATATTTCAACGGATCTAACTCGGTAATTTTTAAAGCATAGGCTACTATAGAGCCGGCAGCACTGCCTCTGCCGGGTCCGAATACAATACCTTGATCTTTTCCCCAGTTAATAAAATCAGCCACAATCAAAAAATACCCATTAAATCCCATCTCATCAATAATTTTCAATTCGTAACTCACCCTATCAAGAACTTTTGAATCTAACTGACTAATCAGTTTTTTGGGATTATTAAGAAATTTTTGTTTGATATCATTCGATAAATATCTATCAACTAATCCAGCATAAACTTTCTGATCAAGATAATCTTTTTCTGACATAGTTTGATCTTCTAGAAAACGAGGAATCAAAATTTTACCGAGCTCAATATCGACCTGACATCTTTGACTTATTTTTTTACTATTTAAAATTAATTCAGGATAATCGTGTCCCCAACGATCAATAATATCTTGACTAGACATAACGTGTAAATCAAGGTCTTTCAGTGACATTCTTTTTTCATCAGTTAAATACGATCCAGTTTGAACACATAATAAAATCTCGTGCGCCAATTGATCCTCATGTTTTAAGTAATGTGCATCTGAAGTTAAAACCGCTTCAATCTGTAACTCTTTAGCAATATCTAGTAAAGCTTGATTGACTTCAGTTTGTTCTTTAAATCTAAACGGATGATCTGGGTGACCATGATCTTGAATCTCAATATAATAACGATCACCAAAAATTTTTTTATACCAACGGGCTATTTCTTTGGCTTGATCAATTTGACCTTGTCGTATGCAATCTCCTAATTCACCTCCAATACAGCCACTTAAGCAAATTAAACCATCAGAATTTTCGGCCAATAACTCTTTGTCAATTCTAGGGCGATAATAAAAGCCTTCGAGATTAGCTAGGGTTGATAGTTTCATTAAATTTCTATATCCCTGATTATTCATGGCTAATAGAGTTAAATGGTAGTTTATCTTATCTTTTGATACTTCTTTATCCAATCTGGATCTACTAGCCATATATGTTTCAATTCCAATAATGGGCTTGATATTGTTAGATATAGCTTCTTTATAGAATTCAATCGTACCGCTCATAGTGCCATGATCGGTGATAGCTACGGCTGTCATGCCATCATTTTTCACAAATTCAATCAATTGAGGAATCTTCGTTAAACCATCCAATAGACTATATTGAGTGTGATTATGAAGATGGACAAAATCATTTTTTTCTAGTGTCTTTATTTTAGCCATGAAACCCCTAATGACTTATATTATATACACAAATAACTAGCTTTTAAACTAGTTTTTTTAAATTTTTGATTTAATAAATTCTTTAATCTCGTCTGATAAATCTGGGCGCAAAAGAGCAAAATCAATGACTGTCTTTATATAACTAACGACATTACCGGTATCATATCTCGTCGAATCCTGAATATTTAAGCCATAGACATCGAGGCCATCATTAATCATTGGTTCAATTAAATAACTAGTCACAAAAAACTCTTGATTATTATTAGGATGAAAATTAGATGTTTTCAAATATTTAAAAACATCTGGCGTCAATAAATATCCTACCACACTCGCTAAATTTGAAGGTGCGTTAGCTCGACCAGGCTTTTCAATAATTTGATTAATTTTAGTTACACCTTTGCTGATAGCTTTTCCGGCAATAATACCATACTTATCAAAATCTTCGTCTCGATCAATTTCTACGCATGGTAAAACACTACAACCAAATTTTTCATACAATTCTATCATTTGTTTAAAATGATTCTTTTTAGATACGATTAAATCATCGGCAAAAGTATAAATAAACGGCTCATTGCCAATTAGATGGGAAGCATTAACAATCGGAGTAGCCGTACCGTAAGGACCTTTTTGGCGAACATAAGCAAAATTTGCTAAATTAGCGATTTTATTCAATTCATCAATATAATGTTTCTTTGAAGGACCAGAAGCTATCAAATTATTGAGCAAGTCTTGATTAGGACTATCAAAATGATCTTCAATATTACGTTTCGTATAACCAGTCACTATGATAATGTCTTGTATGCCCGCTTCAACTAAATCCTCAACTATATACTGAATAACTGGTTTATCAATAATTGGTAACATTTCTTTCGGCATAGCTTTAGTTTGAGGTAAAAATCTGGTACCAAAACCAGCAGCGGCTACAATTGCTTTTGTAATTTTTTGAGACATTTTATTCTACTTTCAATTTATTAATTTCATCCATAATTAACTGCTGAGCAATTTGAGGGTTGGCTTGGCCTTTAGATAGTTTCATAACTTGACCAACTAAAAATCCCACAACTTTAGTTTCACCATTCAAGACATCATTAACAGCCTTATGATTTTCAGTAATAATTTGATTAACAATTTTAATTAAATTATCTTGGTTCGAGTCTTGTAAATAATCTTTAGTCTTCAAATAATTATCAAGATCGTTGACTAAACTTGGCCGAGCGAGTAAATCATTAAACAATAAAGCTAATTTAGTTGAATTAATCAGATTTTTATCTTTATAAAAATAAACTTTATCATAGATTTGTTGTCTTTGCTGGCTAGTCAAATAAGTGTAATGATTTTTATCTTCGAGATTTTGCAGAAAAGGAATTTCAAAATTAATTAACCAATTGGCGAAAATTCTAGCTTTTTTTAGTTGATCAATTGAATCATTAACGATATCTAAAATACCACCAAAATCAGCCTCGGCTTTTAATAATAGATTAATCTCGTCATCAGTTAAAGCAAGCGATATTAATTTTTTACGCCAATCATCAGCCAAAAAAGGCATAGAACCTTGAATTTCATCCAACCAACTGTCTTCTAACTTAATTGGTGGTAAATCTGGATCGGGCATATAACGATAGTCATCAGCGTTTTCTTTTATGCGCTGAGTAAAACCTCGCTGTTTATCTTCATTCCATCCTCTTGTTTCTTGAATGATTTTACCGCCCTTTTCTAGGATACTAATCTGTCTCATGATTTCAACGTTAATAGCTTTTTCAACAGATTTAAAACTATTTAAATTTTTAGTTTCTGTTCTAACACCTAACTGGTCAGTTTTAGAGAGACTAACATTACAATCAAACCTCATGTTCCCATAGAATAGATTAGCCTCAGATACTCCAGCTAGTTTCATGGCTAAATATAATTCAGTCACATATAAGCGAGCTTCTAAAGCCGATGATAAATCAGGTTCAGAAACAATTTCTAATAATGGTACACCGGCACGATTATAATCTATTAAGCTGTGATTCTGTCCAGTAGGATGTAAGCTTTTACCAGCATCAGATTCAAGATGAGCACGCGTAATACCAATTTTTTTAATTTTACCGTCAACTTTAATATTAATATAACCACCCAAAATAATAGGCTCGTCATATTGAGTAATTTGGTATCCCATAGGCAAATCAGGGTAAAAATAATGTTTACGGTCAAATTTAGAGAACATAGTTGAGCTCTGGTATGTAGCGCAAAACCAGCTCTAATCGCTAATTCAATAGCATGATGATTAATGACAGGTAAGGCACCTGGCAAACCTAAATCAATATGATTAATCTGTTGATTAGGCTTTGAATTTTTAACATTGTTTAAACTACCTGAAAATAATTTAGTCAGAGTATTTAACTGTACGTGGCATTCAATACCAATCGTTGGCTTATAACCTTTATAGTCAATTTGATGATTATTTTTCATTCGTAGCCTTCTTATCTACTTTAAAGACACCTAAATCAGTAAAGGCTTCTCGGTAAGAGTTAATCACATCTAATAATTGTTGTTTATCGCTTAAGACATAACCATCTTGCTGTATCTTATTGGCTAATTTATGACAAGACCAGATTTGATCATTATTTTTAAACTGTCGTTGAGCCGAAACAATTTTATCGGCTAAGCGCTTGCCTTTATAGTGTTTATATTGTAAAACATCGCCCAATAATTTATCAGCTTCAATGACTAATTGGTTCCATTGTGATTTTTTTTTCGCTAAAGTTATTAATCCTTTCCAACGATTAATAAAAATTTGATAATTTTCTTCTCTTTTCTTTAAAACCGAACGAATAATCTCGCTAATTGCTAAAATAATTAGCAAACCTGCCACAACATAAATTATCAATTCAATATTTTTTGTCATTTAAGTAATTCCTCAATTTTAGATGAAAAAGCTAATAATTGTTTATCTGATGAAATATCAGCCATCACTTGAAAACCAGTTGGTAAACCATCAATCATACCAGCCGGCAAACTAATAGCTGGTATACCAACCAAATTGGCTGAAACCGTCATCACATCGATTAAATACATCTCGATAGGATCAGATTTTTTTTCACCAATCTTAAATGGCAATGTAGGTACGGTCGGTCCAACTAAAAAATCATAGCTTTTAAATAATTCTTTAAAACTATCAATTAATTTAGTTCTAACTTGCTGAGCTTTTTTATAATAGGCATCATAATAACCGCTACTCAGCACATATGTGCCGATCATGATACGTCTTTTAGCTTCTTGACCAAATCCTTGAGAACGAGACATTTCAACCGAAGCTTCAATATTATCATTATTAGATTCATGAAAACCATATCTAAGGCCATCATAACGACTTAAATTAGAGCTAATCTCTGCCGGACAAATAATATAATAAACAGCTAGAGCATATTTAATTAAAGGTATTGAAATATCTTCTACTTGGAAACCGGCTTCTTTTAATAATTCAACTTTGGTTAGAAAATTAGCCTTAACTTTCTGGTCAATTCCATCAATTAAGTAATCACTTATAACTCCAATTTTAGCTTTTTCAACCATACGCTGACTATTAGAATCAATCACATATCCTGTTTTATCTCTAGCAATAGTGGTGGAATCGAGTTGATCTTGATCGGCAATGATGTCTAGAATTAAAGCATTATCTTGAACATTTTTTGTTATAGGACCAATACAATCCAGACTAGAAGCCATCGCCACCACCCCACTCCTAGAGACTAAACCATAAGATGGTTTCAAACCCACTTGATTACAGAAACTAGCTGGCAATCGAATTGAACCACCAGTATCTGTTCCTAGAGCGAAAGGAACCAAGTTTAAGGCTACTGCAGCAGCAGAACCACCCGAAGAACCACCTGGTACTCGATTTTTATCATATGGATTTTTAGTCGTAAAAAAATCACTGTTTTCGGTTGATGAGCCGTGTGCATAAGCATCTAAATTTGCTTTGCCGACTAATATAGCGTCTTCATTGATTAATTTATTTACGCTTGTTGCTTGATATGGTGCAATAAATTTTTCTAACATATGACTAGCAGCAGTGGTTTTTTGACTAAAAGTTAGGAAGTTATCTTTAACAATAAATGGTACGCCTGCTAATCGACCAAGTGGTTGTTTAAGTCTAACCTTATCATCAATAATTTTAGCCTGATGAAAAGCTTCTTTTTCAAAATCGTCTAACAAAACTTGAAAATCTCGAGTTTGCTTAATTCTTTCAAAAACTTCTTCTACAATAGATACAACTGATATTTGCCCAGTTTTAATAGATTGCACTAAATCTTCAATCGTCGAAAAATCAGTCCATTTCATCATTAATTCTCATCAATAATCTTAGGTACGACCAAATAACCATTATCAAATTTAGAGGCATTAAGAAACAAGTCAGCTGAATAATTATAGTCAGTGGGTTGATCTAATCTTGTTACGTTTTGAAGACCTGTTACCTGATTAGTTGGTTTAATTTCTGTCACTTCGACTTCATCTAACATTGAAACAAAATCTAAAACTTCATTGATATCTTTTTTAAACATTTTAAGCTCTTCTGGCTTTATTATCAGTCTAGATAATTTTGCCAATTTTAATACATCTTGATCAGTGAGTTGATTCGCCATTTTTAATATTATATCAAATTTTAGGCTTTTTTTAATGATTTTATAATATCACGCAGTTCAGCTGCAGATTCAAATTGCAGATTTTTACTTGCTAGTTCCATTTGAGCTGTTAAATCTTTGATTAGCTCTGGATATTCATCCTTAGGAATTTTTTTAAAATCAATTTTAGCTTTTTCAGCCTCTGCACTTAATAAAATCTTCATAGAAGTTTCAACTTGACGATTAATAGATGTGGGCTGGATGTGGTGTTCTTCGTTATATTTTTGTTGAATTTCTCGACGTCTATTTGTTTCATCTATGGTTGCCTGCATGGAATCAGTTATTCGATCTGCATACATAATAACTCGACCTTCCAGATGTCTAGCGGCTCGCCCAGCAGTTTGAATTAAAGCAGTTTTACTTCTTAGAAAACCTTCTTTATCAGCATCCATAATCACAACAAGACTAACCTCAGGCAAATCAATTCCTTCTCTCAGTAAATTAATGCCAACAATAATATCGAATTCTCCAGTCCTAACATTTCTTAAAATATCAGTTCTCTCTAAAGTTTCAACATCACTATGGATATAGGCTACTTTATAACCAGCTTCGGTTAAATATTCAGTTAAATCTTCACTCATTCGTTTTGTTAATGTGGTGACTATAATACGTTGATTTTTAGCTATGACTAGTTTAATCTCGTTAATCAAATCATCGATCTGATTTTCAATTGGTCGAACATCTATCATAGGATCTAGTAACCCGGTTGGCCTAATAACTTGCTCTGTAATAGCCAAGCTATTCTTTAATTCGTAATCAGCTGGTGTTGCACTGACATAAAGTACTTTATTGATGTGCTTTTCAAATTCTAAAAATGTTAGCGGACGATTATCTAAGGCCGATGGAAGTCGAAAACCATATTCAACTAGAGTTTCCTTACGAGCCCGATCACCATTATACATGCCTCTAATCTGAGGAATTGTCATATGAGACTCATCTATCAACATTAAATAATCATCAGAAAAATAATCTAACAAAGTAGCCGGTTCTTGGCCAATTTCCCGATTAGTAAAATATCGAGCATAATTTTCAATACCTTTAACAAATCCTGTCTGTTCTAACATTTCTATATCAAATTTAGTTCTTTGTTCAATCCGTTGAGCTTCCAATAATTTATCTTGACTCTTAAAAAAATTAATTCGATCGTCTAATTCTGCTTGAATCAATTTTAATGCCTGCTTAATTTTATCTTGCGTCGTGACATAATGTGATTCTGGGAAAATCACTAATTGATCAAGTGATTCTATGATTTCACCGGTTAAAACATCTAATTTTAAAATTTTTTTGACATGATCATCAAAAAAATCAATTCGATAAGCAAATTCTTCACTAGCCGGGAAAACATCTACGATATCACCCTTAGAACGAAACGTACCTCGCTTAAAATCAATTTCGTTGCGACTATATTGAATATCGGTTAAGTGCCGAATAAATTTATCTCTGTCTTTAGGTTCATTTTTTATAATTTTAACTGATAATCCAGCATAATCTTCAATCGAACCTATTCCATAAATACAGCTGACACTAGCAACAATAATGACATCCTGACGAGTTAGCAAAGAATCGGTGGCAGCATGTCTCAAACGATCAATTTCATCGTTTATCTTTGAATCTTTTTCAATATATGTATCTGACCTAGCAATATAAGCTTCCGGTTGATAATAATCAAAATAACTAACAAAATAATGAACAGCATTATTGGGGAAAAAATGCTTAAATTCAGCATACAATTGAGCAGCTAAAGTTTTATTATGAGAAATAATAAGTGTTGGACGATTAATATTTTGAATAATATTAGCCATCGTAAAAGTCTTACCAGATCCAGTGACACCTTGAAGAGTTTGATAATTTTTATGATTTTTAAAATTACTAAGTATTTTATTAATAGCCTGTGGCTGATCACCGGTTGGTAAAAAATTACTCTTTAAATCAAATAACATTTAGTCTTTATAACATATTTTTTAATATATATCGATGTACTTACTGTATTCATTATCCAGATAATGAGCTAATTCTTCAATCAACGCTTCAGCTGATTCGTGAAAAAATACTTCTGATTTTTTTTTAATTGGTGACGCTAAAGACATAAGAGTTTGAATCTCTTCTGAGATACCACCAGCACCCTGTAAAAAACCAATAGGCGTTTCTGATTCCATAGCAATTGTAAACTCGTGGAGTGTACCTAATCGACCACCTATACTAACGACTGCATCACTCGACGTAATCAACAAGGCATCACGTCCAACATAGTGAAGCCCGGTGTACAAAATAGTGTCGTAATCTTTAGTTGGCAACCTATATTTAATAACATGTTCAACTTTTGAAGCAGCTGGTGAAATACCGACACTCATTTTACCACCAGCTTTTTTGTAACCCATGGCCGCATAATTTGGTAGACCAATCGTAGCACCCGTTAATAAACTATGCCCAGCTGCCGCAATAGCTGCTCCTAATTTTTGAGCCAATACCTTACCCTCTTCAACACTTTCACCTCTGGCTGCTCCTGATACACAAATTTGATACATTTTAATTCCTTATCTGCTTAATTTTAACAATTGGTTTAAATAACTTTGATCTTGGATTTTAATTGACTGTAAGTAATAATCGTTCACTTCGTTAGGATTAAAATAAGAAAAAAATAATTTTTTCTTAAGACTATTAACACCGTAACGTAAACTACGATTAATATAATCACGACCTTCTAACAAATCTACCGAAATATCAGCTAAGTTCAAAGAAACGGCTTGGTTATTTAAAACTGCTACCAAGTAATTAACGTCGTTCCAGAATTCAAAATTTGAACCAAAATTAATATTTAAAAGTTCACCTGATAAATAATTAAATCTCCGATCATTGATTTCTTGATTTAAAAAATAATCAAATTGATTAGTTTTTTTAAGCCAATTTTGATTACTTATATTAAGATTAGCACTTAAACTGCATTTTAAAGAATTATATAAATTAGAAAAGTCTGGTCTAAAACTAAAATTTTCTAAAAGATAACTTAGATGAATCCAATTATTAACTAATTCCCAAAAACGATAAATTATTTGACTAAGCTGACCTGGTTGTTGTAATTTATCCTCCGAATAATTAACTAACATAATTTGACCAGTCTCAAAATTATATAGAAGCTGGTTAGATGAAAACTGTTCCAGTGTTTGTTTACTAAGGTATATTTTGAGTCTAGCTTTAACAAAATCAGAAACATTTAAATCATGCATCGAGCCATTAAAACGATTGATGAAGTTTTTGGTTTCACGATATTTAATGCTCAACAATATTTCCGCTAACGGTTCTCTTTTGATCATTGATTGATAACTTCGATAACCCAAAAACCGCCTAGTTTTTAATGGTTTTAAACTTAAGACCCCTTGCTTAATCAAAGAAGATTTAATAGTTATAACCGGTTCTGTATCTTCTAATAACTGGTTAAGATATTGAATTAAACTACTCACTATGGAATCATGATGATACTTTTCAATGAATTTATTTTCATCATTTTTTATTCTTTCTCTCAAACCAAAGTAAACTTCATCTGGCGTTACATCTTCACAATCAAAGCCTAATAACTTAATTTTTTGATTAATTTTTTGATTAATTTGATTCGTAAAAATAATATCAATAGATTGATCATCGTGTAAATGATTCAATCTTTTTAAATTTTGACTAAAGACAGTAGTGTTCTGTAAAAGAGCTTGATTTAAATATTTTGTCATATGCTAAAATTTTGCTGGTCGATACCAATCTGGCGAACTCCTTAAATAATTTTCTAATTCATCTTGATTTAATAAACCACCCTGAGCACCAACATGTTGAACAACATTCATAGAATTAATTGGTGCTAGTTGTAATGCCATCTCCAGGGAATTATTTCGCATTAAAGCCCAAACAAATGTAGATGCAAACGCATCACCAGCACCAGTTCTATCGACTGGTGGTTTGGGGTCAGGGTAAAGAGGCATTGAAAACCTTTCAGAACCGTTAGAAGCATAAGCACCGTTTGGACCGTCAGTTACTACCACAATCTTCGGACCAAGATCGTGTAATTTATTAATCAAGTCATGAACATCTTCATGGTTACCTCCACCAACTGTCACAGCTTCTTCACGATTCAAAATTAAAACTTCGCTCCGCTGATAAATTCTTTTTAATCTTTCTGCGCCCGCTTCCATCTGAAAAGTCCCTGGCTGAAAAGCTAATTTAACATTGGGGTTTTGATCTAACCAATCTGAAATTTTATCATGATAATCGATAGCATGCTGACTAACAGAACTTAGATAGATCCAAGTAGGCATTTCATTATCATCAATATGTGGCCAAATATACTTATACTCTTCATGTTTAATGAGTATCGTTCGATCATCTTTATACCATAAAACATAATGATAATTACTTTTTTTACCAGCATTGATCCGGACAAATCTAGTATCTACCTGTCTGGTACCTAAAGCTCTAATCATATCTCTACCAAAATCATCATCACCAACGTTAGTAATAAAACTACTATTTAAGTTAAGTTTAGCAAACGCAACAGCCGCATTAGCCGCATTACCAACCGACTCAATGACTTCAACATGGTCATACGGTAACTTAGAGCCATAAATCATGCTCAAAAAGCTACCCTGATCATTATTAACAACTGACGCTTGATCGTCTTTTAATTTAATAAAAGCATCTGTCACGATATCGCCAACAGATATTACATTAATTTTATTTTCCACCATATTCTCCTTTTAATTATCTATATAAATTGCTTTACCTTTGGAATTAAAATCATCAATTTTATTTTCAACTACAGCCTGAACAGCCGGGATAACTGAGGATGATAGAAGTTTTGCTACCGAATATTCATCCTTATGTTCTTTAAGTACTTTTTCTAGGGTTGTTCGATATACGTATCTCATATCCGAATTAATATTAATTTTACTAACTCCAATAGCGACAGCGTCTCTAAAATAATGCCCTGGCGTATCGGAACCACCATGAAGACTAATATTACAATCAATCGTATCTCTAATCCTTTGTAATAGTTCAAGGTCAAGAATTTTAGGAACTGGATATTTACCATGCAAATTACCTATAGCGGCTGCAAAGGTATCAATACCAGTTGAAGACACAAAAAATTGAGCATTTTCTGGAGTGGTGAAAGTTTTTTTAATTTCATCATAATCTATAGTTTCTAGATGCAAGTTAGAACTACCCCCAAAATAATGTGGTTCACTTTCAACTAAAGCACCAGTAAATTTAGCATATCCAACAACCTCCTTTGTGGCTTCAATAATTTCTTGATCACTGGCATCATGATTAGATTGAGATATATCAATATGAATAAATTCAAAACCAGCATCAATACCTAATTTAGCGTTTTCAACTGAAGGACTATGATCTAAATTAACATAGACCTCAGTCTTATACTCTCTTTTTAGGTCATCAACCATATCTCTGATTGTTTCTAAGCCCAAGTCATCAACTTCACCCTGGGAAACTTCAACTAAAACTGGAGCATTTTTTTTAGAAGCTGCCCCTAAAACAGCCCTTAGAGTAATCTCGTCATCTAAATTAAAAGCACCAAAAGCCCAATGTTCTTGTCTTGCTTGCGCCATTCTTTCTCGTGCTCGCTGACAGTTTAATTTAATCGATCTTAAGCTTAATGACATAATTACCTCTTAATTTTTATTATTTTTTTAACAGTTTGAATTAAATTATCACTATTCAGTCCAAAATAATTCAATAATTCATCTGGTTGCCCAGATTCACCAAAACGATCATTGATACCCAATCTAAATATTGGAACTGGAAAAAGACTTGTAGATAATTCACTAATTGCACCCCCTAAACCTCCGCTTGCTTGGCCTTCTTCAATTGTTATGGCTAATCTTGTCTTTTTTAAACTAGTTAAAATTGTTGCTTGATCAAGTGGCTTAATTGTCGGTACATGAATAACTTCACAACTAATTCCTTCATTCGACAACTGATCACTGGCTAAAAGTGCTTGAAAAGTCATTGCACCAGTCGCAATAATCGAAACATCATTCCCTTCACGATAAACATAAGCTGGACCAATTTCAAATGGTGTGGAATTAGTCGTAAAAATAGCAGTAGCTTCGCGGGCTAATCTTAAATAATTAGGTCTATTATCATTAGCCATTTGAAAAGTAGCTTTTTCAGCTTCTAAACTATCACCAGGTGAAATAACCACCATATTCGGTAAAGCTCTCATTAAAATAATGTCCTCTAACATCTGATGCGTAGCGCCGTCTGGTCCAACACTAACACCTGCATGAGATCCAACAATTTTAACTGGACGGTTATTTAAACAAATTGTGGTTCTTATTTGTTCATAATTCCTACCAGGGCTAAAAGCAGCATAACTTGAGATATATGGAATTTTACCACCTGCAGCTAATCCAGAACCTACCGTGGCTAAGTTTTGTTCAGCTACGCCAATTTCAAAAAAACGATTTGGAAATGCTTTTGCAAAATCTAACATTTGAGTTGATTCGGTTAAATCAGCGCAACAAGCGACTACTTGTTGGTTCATCTGACCTAACTTTAATAAACCTCGGCCAAAACCTTTTCTGATTGGTTCTTTCTGATAACCTTTTTGATATTCGACTAAATTAACTTTTACCATAACGACCTTTTTTTCTAAAACTTATTATAAACCAATAAAGAACTGAAATACAAAATGTTAATGCTAATATAAACAAAATAAAGATCATAACGTCGCCAAAACCTATTGAAGTTTTACCGCAAGACTGAATACTTAAATCGGTGTTATTAACCGAACATGATTCAAAGCTAATCATATCGCGGTAAAATACCAGGCCAGTAAAATAAACAAAAGATAAACTAACTATTAAAATTATTAACTTTAAAAGTAATAAAAAAACTTTTTTATAGGTGTTCACTAGTAATTTTTCCTTTTAGGGTGCGCAGTTCATGTAAGGCCTTGACAGCTTGTTCGTGGTTTGGAGGACTACCGTGCCACGCAAAGTCTTGTTCCATAAAATCAACACCCTTACCGGGAATAGTGTGTGCGATTATAACAGTTGGTTTTTCTATAATTGCTCGTGAAAGATGAAAAGCATCGATCAAATCTTCTAAATTATTGCCGTCAACTTCAATAACATGCCAACCAAATGACGACCATTTAGCTTTTAAATCTTCTAACGGCATCACATCTTCGGTTGGACCATCAATTTGAATATTATTTCTGTCAATTATAGCTACCAAATTATTAATCTTGTGTCTCGGCACAAACATTGCCGCTTCCCAAACATTACCTTCATCTAGCTCACCATCACCCATAACAACATAAATCCGACGTTTTTCTTGATTATCTAATCTAAAGGCTAACGCTAAGCCAGCCGCCTGACTTAAACCGCATCCTAGTGGTCCGGATGTGGACTCTAAGCCCGGTAATCTCATTCGTTCTGGATGACCCTGTAATCGCGTACCAAAACGCCTGAGAGTTTGTAGTTCTTGGCGATCAAAATAACCAGCATGAGCCATAGTTGCATAACGAACTGGCACACAATGACCGTTGCTTTGAATTAATACATCTCTTTCCGACCAATTAGGTTGACTAGGTCTATGATTTAATATCATGTAATAAAGGGCTACATAAATTTCTACCTCGCCTAACGGACCAGCACTATGCCCACTACCAGCATGTTCTAACATCTTAATAATATCTTGTCTAATTTCATTAGAAATTAATTCTAATTCATGAATTGAATAATCTTGCATTTTCATCCTATCATTACCTTTAGTTTATCATAAGCAATTTGTGGCTGACTAGAAGAACTTATAAAAGAACCAACATTTAAAATATTAACACCGCCATTAACCAAATCTAAGACGTTAGTATCATTTATTCCACCATCCCAGGCAATTTCAACATCAGGATGCTGGATTAACGCTTTTTGAATTTTACTTAATAAACTAAGGTCAGTTTGATTGCTGTGTCCACCTAATTGACCAGCAAAAATCATAACTTGATCAAAGCTATTCATAATCTGATACCCATATTCAATTGGCGTTTCCTGTAAAAAAGCCAATCCAGAAAAAATATCATGCTGATGAAGGATAGCCGAGAAATACATATGATCAACTTCAGATTCATTATGAATGATGACAGAATAAGGTTTTAGTTGTATGATTTTTGATAAATAATCAAATGGTTTTTTAACCATCATATGTAAATCTATTTGGCATTGTCTCGGAAATTGATCTAAATCATTTAAAGAAAAAGACTCTACAGTTGTAAAATTATTATCCATAACGTCTAGATGAATACGTTTAGATAAACGAAGACTATCTGTCAATTGATTAAAATAATCCTTGAGATTATAGGCCGTAATTGTAGGACAAATAATTGCCATTGAATTATCCTAATTGATCTAATTCACTCAATCGTCGGATATATCGTGGAGCAGCTGCAAAAGGTGTCATCAACCAAACATCAATAATTCTTTTGGCTTCATCTAAATCGACTTCATCAGCTGCTAAACACAGTACATTAGAATCATCGTCATTTCTAACACTTCTAGCTTGGTCAATAGACGAACAAAGACTAGCTCTTATTCCCTTAAAACGATTTGCTGCCATGCACATACCTTGTCCACTGCCACAAATTAAAATACCTCGTGGATCTAAATTATTAGAAGCCAATAACTGATTAACAACACGTGCAGCAAACTGTGGAAAATCATCATTGGTATTTAAATGCTGGTTACCTTCATCTAAAAATTGTACATTTTTAGATTTTAGATACATGGCAATGTCTTTTTTTAAATCAAAACCTCGGTGGTCAGAGCCCAAAAAAATCATCATAGTTTATTCGTGATCATGTTGTTCGTTTTGATGCAAAATGCGACCAATATCAGCCGTAACTTCAACCAATCGATTAGAATAACCCCATTCATTATCATACCAAGCTATGACTTTGATTAAGTTTCCACCAACCACATTAGTTAATCTAAGATCAACAATAGCTGAATGCGAATTACCAATAAAATCTGAACTAACTAATTCCTCGTCAGTTACAGCTAAAATACCTTGATAGAATGGTTCACTGGCTGCCTTTTTAAAAGCATCATTGACCTCATCTATGGTGACATTTCTTTTAGTTAAAATAACTAAGTCGCTTAAAGAAACAACTGGGGTGGGCACTCGAACACTTAAACCACCAAAAATACCTTCAAGAGCAGGTAAAGCTTTAGCGGCAGCAATAGAAGCACCTGTCGTTGTGGGAACAATATTTTCAGCGGCACTTCTGGCTTCTCTAAGATCTTTAGCTGGAGCATCCTGAAGTTTTTGTGAAGCCGTATAACTGTGAACAGTAGTCATCATAGCTTTATCTATGCCAAAATTAGCCTCAATAACTGCTGCAACTGGCGTAATACAATTAGTAGTACAAGAAGCATTTGAAATAACTTCAGTGGAATTGTTTAAACTATCATCGTTAACCCCCAAGACGATAGTATCTGCTCCATCTCCTTTGGCTGGTGCTGAGATAACAACTCTTTTAGCACCGGCATCTATGTGAGCTCTAGCTTTAGAAGGATCAACAAAAAAACCAGTTGACTCTATAACAACATCAACACCTAAATCTCGCCATGGCAAATGACTTGGGTCCATTTCGGCTAATACACGAATTTTTTGATCATTGACAATAATATTTTCATCATCATAGCCGACCTCATACTGATAATTACCATAATTACTATCATGTTTCAACAGATGAGCCAGCGTTTTTGTATCCGTTAAATCATTAATTGCTACGATTGTAACGTCGTTTCTTTCAAAAGCTATTTTAAAAGCATTACGTCCTATTCGTCCAAAACCATTAATACCAATTAGAGTTTTCAAATTGCCTCCTTTTTTATTTTTTTTATAATGTTTATGTTTATATATTAAAAAAAATAAGCAGATAAATCAACTTTTTCGATAATTACACGTATAAAACTCAGGAGCTTTGCAACATTTGAAGTGGGGTTCTGTACTGTAACTTCAAGTGTACACGTTTAGTATTGTAGTAGTCCAGATATTTAACTAGTTTGTCTCTCTGACGCTGAATAGTAACATTCCTATCCCAGAAGTAACCA
>DAIDMV010000008.1 GCA_027448765.1 bacterium | reverse complement strand
TGGATGCTGGTCCTCCACCATTGCGCAGAGATGTCTGAGACCCAGTACCACTCTTACCTTTAGTTGGTGTTGAAATAGTCAATTGGCCTGATGTAATTGCTATGTTGTTGGCTGCTGGGTTATTGGTTGGTGCGGCCCGACCATCCAAAAGACTGGTATTAGAAGGAGAAGTATTGGTGTAAGAATTAGTGGTAAAAGTTGAGGTACATCCACTATCATTATAGCTAAAAGTAGCTTGACCATTTTTATTAGAAGTTATATTGAAAACATGTGTATTGTTGGTAGCGGATATTTGACCACCATTAACAAATTTAAAGAAAATATTAAAGTTTTGACTTTTTTGAAAATTACTTATTGAAAGTTTATGTTGAACACAATTGCTAGTTCCATAATTCTTTGAACTCGTGTTGGTTGAACCGACTTCGTAGTAATATATATACCAACTATTTAAAGAAAATTGACCAGCAATATGTGTTTGGCCATAACAGCTACCCGAATTATTTGATGAATAATAATTAAGTGTACTATTATGTTTAGAAGTATACGTGCCGTTCGCTATATAACTACTTATAGTAGAATTACTGGGCACATTTACGGTTAATTCGTTATGATTGATAAAAGTTATAGTACCAGTGAATTGAGAAGCAGCTAAAGCGCTCAATGACATTATGGGACTGGCACTAATTAATAATACTAATATAAAAAATATGGTTGCAGTAACTTTTTTCATTTTTATTCTTTTTAGATAATCATAGCATAATGTGTTATATTTGTCTTAATAATTAATTTATTTTTTAAAAAATGTTAGAACAAAAAAGCTTCATAAAAAAAATTTCACATTTTAGTGTCTTTATCTTCATAGCTTTAATCTTGATTTTTAGTTTTAGCCGAAGCTTTAATAATAGTTATGTTTTGTTAAGTTCAAATACTTCTCCTACTTCAACATGTGGTTTAAATAACGGAAATTGTGCTAGTTGTTATACTTCAAATACTCAAGATTGTTTAACAACACCTGCAAACTCACCATCTTCTACAAAACCACCGTCTTCTTGTACTGAATCAGGAAAAGGCTGTCACTTATTTACTTCATACATTAATCCGGCTATCAATCTTTTATCAGGTCTAGTTGTTTTGGTAGCCATGGCTTCAATTATTGTTGCTGGGATTATGTATTCTTCTTCGGGAGGAGATCCGCAAAAAACTGCTAAGGCTAAAGGTAGAATAATCAATACCTTATTAGCGCTTTTAGCCTATATTTTTCTTTATTCATTTTTGCAGTTTATAATTCCAGGAGGATTATTAAACAAATGAAACAACTTGGTTTTTTCCGACTTTTAATGGTGAGTATATTTATACTTTTCTTTGTTTCTCAAACTTTAGTTTCTCAAAATACGACTGTTTCAGTTTATCAAAGTGGCGTTAGATTAGATGCGGCTGCTTCTAGTTGCAAATCTTCATTTTTTGGACTAGAACCATGGTATGAATTCTTAAATACCTATCAAACTGCAAATAATAACTGCAATGTTTGTTTTAATGTTTTTCCCAATAGTTCTAACAACACTCATTGTGGCGCTCAGGGTAATTCTATTGTTTTGGTGGTTATGGCGATTATTGATGATCTTTTAAGAGTTTCCGGGGTTGTGGCAGTTGTTTATATAATTTATGCTGGATTTGAATATGTGACCAGTCAAGGAAATCCAGAAAAAGCCAATAAGGCACGTCAAAGTATTTTATTCGCTTTAATTGGTCTAGTTATTGCTATTTCAGCTATAGTTTTTGTAACATATATTGGGCATAGTTTAGGTTAAAAAATGAAAGATATAATTTTTAGAAAAGTTTTATATTTAGCCGGAGCTAACTTTAGTAGTTTACCCGGAGCACAAAAAGGTGGTTTAGCTACTGGTTCTGAGCTAAACACTATTCTTCAGATAGTGTTTGCTGTTTTAGGTTCTCTGGCTGCCCTTTCTATAGTAATTTCTGGAATTAGTTATATTGTTTCTAATGGTGATCCGCAAAAAGTTAATAAAGCAAAAAACGGTATTTTGTATTCGTTAATAGGGTTAGCTGTGGCTATTCTAGCGGAAGCAATGGTAGCTTTTGTAATTAATAAAACTTAAATAATGAAGAAAATAATTTTATACAGTATGGCAGTTTTATGTTTAGCTTTAATTACCTTGCCTGGTATTTCTATGGCTAGTGGTAATGGTTTTAATCTTAGTCAAGATTGTACACAAGGCGGTTCGTCTTCAGCAATCTGTAGCACTAAGACCACTAATACTTCAAGTAACCCAGTAAGTTTAAGAATAGCCGATATTGTTAATATTCTAATTGAAGCCGCTGGTGTTTTGGCTGTAATTATGATTATAATTTCTGCTATTAGATACGCTTGGGCGGCTGGTGATAGCAATAAAGTTAATTCCGCTAAAAACGGAATAATTTTTTCTTTAATCGGTTTGGCTGTAATTGTTGTAGCTAAGATTATTATTAATGTAGTTATAAGTAATATAAAATAATGAAGAAAATAATTTTAATATTTGTTAGTTTTGCTGCAATAAATTTTTTAAGCTTTAGTTCTATTAATTTGATTAGTTGTAGTACGTCGAATAGCTCTAGTAACTATGCTCTTCAAGGGGCTAATGAGCTTGGCAATAGCTGTAAGGGTAATAGAATAGTTGGTTCGTCAAATTCAGCTGTTGCTAATGTGGTTAATATTTTAACTTATGTAGCTGGTGTTATAATTTTGGTTTTAATCATTTATTCTGGTTATAGGTATATAACTTCTGGTGGTGATAGCAATAAAGTTAATTCCGCTAAAAATACTTTGATCGGAGCTATAGTTGGTTTAATAATTATTGTTATCGCTCAAGTAATTGTTCATTTTGTTATCAACACAGCAGGAAAATAAGATTAAAATTTGATTTTTTTACCCAAAGTGTAGTATAAAATTAATAAATATAAAGAAAGGTTTCTATGTTATCAAAAATTAAAAAAATTAGCATTTTGGCAGTAATGACTCTGACTATGATTAGTCCAACTTTTGTGCCTGCTTTAGCAACTTCAGCTTTTGCGGCTTCTTCAAGTAACTCAATTACTAATAGTTTGTGTCAGGGAGTTAATAATGCTACTGGAAGTACATCAGGTAGTTGTGGAGCTTCCTCATCAAATGGTCTTTCACCTAGCATACAAAGTTTAGCTACCAAGGTAGTTAATATCTTTACCATTATAGTTGGTATAATTGCCGTCATCATGATTATTTATTCTGGTTTTCGTTATATTACTTCAGGTGGAGCTGGTGAAAAAGTTAGTGGTGCTAAAAATACCTTAGTTTATGCAATTGTCGGGCTAGTAATTGTTGTGGTAGCTCAGATCATCGTTCATTACGTCATTAGTGCTGCTTAAAGTATTTTATTCAACATTAAAAAAACTCCCAATTTGGGAGTTTTTTTATATCTTAAATTTTAGTTTTGGTTTTATAAAACTTCTATTTTCTTAATAGTGTCTTGTTTAACTTTAGTAAAGCTAATAGTTAAAACACCATCTTTAAGGTTAGCTTCAACCTCATCTTCTTTAACAGGTACTGGTAAAGCGATTGTTCTAGAGAATTCACCCCAGTAACATTCTTGAAGAAAATAATTTTCAACACCCTCTTCAACGCCGGCGCTAAGAGTACCACGAATTGTTAACTGATTATCAGCAATACTAACATCTAACTCATTGCGATTAACACCAGCTGTTCGAGCTTTAACAATTAATTTCTCTCTTGTTTCGTAAACGTCAACAGCTAATTGACCAGGAACAACATCTTCATCATCCCATTCGTCTTGAGTTGGTTGATTTTGTTGTAATTGTGTTTCTTCTTCGACGACTAAATCGTCAGGACCATCGTCACCTAAAAATGCTGCTGTTAATTCGTCCTCTTCAAGCATTAAATCGTCATTGCGATTTTTTCTTGCCATATCCCCTCCAAAAAAATTAAATAATATTTTTTTGTTTTTGTCTTAACTAGTATTATATATTGAATAAATAACTGTTAGCAAGATACTTAAGCTATATTTACAACATAATAAATACAACATAACCGACTGATTCGTTTTTGTTATTTAAATTTTCTTGGTATAATTTAACTCTGTTAGGAAGGGTGTCCGAGCGGTCGATGGAGCTGGTCTTGAAAACCAGTGTAGCAGCAATGTTACCGAGGGTTCGAATCCCTCCCCTTCCGCCAAGTTATGGAGAGGTACCCAAGAGGCTGAAGGGGTCGCATTGCTAACGCGATAGGGGGAAGAGATTCCCCGCGAGGGTTCGAATCCCTCTCTCTCCGCCATTTCCTGATTTTAGAATTTGTTTTTAATTTCAATATTGCTACGTTCTTATGAACAATAAAACTATCAAAGACTTTGTATTGGTAATTTTTTATAGAGAATTAATTTTATTTTTAAATAAAACTTAAGATTAAATAAAAATTAAAAGCTATGGTTAGTAAAAACAAGAATTTCATCCCAAAACTTAATGATTGTTTAGTTTTATAATAAATTAACATGAAAACTGTAAAAATTTCTGGTAAAAAATCTAAAGAGTATCTGTAACCAAATTGATATGTTCCAACACCAAAATAAGTTAAAACTATTATTAACCCAACTAAGGCTGAGATTAATAGAAAAATGATATCTTTTTGATAAAATATTTTTCGACTTTGATAAAATAAAAATATTAAATAAGGCGAGGTAATAAAAATACTTAATCCCAGTGGATTATTTTCAAAATAAGGAAAATTGGCTATCCAGTTATTGCTGTTAGGCGTGTTAATAATAGGCGTACCAAAAACAAGGTGATAAAAATTAAAAGGAATGTGTTTAACGCTAAATAAACCTTTAGATCTAGAATATCTAGCGGTTTGATCAATAGCTTGATAAAGATAGCCTCCATTTAAAGGATCACCAAATCGTAAGTAGTTATATAAACCAATTAAAATACCGGCTAATAAAACCGGAAAACCTAGTTTAATCATATTGGTGAGTTTAGCTTTGATAGACGAGCGATTAAACAGGATGTCTAAAATTAATAGAAATACAATTGCAAAGGCTGAAACTCGACTTAATAGAACAAAGGCCGACAAAATACCTAGTAGCCACCACCTTTTTACGGTTAAATATTCATAAATAATTAAAAACACTAAATAAGTTGTAATAACTTGAGCAAAATACCAACTGGAAGAGTTGATGGCGACACCAATATAGACACTGCCTAGAATAAAAGTGAAAGCTAACAATAAAGCATCGTGCTTTTTAAAGCCAATTAAATGAGCAATTTTGTAAATAATATTGAGGGTTAATATTATTAATATCCACTGTAAATAACCTTGATAAAAAAATAAATGAAATAATTTAAACAGTGCTTCAAAGGGCATTAAGATAATAGCTGGCAAAGGACCGTCATCAAAGAACTCTTTACCTTTATAATAAACAGGGTTTTGGGTTTGATTACCAATTGGATGAAGAAAGTATAGTTTTAAATTTAAAAAAGAATGGGCTAAATTTGCAAATTGCTGACTATTTCTAACAAAAAATGTGTTTATGACGACAATTAATAAAATAAATGACAAAATAAAAACAATCACCTGCTTTGGAGATTTTTGACGTTTGTTGGCAGTATCTATTTTTTGCAACTTCATTTATAATAGATTTTATTATAGGATAAGTTGATAAAAAAGTATGCAAAATAATAATATTGGTGGTTTATACAAAGGATTGGGTGATCCTGAACAAAATTTATCAAATTATTCATCTCAATTTGATCAAACCGGTCAAAAAACTGAAAAAACAGTTATTTCTTGGCAAGATTATGAGTTTCCTGTGAAACAAAAGAATTTAAAGTGGCTTTCAAGGATATTTTTAGCAACTTTTATTATTGGACTGACAATTTTTTTATTAAGTCATGATTATGTTACGATCTTATTCTTTGTTTTAGGTGTTTTGGCTCTAGTTGGTTATAGTTTTAGAAAACCCAAAATGGTTCAGTTTTACATAGACAGAAGACATATTGCAATTGGTAAACATCAGTTTAATTTTTCTAATTACCAAGCTTATTATATTAAGGAATATGAGCATCATTATGCTATAGTTTTAATCCCCTTTCAGAGATTTGCACCCAGTGTATCAGTTTTTATTAAAGATGATTACATGGATCAAGTAGTTGATTTTATTTCTCAATTTCTTCCAGTTGGTGCTGAATCTTTTAATATGATTGATTATGTTTTAGATTGGTTTGAACTTTAGGGTAAAACCTTATTGTGTTGTTGACAAATAGCCAGATCATTTAAACTTTGAAGTTTGTAACAATTAACTAGATTCTGGTCAATGTTTATGACAAATTTAAAATCATGATCAACTTGAGCGTAGGCTGTCTGAAATTTTTGTTCTTTTGAGCTGATCGAGTTGATAGTGATAGTATAATAAATTTGGTCAATAAAATGTGTCAAACTAACAGAAACAATAAATGTAATTAAAATAATTAAAATAATACGGTGGTTTTTAATTAACTTTTTAACTTTATCCATTTAAATAATCATAAGTCGCCAAAGCAGACATTACAATAGTTGGTATAGTTAATAGATTTTGGATCTTTTTGACTTCTTTTTGATAAGCTGGATGTGATTTTTCTAGGGCAAAACTAGCGATTGAGGCCACAAAAACAGGAGTTTGAAGAGCGGTAGCAATCTTGCCATTTTTAGACGAATGAAGTTCTTGATGAGATAATTTTGAATAAAGTCCAAGAGAGCTGTTAGCTGAATTTTGCACGACAAGAAATTTTAAGAAGGAACTTGATAAAAGTTTGTGATCGTTAATACTTTTTAAGAGTGCTAGAGTAGCAATTTTATCAGCCATTACATCAGCAGCTTCACCGATCTTACTTTTGGTTTGAGTTTTATCGGCAACGATACCGTCAAGATAATCAGCCACTCGACCAGCTGAAACTTTAATTAAGGTTTTATTGGGATTTTGATCTAAGTCATTACAACCACTAATCACTAATCCTAGACCTATAGTCGTAATAATATTACCCGGAGTTAAAACACCATGAGTTTTTTTAGCAACTTTTTGAAAAAAATTTAGATCATTATCTGGTATGTTGTGCCAATCTGATTGTTCTTGTACGCGGTGTAATTTCATAATTAATAAAAGGCAGTTATCTTTTCAATATTTGATTTTTAACTTCATCAATAGTGTGGTTAAAAACAAGATCGTAGGTTGCTTGTCCGCTGGGTACGTTGGCTAAATACCAATCCGTAATAGTCTGAATGTTATCAATATTAAGTGAGTTAAATTCTTTTCTTTGTAGTTCGGTTAAATCTTCGTCAATAGCTAGTCCTAATTTGAGAAGAAACAGGCGATTAAAAATTCTTAAAACATTTATTTTTTTTTGATCGTCTTCGTTGACGCCTAGACGATTGAGGATTGTTTTGTCCATAAACTCTTTCTTAATATTAATTTTTAAATTATTGCAATAAGGCAGATACGATACCTTGAGTGGTATTATAGACTTTTCCGTTTGGACTGACAAGACTGTTGATACCGTGTTCAAAACTATTGACTTGCCAACCGCTATCTCGAAGTTTTTGAGCTAATTGTTCTATCATTGGTGTGGCTTTTTCGGCTCCAAAAGTTTTGGCAAAATAATCCCAAGGGTATTGAGAGCCATTTGTGTTGATTGTTGGAATGTCGTGAGAAGAAGATAGTGCATCACGAGTTTTTCCAGCCACATTCGCCACATTCTTAGCATGATTGCCACCGGCACCGGTGACAACATGAGAATTATCTGTTAAAGCGTGGGCAATATGATCTACTCCGAAAGCAAATATTGAACCGACCAATAAACCACCCAAGAAACTAATGGCTGTTTTTTTACGATTGCTTTTTGCTATTTCTTTGCTTTCTTGATGAATATCTTCTGTGAATCTAGTCTTGTTCAAATCGCCAGAGGTGCTGTTATTAATTGGATTTTGGGAAATAGCATCTTTTTGGGCATTTAGCTTACGACTCAATAAAGCTTCAGTACCACCTCTTGTTGCTGCCAGACTAATACCTCCAGCTACAACACCACCAAAAATAGCGGGTAATGCCAAAGAAATTGCACCACTAGCAACTAAAGCCAAAGCACCTACAGCGGCCACTCTTTTAAGTTTTTCTGAATTTTTGTTTTTTTCAGGATTAGGAGTTCCTAGCCAATTATATAATTTTCTGAGAGTTTTATTTTTGGGTTGTAAAGCTTCTTTTTCTTGAACAAGCTCTTCATAAAATTTTTCTCTATCTTCAGCTAAAAATTTAATTTTTTGATCGTCGTTTAATTTTGCTTCTTCGATAATTTTGTCTTGAATAGCTTCATATTCAAGCCGAGCTTGATCACTTGTTTTTGAACCTCTTCCAAGCATGAAATTTTTAAATCTCATCTTGGCGGTTGCCTTAGCAAATTTAGTTCTAGCTTCGTTTAGTTCTGTTTGAGCTTCAGGTGAAAATTCAGGCATCCAAACGGCTAATTCTTGTGTTTTTTGTTCGTCTTCGTCTTCGTCAGTGTTCGGATTGTTTTCGTCATTGTCGGGATTATTGTTTTCGCGTTCTTTCCTTTTCGCTATGACCTTTGCAAGAGCTTCATCTGGATCCATTTCACTATCTTCAGAAGAAGTGTCTGGCTCAGAATTGACAGTTTGTTCTGGGGTTGCATTATCGGTGACTGATTGGTTCTGACTAACAGCTTCCGGTTTTTTAAATATGCTGACGGGGCTATATTTATCTTTATAAGTTTCATCGTCTATCGATAAACGACTTTTGAGTGCTTGTTGAACCTTACCAGTTAATTCTTCATTAGAAGAGAATTTATCATTAAATGGTTTTAAGTATTCTTCAATTATTTTATCTTCATCGATGACAAATTTTTTCTGATTTGGATCTAAAGAATCTTGAAGTGTTTGACGTTGAGCCAGTTCTTGACGAAGTTCATGAACCTTTTGATAATCTAAAACAGACTCTTCAATGTATTTATCAGATGTTTCTTTGGCAGTTAAATGATCCTGGGAACGAAAAGTTCTCGGGACCTGATTATAATTGCAAGGTTCCTTTGTGACAGTACTTGTTTCTAGTTGTTGATGGGGAGTTAAAAGTGTATTAAAATTTTCCATGGCGTTATTATAGCATGAAGTTTAAAGTTATGCAAGATTATTATAAATAAACACTACCCATAAGAGAGTAGTGTTTATAATTAAGAACTTAATTACTGAAGTTCTTTTACATCATGCCACCCATGCCACCCATATCTGGTGATGGACTAGTAGCTTCTTCTTTTGGAATATCTACTACTAAAGCACCCATTGTTGCAGTAGTAGCAGCAATAGAAATAGCATTTTGTAGGGCTTCTTTAGTTACTCTGGTCGGATCAATTACCCCAACAGATTTTAGATCAACTAATTTGATTGGATTGTTAACATCAATACCAAAACCTGCTTTAGCGGTTTTAATTTGAGGCAACCATTCGTCTGGATTGAGGCCAGCGTTTTGTAACAATATTCTGAAAGGTTGTTCGAGAGCGTTTTTAAGGATTTGTGATCCAGCCGAAACAGAATCATTACCCTTGACTTCGATTTTGTTGGCTAAGTTAATTAAAGTGACACCACCACCAGCAACAATTCCTTCTTCAAGAGCAGCTTTAACGGCAGCGACAGCATCATCAACTCGAAATTTTTTCTCTTCTATCTCAGTTTCTGTAGCTCCACCAACCTTAATAACAGCTACTTTACCACTTAGTGAAGCCCGTCTTTTTTCGAGGTTTTCACGATCATATTCGCTCGTAGATTGATCTATTTGTGCGTTAATTTGTTTAACTCTAGCGTCGACTTCAATTGAATTACCACCACCTTCAACAATTGTTGTGTTATCTTTGTCGACAATAACTTTTCGAGCACTTCCAACAACGTCTAAATCAACGTTATCAAAAGACATGCTTTTGTCTTCGGAAATAACTTCTGCACCAGTTAAAATGGCTATGTCGTTAAGAATATCTTTTCGTCGATCCCCAAAAGCTGGTGCTTTAATAGCTACAGTATTGAAGACACCCTTTAATCGGTTTAAAATTAAAGTACCAAGAGCTTCACCTTCAACTTCTTCAGCTATTAAGACTAAATCTTTTTTACCCGCAGCCGCTAATTTTTCCAGTAGAGGTAAGAATTCTTGGATGTTAGATATTTTTTTATCAGTAATTACAACAGCTGGTTTGTCATAAACAGCTTCCATTCTAGCTGTATCAGTAATCATATAAGGACTGACAAAACCTCTATCGAAAGTAAAACCTTCAACAACTTCTGATTCTAATAATAGGCCCTGGCCTTCTTCAACCGTTACTACACCATCCTTGCCTACTTTTTCGATTACATCGGCAATCAAATTACCAATTTCTTCATCGCCAGCTGAAATAGTAGCTACTTCTGCTACCCTAGATTTTTTACTATGGATATCTTCAGTCATATTAGATAATTCTTTAATAACATCGTTAGCAGCGTTTTCTAAACCTTTTCGTAATAACATTGGATTGTGGCCAGCTGCAATTAATTTATTAGCTTCATTTAATAAATGATAGGTTAAAACAGTTACGGTAGTAGTTCCATCACCGGCTACATCATTCATTTTTGAGGCAGCTTGTTTAATTAGTTCAGCTCCAACTTTATAACCCAAAGTTTCATCATCTACATCGGGTAATTCAACCCCTTTGGCGACCGTAACACCATCATGAGTAATAGTCGGACTACCGTAAGATTTAGAAATAACTACATTACGACCCTTTGGTCCCATAGTAGTCTTAACGGCGTTATATAGTATTTCGGCTCCAGCTAAGACTTTTCGTCGAGCCTCTTCATCATAAAAAATTTTTTTAGCCATGTTTATCTCCTTTTAATAACTTTAATTATTTGACTGTTGCCAAGACGTCTTCTTCTTTTACGATGACGTAGTCTTGGTTGTCGATTTTAATTTCAGTGGCACTGTAACTTTTATAAACAATTCGATCGTTTGGTTTTATATTTTTAACTTCTTTACCAACATTAAGAACTTTTGCTGTTTTGGGCTTTTCAGTAGCTTGTTCTGGTAAATATAATCCACTAGCAGTTTTGTTCTGTGCTTCCTCGATTTGAGCTACAATATTGTCGGCCAATGGTTGTAATGGTGTTGTCATGATTCCTCCTATTTTTATTAATCATTAGCACTGTAACATAGAGAGTGCTAATGTCCTAGCACTCATAATACACAAGTGCTAAAAGTTTTGTCAAGACTTTAGTCGTGTTAAAATATCTAGATGAATATGAATATTAGTTTATTGGGTATCCCAATTGATTTGGGTGCCGAAAACCTTGGTGTAGACATTGGGCCTCAGGCCTTTAGATATCAAGGGATTGTTGAGAAACTCGAGTCTACTGGTTTAAAAATTCAAGATCTGGGTAACGTCTTCGTTAATCCTAGACACGAATTAAAAGTGGGCGATAGTCGATTAAAATATGTTGACGAAGTAATTAGGGTCAACGAAGAGGTTGCTCAAAAAACTAACGCAGCGATTAATAAAGGCAACAGAATGATTGCTATCGGTGGAGATCATTCAATGACTTTAGGATTGGTAGCTGGTGCCTCGGTGAGTTTTAAACAAGATCTAGGGTTAATTTATTTTGATGCTCATGGTGATATGAATACAAGTCAAACTAGTTTAAGTGGTAACATTCACGGTATGCATGTTGCTTCTTTATTAGGTTTTGGTGACCAATCTTTAATTAATGTATTTCGTCCAGGAAAAAAATTACAAACAACCAATTTTTTACATATTGGTGGTAGTGATTGGGATCAAGCTGAATTAGACTTAATAAAAAAAGCCAAGCTCGATACTTTTATGTTGTTTGATTTATTAAGTCAAGGTTTAGCCCCACTTTTTAAAAAAATTGATGATTTGATTAGTCGGGTTGGACATATTTGGATTAGCTTAGATTTAGATTGTATTGATCAGATTTATGCCCCAGGTGCTGGTATGCCAAATGCTAAGGGGTTAACTTATCGAGAAATGGCGGTTATTGCCCAATATATTGGGCAACGTTGTCAGGTGGCTGGGGTTGATGTGGTTGAATATAATCCACTTCAAGACATTGATAATAAAACCGCTGAACTAGGCATAGAATTAATAGCCAAGTTCTTTGGACGTGATTATAGTTGGTATACCGGCTATATGTCTAGAAATACAATTAAAGATTAGATTATTTTTTATAGCCTAGTTCGTTAAGAGCTTGAATGGTGACTTCGGTTTCATTCCAAGGGTGTTCGCCGTCAGCGTGTTCAATAGTTTTTTCATGTCCCTTGCCTAGTAGCAGTACTACATCATCATTTGACGATGCTTTTTGTAGAGCTGTTTTGATTGCTGTGGGACGGTCATGGATTAGGAAATAATCTTGGTTAAGTTTTTTGCCGGTTTTTCTAACACCTTCAACAATGTCGTTCATAATTTGTTCTGGATTTTCAGAACGATCATCTTCTTCGCACAGATAAATATAATCAGCAAATTGACCCGCCAATTGTCCTTGAAGAGGTCTTTTCTTTTTATCTCCTCCACCCAGAGAGCCAAATAGAACAATTAACTTACCCTTAACGGTTGGTTTGATATCTTTAAATAATTTTTCAAAACTGTCTGGTGAGTGAGCATAATCAACTATGACGGTAAATTTTTGATTCTGGTCAATTCTATTCATTCGCCCTTCAACAAATTTTAACCGATCAATCCCCTGCTCTATTTGTTGGGGTTGAAGCTTTAAAACAATACCAACTGCCGTTGCAGCCAGAGAATTATAGACATTAAACGAACCAGGGATGTTACATTTTATTTTATAGATTTGGTTTTTATATTGTGTTTCGAATTGAACTGAATTTTGGCCTAAATTAATTTTTGTGGCCTTAAGATCACCTGATTCAATACCATAACTTAAGTTATGTTTGATTTTTCTTGTGAAATAAGGGCTATTAGGGTCATCTTGATTGGTAATACCAACCTGAAGACCTCTTTTATTGGAGTTGGTTTGAGAGAATAGTTTAACTTTAGCTTGTCGATATCTTTCGAAGGTGTGATGATAGGCTAAATGTTCATGAGTTAAATTGGTAAAAACAGCTATTGAATATGGAACACCGTAAACTCGATGCTGAGCTAAAGCGTGTGAGGTTGTTTCCAGAACCAACCATTCTATACCCTGCTTTTTCATTTTATTAATTCTTTGGATCATTTCTTTAGTTGAGACACTGGTCATATGATGTTCTTGATTGATAAATTCGTCTTTATAGCCATAACCTATCGTGCTCATAAAGCCAACTTTAAATCCAGCTTCATTAAGCATTTGATGAATTAGTAGGGTTGTAGTTGTTTTTCCGTTAGTTCCAGTAACACCTATTACTTTTAAGTTTCTTAATGGAAAACCATAGATTAAGTTTGTTAAAAAAGCTTCAACTAAATGTCCGGTTGGCTCAATTTGCCAAAAAATTTTTGCGGGAATGATTTTTTTAATTAGGGTTCGTATATTCATGATAATGTTAAGTATACTAGAACTAATTAAAAAATAGATAGTTTAAACACCACTCTCTAAGTGATTAAGTGGAAAGAAAAAGATTAAATAATGATTTTTCAGTATACTAATTAGCAATGAATGTATTAGGTATCGAAACTAGTTGTGATGAAACTGCCGCTTCAATTGTTAAAGATGGTACGGATTTATTAAGTAACCAAGTTTTTAGTAGTATGAATTTACATGCTCAATTTGGTGGTGTTGTACCTGAAATTGCTGCCAGAAGTCACCTAGAGGTGATTGAAACGGTTATTGAAGCAGCTCTAGAAGAGGCTAAGTTTAATTGGTCAGATGTTGATGCAATAGCCGTAACTCAAGGAGCAGGTCTTGGGGGTAGTTTGCTGGTTGGTGTTATAACAGCGGCTACTCTGGCTATTATTAAAGATAAACCACTTTATTCGGTTAATCATGTTATTGGCCATGTTTATGCCAACATGATTAAAACTAGCCCATTAAGTAGTTATATTTTTAATTCAAATCAGACAGAATTTCCTTTATTGGCCATTATAGTTTCAGGAGGTCACAGTCAACTGGCAATATTTTACGATGATTTAAATTACCAGCTCTTAGGCAAAACTCTTGATGATGCTATCGGAGAAGTTTTTGATAAAGTAGCTAAAATTATTGGTTTACCCTACCCTGGCGGCCCACAAATTGCTCGTTTAGCAGAAGAGGGTGACCCTTATTTTTATCAGTTACCAGAAGCTCGGTTAGATAATAAATATGATTTTTCGTTTTCTGGCCCTAAAACAGCCGTTTTAAGACTAGCTCAAAAAGAAATTGGAAAAGATTACAACTTCCCTTCTTTTGAGCTTAAAAAGTACTTAAATAAGACTCAAAAGGCTAATATTGCTGCTAGTTTTCAGTATGTTGTTGTTAAAACGGTTGTCAACAAAGTAAAAATGGCCTATAACGATTTCCAACCAAAATCAATTTTACTGGCTGGTGGAGTGGCGGCCAATCAAGAATTACGTCGACAACTATTGGAAATAATTCCAGCTAAGCAGTTATTTTACCCAGATATAAAACTTTGTACTGATAATGGAGCCATGATTGCGGCCAGAGGTTTTTATCAAATAAAAAATAATTTACAGCCAGTTGATCCTTATCAAATAGATGTATTACCGAACTTAAAGATGTAAACTGAGTTTTAATATTGTAAAATTAAGAAAATGAAATTAGATAAAAATTATAACGCCAACCAATTTGAACCTTTGATTTACGCTCTTTGGGAAAAAAATTTAGTTTTTAAAGCTAAGCCAGAAATTAAAAAAGAACGATTTTCAATGATTATGCCGCCACCAAATGAAACTGGTACTCTAGGTGTTCACCATGTTTTATTTTTAACTATCCAGGATATTTTAGCTCGTTATAACCGTTTAAATAATAAAGATGTATTGTGGCTACCAGGCACTGATCATGCTGCTTTAGCTGTTAACGCCTTAATTGAAAAACAGCTATCTACGGAAGGTTTGAGTAAGCATGATATCGGCCGACAAGCTTTTTTAGAGCGTACTCAAGAATTTGTTGCTAACAGCCGAGGTAACATGTTAAATCAAATGAGATCGATTGGGGCTGGACCAGATTGGACTCGCCTACGCTATACACTTGAGGATACTTCGGTGAGAGTTGTTAATGAAACTTTTTTAGCGATGTATCAAAAAGAATTGATTTATAGGGGAGATCGAATCGTTAACTGGGATCCAGTTTTAGAAACAACTGTCTCTGATGACGAAGTTACTTACAGGGAAGAGCAAGCCACCCTTTATTATTTACAATTAGGTCCTTTTGAAATTGCAACTGTTCGACCTGAGACTAAATTTGGCGATAAATACATTGTGATCAATCCCAAAGATCAACGTTATAAAGATTATCGAGAAGGTCAGGTAATAGAAGTTGATTGGATCAATGGTCAAACTAGATTAACCATTATTAAAGATGAAGCAGTTGATCTAAATTTTGGCAGTGGTGTCATGACTATAACACCGTGGCACAGTTTAATTGATTATGAGATAGCCAAAAGACATGATTTAACTTATGAGCAGGTGATTGATTTCCACGGTAAGTTATTACCAATTGCCGCTGAATTTGCTGGTCAGACGATTGCCCAGGCTAGACCAAAAATTATCGAAAAACTAAGAAGTAAAAAGTTGATTATCAGAGAAGATAAAAATTATAAGCACCAAGTTGCTGTTAATTCTAGGAGTGATGCTGTAATCGAACCCCAGATTCGATTACAGTGGTTTGTTGATGTAAATAAAAAAGTGATTGATTGGCATCATCAACTTTTATCGTTTAAAGAAGTTTTACAAACCGTTGTCAGAGACCATGAGATTGATATTATACCAAAGCGTTTCGAAAAAACTTATTTTAACTGGGTTGATAACTTGAGGGATTGGTGTATTTCTAGACAGATTTGGTGGGGGCATCGAATTCCTGTTTGGTATCGAACCGATATGGATCAAAAACAAGAAATTTATGTTGGTTTACAACCACCAATTGATGATAGGGAAGGCTATAATGAATGGCAACAAGATCCTGATACTCTCGATACTTGGTTTAGTTCAGCCCTGTGGACTTTTTCGACTTTAATTGATCCAGCGCTAGCGGAAAACTACCAACTTGATTTTCAAGATTTATTAAATAAAAGTCAAGATTTTATAACTTATCATCCGACTAGTATTTTAGTAACCGGTTGGGACATAATTTTTTTCTGGGTAGCTCGTATGATTTTAGCTACTACTTTCATGACTGGTCAAGTACCTTTTAAATCTGTTTATTTGCATGGTTTAGTTCGATCATCTGACGGTAAAAAAATGTCAAAATCTCGACCCGAATCTTTGGTTGATCCACTGGATGTTGTCAAGCAATACGGAGCGGACGCCTTAAGAATGGGTATTATCATGGGAGTTAGTCCAGGTAATGATTTAATTTATTCTGAAGAAAGAGTTAGGTCAAGTCGCAATTTTTGTAATAAATTATGGAATATTAGTCGATTTATTGAAAATGTATCTGATGATACTATTCAACCCGACCATCAATTTAAAACTAAAAATCTGGTTGATCGATGGTTGGTAGTTCGATTAAATCAGGTTCAAACCACGGTTTTAGATTACTTAGATCATTATAGGTTTGCTGAGGCCTATGATTTGATTTATAAATTTGTTTGGAATGATTATGCTGACTGGTATATTGAAACAGCCAAATTAAATTTAAATCAAGCTCTTTTAAAAGATTCTTTAAGAATTATTTTAAAGCTCATTCATCCGTTTATGCCATTTGTTTCAGAATCAATTTGGCAAGTATTATTTGAAAATCAGGGTTTATTAGCTCAACAGGTTTTTGAACCTATTAAGATTAATCAAGATTATTTAGCTGATGCCAAACAGTTTAACCAGGTTAGAAGTTTAATTATTGAGGCTAGGGAAGTGTTACAGAAAACCGATTCACAGGGTGTAACCATGTATTACAAAAAATCCGCCATAATTAACGAGCTTAATCCAATTATTAAACGGCTAGCTAAATTAAAAGATTGCGTTGAAGTTGACGATGGGGAAGGTTGGCGTTTAATTAATACTAAATTTGATTGTTGGTTGGACATTGATCCAGCTTCAATAAAAAAACACTTAGTTAGTCTTAAAAATCAATTCGATCAATATCAACAAGATATAGAAAAATTACAAAGCCGTTTAGATAATGCTAATTATATTAGTAAAGCTCCCAGACAACTGGTTGATCAAACTAAATCACAGCTCCAAGAATTATTAAGTAAAAGGGAAGATTTAAAACAAGAAATTACGCGGTTCTCTAGAAATTAAAACAGGGTTTTATCGATTAATTCGATTGATGCGATCGGATCGGTGTAGTCAAACCATTCAACTTTCCAGCCGGATTGTTGGGCGGCTACTAGATTTGGCTTTGTGTCATCAATTAATAAAATTTGCTGATGATTAAAATTAGCTTTTTCGGAAGCTAATTGAAAAATTTTAGCTTCTGGTTTGATTAGTTTAACTTTTGATGAGTCGATAATAACATCGTAGTTAATATTTGGTATGATGTTATTTGCCAGCATTTTATCTAATAAACCGGGCATACTGTTTGTCAATAAGCCAACATGATAATTATCTGCAATCTTAAGCAGTGTTTGTTGCATACTATCAACTTTTGCTACGGCTTTTAGATAATAATCACTCCAATCGATTGAGTCTTGATGAAGTAGATCAGCCAGTTTTTGGTTAAACTCATCTAGTGTGATTGTACCGTTACAACATAAATCATTGTAGCGCCAGAAAAAAGTCTCAATAATGTCTGGTGAGACCATAAAATCATTAGCTAGTAGCATAAAAGCATGTTCATAAAATTTGACTAAACAGCCATTTACGTCAAAATAAACAAAATTAATACCACTTGCGCTTGTTTTGAATTGTTTGTGCTCAACGGTGATAAATAAGCTGTCTAACTCTATTCCTAGAACATCGGCGATGGCTTTTATAGTAAAAATTGATGGCGCTTTAATAGCACCTCTTTCTATCTTTGTAAGAGTTGAATAACTTAAATTAGCTTGAGAACAGAGTTCTTGTTGTGTTAAGCCTTTTTTTTGCCGCGCTAATTGAAGTTTTTTACCCAACGTTAATTCGTTGATGTTAAGATCACCACCATGCATAGCCTTATCATATCAATTATTAGTTAATTTTTGAAGTAAAAAAGAGTGATTTTAGTAATTAAAGGCTATTAATTGTTAGATTTTGTTGAATATCGGTCATTTCATCAGGATTTAATGATAATTTCTGGTCAGCTGCTTTATGTAGGTCAGCTGGTTTGAACGCTGGGAAAATATGTACATGGGCATGAGGTATTTCAAAGCCCTCAACTACAATAGCAACTCTTGGTGGTTGGAAAACAGTCTCAATTTTTAATGATATTATTCGAACGACTTTCATTAAATGAAGGTAGGTTAATTCATCTAATTCTTGTAATTTTAAGACTTTTTGATTGGGAACCACTAAAGTATGACCTTTATTAATGGGGTGAAGATCTAAAAAAGCAGTCACTAATTCATCCTGATAAATTTTAAAAGCTGGAATCTCACCGTTAATTATTTTTGTAAACAAATCATTCATCTAGGGATTTATTATATCAAAAAAACAAATCAGGTTATGATAGAAATATGATCTTCATAAAAAAAATTCTGATTTATTTTATAACCCTTATTTTAATTATTTCATTTTTGTTACTACCTTTTTCTTGGTTTTTTGCGACTAATTTTAATACTCCAAATCAATTAGAAAAGTGGATTAATACCAGTGGTTTATACCAGTCTGTAGTAACTAGTTTGAGTCATCAAGTCGACAGTTCAGCTCAGTTTAACTCACTGCCAGATAAAAATTTAGTGAAAAACTACCTTAATCAAGCAATAAATAAAAGTTTACCGAAGACTTATTTTGATCATCAGGTCAATAAGATTGTTGGGGGTTATTTTAATTGGTTAGATGGCCGAACGACTAAGCCAAATTTTCAAATCAATTTAAGACAATTGCGCTTAACCTTTGTGTCTAATTTAAACTATGAGTCAGCTCAATTCATTAACGAATGTGTTAATTTAGTTGGTTCGGGGCAGTGTAGTGGTCTATCTTCATCGATAGGTAATTTTTCGCCAGCTCAATTCAATCAAGTGGGAGATTTTAAATTTAATAGTATTACCTCACAAAATTTTAATCAGTTTATAGCAGTTTTGTTTAAGCAAAAAAATAATAGTCAGCCAATTCGATATAGTCAGTTGAGTTATATACCTAGATATTACCGCGATCTTTTAAATTTAAGAATTTTTCTGATAGTAATAATTATTTTAATGCTATTGATCGGCTTTATTTTACTAGGATTAAAGCTCAAATATCTAAAAGTTATTTTCAAGGTTATTGTAATTAGTGATTTATTATTGGCAGGTTCTTTATTAATAAATAATTTAATCGAAAAAAACATTCTGACCAATAAGCTTTTTGGCCAAAAAGGCTATGGTGCATCTTTAGGTAATGTTTTAAAGCATATTTTTAAAAATCTTAATAAAACAGACTATATATTTATAATTGCTTATTTGGTTTTAGGACTGGTCTTAATATTAATACTGTTAATTTTAAGAATAATTAAAAGAAAACATCATAAAACCAATCATAATGAATTAAAGCCCGAAAGTAATAGTCAAATAAACGAAAGTAGTCGAACTATCAATTTTTAGCTCATGAGTAAGAATGATATAAAATAACTGGAATTATATTTGATGGTTTTAAAGTGAAAAAAGTCGAAATTAAAAAGCTAGAATTTATTTCACATTATTTTAAAGATATATTTAAATAGTTTTTGTGCTGGTTTGTTGTTTTTATACGATTAGCATAAGTTTATATTAAAAAATAAATCATATAATGAAGTGGGACAACAGAAGCTTTAGCTATTTTACTATATCGATCTTAAATCTTGAAAAATTTACAATTTTTCTGGCGGAGAGGGAGGGATTCGAACCCTCGATAGAAAAAAATCTATACTGCATTTCGAGTGCAGCGCACTAGACCAACTATGCGACCTCTCCGTGTTTAAATTGTAGCATTAATGATTGCTTAGATTAATGAAAATTGATTTATTTTAGCGTAATTAATAACCATGTTTTTGTAGATTAATGGTGTTGATCGATTGTTTTAGATATTACAAAAACTAAATCTCAGATTACTAAAGAAGAAACTTGATATAATTAGCATAAGATTAATGAAACAATATTTTAAAATTACCGGAATCTTTATTTATTTAAGCCTTTTGGCGTTGGTATTTTTTTTATTTAATGTGATTTATTACCACAGTAGTCAGTATTATTACTTATTATGGAATTTATTTTTAGCGTGGATACCCTTATTATTATCTTTTTATTTAAAAAAAATATTAGCCAAAAAAACGTGGTCATCTTATGAAGCCATGTTTGTTAGTCTTTTGTGGGTATTATTTATACCAAACAGTTTTTATATGCTGAGTGATTACATTCACTTAAATAATTTTACCGGTAATAATTTATTATTTAATATTACTTTTTTTTCAGAAATTATTATAACGGCTCTAATGCTTGGCTTCTTTAGTGTTCGTATCGTTGAATTTGAAATTAAAAATAGATTTTCAAAAGCATGGTCTAGGTTAATTATAGCTTTAATTTTTTTAATAAGTTCATTTGGTATTTATGTTGGTCGAGATTTACGTTGGAATAGCTGGGATATATTCATTAATCCCGGTGCTCTGTTGTTGGATGTGTTCAATCATCTTTCTAATCCAACTAACTATGCTACAATTTTAACGGTTGTTTTGCCGTTCTTTATTTTAATTGCTTCTTTTTATTATTTAATTGTTAACTTTAGTTATAAATTTAATAAAGTTAATAATTTTAAGTAAAAATATTATAATAACAAGATGACGTGTATGCACCCGTAGCTCAGCTGGATAGAGCGTTGGCTTGCGGAGCCAAAGGTCGTAGGTTCGAATCCTATCGGGTGTACCACAAATAGTCCAAATCTTATCTACAGATGTAAGTGTGTTCAATAATTACAAAGCAAAATCCTAACACGCTTCTTTGACCTCTCATAATACTGTTCCAATCCGCTTAGGTCAGACACAAACATTCTACAATGGTATTGCTTGTGTTTAAGGCGTTTTTATGTTAGAATACTATCGATGAAATCAACTCAATCCACATCGATAATCGACCAAATGCATGTTCGTGGCCAATATGAAATATCGCCTACTGACACGGCTGATCTTGCCTACGAACTATCGGCTCAACAAGATGTTACCCGACTTGCACTAGATTTTGACAACGGCGTTACACCGCTACGTGATGTAGGTCGCATGTTTACGGCACAGCGGGCGGCAATTCTTGAAGCGTATCAAGCTGGTACTGTTAGCGGTATGGCCACCACCCATCCTGAAATACTTTCTATGCCCGTACAAAACTTACATGATAGGGTGGTATCGGGTCAACAAGACCAGCCTATAGGTCATAATTTTTTTGTAAATGCCACTGGCTTTCTGGATGCTAGTCTACCATGGGCGACACAGTTTAATGAACTCCTGCGTAGCCGTACAGGAGCTTCAATATATGATATAGCTCAATCTGACGACAGAGTAGGTAAAGACCGCCTACTGGCTGCAATTACTGAAAATCCGGACCGTGAGCTAACCTCAGTGTTGGCAGTATATCTAGCAGGTCGCTCTCTTGAGGGTGAGAAATATCTAAAACAGCACTATGGTGAGACACTAGAACGAGCAAAAGGGCGTGTCTACGCAACAACACAAAGTATTGGTGCAACTACTGGCTTAAGAGTTGATATGCTAGAACGTGCAGCAGGACAATTACAGCGAGCCACCTTTGGAAGCTTTGACCATCTAGAGGGACTAGTGACTTCAGATAATACCGGCGCTGCTGGCGATTACCTTACTGGCTCACTACGTGTAGAAGTGCAATTTGACGGTAGTGTTCGCTCGGCGAGATTACGCAGTGGTTCTGACGCTTATCATGTTGTAGCGCATGAGCTTCATCATTCTGGCTCTGCCCAAACGCAAGAGAATCATCGCTGTGGATTACGAATAAATGGCCAAGGTCTAGAGGCAAACGAAGGTATGACAGAGTACCTTGCACAGTTATCAGTCGGAAGCCCTGGTATTGAGCAGCTCGCAGACGGTGGCTTGCGAATTAAAGAGGATGTTCCCTACAGAGCACCTGTATTTGCTATGCTTGCACTCCATGAGCAGTTCAAGGCTGGCAAGAATAATCACTTTGCCGTACTTTTCAATGCTTATCATGGCGATGTATGCAATCAATCACAGTTAGAACAAGCCCTTGTTGCTTTTTATCAGCACGATGTTGCTATATCCAATCAGTTGGCTAGATAGTTACTCCCTGTGAATGGTTAAGTTATTATAGTTCTAATCCGGCCCGGTAGTTATTTTTTTAGGCTTGGCAGAGGTGATACTTCAAATGTCTCGTGCCACCGCAGCAATTCACTCTTGAGGCGGTTCCAAGCCGAAACTGAAAGGTGTACCATTTGTATAGTCGCTGCTTTTAGAATTTTTCTAAATTATAGCTTCATTCTGTTTGAAATCCTTTAAGTATTATAATTATGGAGAATTATTATGCACAATCCCGAAACAGGTACTAAGAGCTATACTCAACAAGAAAGAAATCTTGTGGCAAATATTTTAGAAACAAAAATTGTGCCTTATATGGGTAGTATTTTTTTGACTGCATTAGACGAGTACAGTCAATTTGAATTACTATAGTCAGTAGAGATACGGTTCGTAAATGATTTCGATAGATTCGTTGGTGGCGTTAATGCGGACGGTAAGCCTATGGTAGTTTTGGCGCTGAATCACGATGTTGTTACGACAGGATTAAAATCTCGCATAATAAAGCGCTTTGGTCTACCTTCTAGTGCAGTGTCTGCTCCTCCCAACTTTTTTAAACTTTTTGTTTTTGCTCATGAAATGGGACATGTAATACAGGCTGACCCAAAGTTTAAAGAAGTATTTGGTGAGATTGATAATACAGTCTATAAACCAGAAGAAGGCTATGAAAGATATGTTGAGAGTGACCATGAAGCCAATGCGGATTACATAGCGGCAACTATCATTGCAAAATCAGAAGTCGGCAAATCCGCTAATTATAGCCCACCAGACAAGCCTCCTATGCAATGGAAAGACTGGGCTCAAGAGAATCGGGTAATTGGCTAAAAAATAGAGATTGGCTATGTCGATTTCTTAACCCGTTTCAACAACTACCTGGTAATAATTTTTTCTGAACATAACCTACCGGGGAGCTACTATTGATTGCATTGCATATGATTTTGACTAATCGTTAAAATCGTGGATTTTTTTGTGCTTTTCTTTGAGGTGAATGTAGCTAATCTTTAACAAATAACTTCTTTAAAGTTACTGTAAAACTATAGATATTTTTATCACTTTTTAAGCTAAAAATTTACTCTTTCTACCGTTAAACTGTTTTAATGCCTTTTTAGTAACCTAGTGTATTATTTAATGAAACGATGTATTATTTGAATAATGCTAAAGGTAATACATTACGAATTGAATTATGAAAAATAAAAAAAATGGTTTTACCCTAATTGAGTTTCTATTAATAGTTATTGTTTTAGGTATTTTAATTGGCTTAGGGTGGTATATTAAAAATTATCATTCGTCGGCAAAAGTTAAATTAGCAAAATCTTTCAATGTGGTTTTATATGGAGCAGATCCAAGTGGAAAAAAAGATTCAAGCATAGCTATTCAAAATGCTATTAATGCTGCTGGAGCAACCGAACTTAAAACTGGTGTTAGACAAATTGTATATTTTCCTAAAGGAATTTACATCCTAGACAATACAAATAACTTAAAAATCAATGGAGTTGCAACACCTGATTTAATAATTAATTATCCCAATATTAGTATTGAAGGTGCAGGACAGAACAGTACTAAGATAATTGAAGAAATAGGTAATGCTAAGACAGTTAACGGTAAACCGGGTCAATATCCCGAACTTAAGCGTGGCAGAAATATATTTGTGTTTACAAAAAAGGCTAATTATGGGTTTTTTAGTGGTTTAACAGTTGATTCTCGTACTTATAATGCTGGCACTGGACTTGTAGATAATGCCAATCATACCACAATTCAAAACGCTACATTTTTAGGGGCTAACAATGGCAATGGAGGAGCCGGAACGTCTATCAACCCAGCTATCGACAACGTCTATAACGTACAGTTAGCAACAGTTTGTAATCCTAATCCATTAAAATCTAACTATGTTGGTAAGGTTTTTCGTGGTGATAATACAGTTAATAATCTTACTTTAATTGGTGGAGGTGCAGGTGGAAATGATGATCTTGATTTATCTTGCCAGGTAAACGATAAAGTATCAAATATTACAGATACAGGCTGGGGTATAGGAATTTATTTGGACAAGAATATGACCATTACAAACGTTAACTATACGCCTAGTATAAATAAGTTGCCTCATTTTGGATGGTACATTACTGATGGCCAAAATATTACAATCAATAATTTTACTACTTCTGGTCCGGGTGGAAGAATATCAAGTCCTAATCATCCGTCTGACAATATAACTATTAATAACGAGAGAATGACTGCCGCTAAAGGATTTTCTTTAGACATTGTTGATGGAAGCAATATAACTATTAATAATAGCAAGCTTGATAAGTTATATTTAGCACCTAGCTCGAAAGGATCGGCAGGCATAAATGGCTTAAAAGTAAACCATACAACCATATTATCGACAACGTGCAATAAAAGTTCTGGTCTTTCAATTTCTGGATTGTCAGGTGTTTCCTGTTAAAAATTTTGAATTCTTATAGAAAGATTACGTTTATTATTTTTGTTAAACACTATCATCACAAGATGACTTATGTGTACTCGTAGCTAGTTCAGATATAAATATAATATATCTATACGTCTATATTGACTTAATAACAAGCTTATGTTAGTATATTAATGTGTTAAAAAAAATAAAAAAAGGAAAATTGCATGAACGAAAAAATATTAAATCCTGATTTACAGAAAGTATATCCTAGAACAACTGCTGATGTATCTGCTGAAAGAAAAGCATCAGAAGCAGCTGCAGCTAATGCTTGGGACTTATATGTTCGAGGTCAATTGAAACATGATCCAGATAAAAGTAAACTTAGTTAATTTTTTAAAAGGTACGCGGATAAGGTGATAGTGAAATCTTGTAGCTTAATTTTTGAAACATAAAATTTCATTATGATTTTAATTACTAGTTATTTTAACTGAAATAGATGAAAGTATTTCAAAAAAACTACCGCGCTTTAAGTATAGTCTTTGTGTTATGAATTTTTATCCCAAAGAATCATTTGTTCAATAATTGGTTTAAGTGCCTGACCTTTTAATGTTAGACAATAAGTTTTTCGTGGTGAAGTATTGTTTTGACATTTTTTTTCAATAATTTCTTCATTTTCTAAAATAACTAATTTCTTTGTTAGAGTTCTTGGATTAATATTTTCAATATTTTTTTCTAATTCACAAAATTTTTTTGGACCAGAAAATAAATCTTTGATAATTAATGCCGACCATTTGTTGGCTAAAATTTCGATCGATTTAGAGATACAACCTTTATTAAAATCTACTTTTTTCATAAAATACTTTACAAAGTATAGTAAATCAATTATGATTAAAATGCAATATAAAATAAAAGGAGAAAGTTAAATGAAACTTGCTGTTGTAATTGGTTCTACCCGAGAAGGTCGTCAATCAGATAAAGTTGCTAAATGGGTTGATAAAGCTGCTAAAACTAATAATATCAAATCTGAAATTATTGATTTAAAGGATTTCGAAATGCCGTTTTTTAATGAAGCTATTTCTCCAAGATATAATCCAGAACGAAAACCAGTTAAGGAAGTTCAGGCTTGGCTTGATGCTATTAAAAAGTTTGATGCCTATATTTTTATCACTCCAGAATATAATCATTCAGTTGCTGCTGTTTTGAAAAATGCATTAGATTATTTAACTGACGAGTTGTATCATAAGCCAACTGCTGTAGTATCTCATGGTAGTGTTGGTGGCGCTAGAGCTGCAACGGATTTAAAAGAAATTTTATCTGAATGTCAGTCGGCAGTTATTTCAAAATCAGTTCAATTGTTTAATGTTGGGATGACAAATGCAGTTGATGATGATGGTAATTTGTCGGAAGAGTTGCAAAACAATCCATATGGACCATCAACTCAGCTCAGTAATTTACTGAGTGAACTTGAATGGTACTCAAATGCTTTAGAATCAGCTCGATAGATACTATAATAATTGCATGAAACAATTAAAAAATAATCAACCAGCATTGTTATTGTGGGTTGATTTAGAAATGACAGGCTTAGATCCAGAATATGATGTCATACTAGAAGAATCATCTTTTTTAACGGATTTTGATTTTAACGTTTTATCTAAATCGAGTTATAGGATTTTCCATGATAAACAAAATTTAGAAAAATTATTTAAACGAAATTTATGGTGGCAAGAACATCTTGATAATCAAAACCAGTTTTTAGATAACATTGATAAAGGTTATAAAATCGAAGTAGTTGAAGATCGCATGTTAGATCAAATTAATCAGTGTTGCAATTTAACGACTGATGTTTTTTTGGCGGGTAATAGCATCCATTCTGATCGAAAATTTATAGCTAAATATATGCCTAGACTGGATAGTAGACTACATTATCGAATGTTAGACGTTAGTTCTTTTAAAATTTTAATGAACTTTAAATATAATTTAGAGTTTAATAAAGATAATAACCACCGATCATTATTAGATATTAAAGAATCTATTGATGAGTTAAAATATTATTTACAATTTTTTAAACTTGATGAACAGTGAAGATTTTTTAAAAAATTTAAACAATTATTTGGCAAAATTAGTTGGAATTGTAATAAAAGAAAATAAATTAGACCAAGAAAAATTATTTTATTGTAATGACCAATTATTTGCGGTTTTAAATTTCAACAGAGAACCTTATAGGCTATCTGTTATTTGTGATAAAAAACTGGCTAATTTGTTAAAAAGTCGTTATGAAGAAGTTGTTAGTCCGGCTAATTTATATCCTGGTAAATGGATTACGATTATTTTAACAGGTCAGTTAACTATCAACGAAGTTTTAGACCTTTTTCGTCATGCCTACGAAATTAGCCTAGTTTAATTATTTGAGTTCTGGTATTAAAGTTATTAACCAGCTAATAATAATTGCTATAAATAAACTCAATAAAATTAATTTTATAGAATATTTTTGATCTAAAACATAATTTTTAATATGAGAAATTTGATGAGGTTTTTGGCTGTTTTCATCGCTATTTTCTTGTCTTGTTAATCCATAAAAAACACAAAATTTTTGTCGTGACTGTATAACACCTAAAACAGCAATAAAAATCGGACCAATTAATATTAGTCTAAGATAAACATTGTTGATAAAAAAAAGAAAATAGACTAAACCAATTAAAGTAATAATTAAAGCTACTAACGCTGTCATTAACCTTTTTTTAGCTTCAGTTTTGTTGATATTGCAGACACCTGCACGATAGTTTTTGGAAGGCATATTTATATATTTTAACAATATAATTATATACTAAAAATATGGATTTAGTTGAAGAAATTAAAAATAGACTTAATATAGAGGATGTAATTTCTGAATACGTACAATTAAAACGGTCTGGCAGTAATTGGAGAGGCCTTAGTCCTTTTAATAATGAAAAAACACCAAGTTTCATTGTTAGCCCAGAGAAACAAATTTGGCATGATTTTAGTTCTGGTCGTGGGGGTAATATGTTTAGTTTTGTAATGGAGATGGAGGGCCTTAGTTTTAAAGAGACTTTAAATCTTTTGGCTCGTAAAGCCGGACTAGATCCAGATCAGTTTAGAACTCAAAATCATCGTGGTCAAAATAAAGAGAAATTATTTGAAATCCTAGAAATAAGTACTAAATTTTTTCAATTAAATTTAAAGAATAATCAAATTGCTCTAGAGTATGTTTTTTTAAAAAGAAAATTTGATAAAAAGACTGTCGCTGAATGGAGACTGGGTTATGCTGATTCTAGTCGAGACAGTCTCAAAAATTTTTTATTAAAAAGAAAATTTGATTTAAAAGATATTAAATCGTCTGGATTATTGAGTCGTTATGATGAAGATATGTTTCGTGATCGCTTAATGATTCCTTTGCAAGACGAAATGGGTAAGGTAATAGGTTATACTGCACGACTATTAAATGATAATACTAAAAACTCGCCAAAGTACATTAATACTCCCCAAACTATTTTATATGATAAAAGTCGCCATGTTTTTGGATTATCTCAGGCTAAAAATAGTTTACGAAAAAATAAATTTGCCGTCATGGTAGAGGGTAATTTAGACGTTATTGCTTCTTATCAGGCTGGAGTAGAAAATGTGATTGCGACTGCAGGTACCGCCTTAACGAGTTATCACTTAAAAATAATTTCTCGCTTTGTATCTGATATTAGATTATGTTTTGATAGTGATCGTGCCGGTGTAGATGCGACCAAGAGAGCTATTAATTTGGCTTCAAAAATTAATTTAGATGTTAATGTGATTAATCTACCTCAAGGTAAAGACCCTGATGAATTAATAAAAATTGATCCCAATATGTGGGTTAATGCCGTTAATGATAAGATTTATGCGATCGATTGGTTGATAGATTATTATCGAAAGATTTATGATGTTAATACATCAATCGGAAAAAAGAATTTTTCTAGTAATATTTTGCCTATTATACAAAATCTTAATGACGAAATAGAAAAAGATCATTATTTTAATCTTTTAAGTGATTTATTGCAGGTTTCGAAAGATTCTATTACAAAAAAATCATATAATTATAATTTAGATAAAGTTTTTTTAGCAAAACCTAACCTTCAAAAACATCAAGAAAAATTAAATCCATTTTTGGATGAAGCTAATCGTCTTCAGACTAATTTTTTATCAATTGTCTTAGCTAGATTATCGCTAAGAGATTTATTAAAAGGTTTAAACGAGGAATATTTTTTAAATCAGGAATCAAAAACGTTATTTGAATTATTAAAAAAACATTCAGATCTTGATTATGAAACTATTATTAATAAGTCTAATGATTCAGAATGGAAAAATATTGTTGATTATGTTAAAATATTATCATTATTATATGATGAAAAATATCGTTCAATTAGCTTAGAAGATTTACACTATGAAGCTAATTTTTTAAAGATCAGGCTGATAGATAATTATGTTAAATATCAAAAGGAAATTTTTAAAAAAGACGTTTTGAATAATCAATTAAATGAAGAAGATTCAATAAAAATTTTAAAAAAAATCGACAAACTTAATCAATTATTAAATAAATTTAAGGAGTAGTTTATGACAAAAAAAGACCTTAAAAATCAAGATGACGACTTATCATCAAAAAAAGAAAATCTAGTAGAAAAAGCCAAGAACAAAGGTCAGATTACTCAAAAAGAAATCTATGATTTGTATCCTGATAATTCAGATAATGTTGAAAAACTAGATAATTTATATACCGAACTAGCCTCAAATAATATTGACATACTACCAGATGAGCCATTATCGATTACGCCAGATTTGTCCGAAGAATGGTCAGAAGAAGAGATAACAGAGGATTTAAGCAATGAAACCTTTTTTATAGAGGATGATATCGCAGACGACTCAGTACGACTATACTTGAGAGAAATCGGTAAGATACCACTTCTAAAAAGTGATGAAGAGTTAGCTTTAGCTAAAAGAGTAGTTGAAGGTGATAGAGAAGCAAAAGATAAGATGGCTGAAGCTAATATGCGTTTAGTGGTCAGTATTGCTAAAAGATATGTTGGTCGTGGTTTAGATTTATTAGATTTAATCCAAGAAGGTAACACTGGTTTATTAAGAGCTGTTGAAAAATTTGACCCAGATAAAGGTTTTAAGTTTTCAACATATGCAACTTGGTGGATTCGACAAGCAATCACGAGAGCGATAGCCGACCAAGCAAGAACTATTAGAATTCCTGTACACATGTTTGAAACTATTAATAAATTATTAAGAACCCAAAGGCGATTAACGCAAGAATTAAACCGAGAGCCGACCAATCAAGAGATTGCTGATGCTATGGAAATTGATATTGATAAAGTTGAACATATTATGAAAATCAAACAAGACATAACATCATTAGACGCTTCAATTAGAGATGAAGACGAAGATTCAGTTTTATCAGATTTTATTGAAGACGAAGATACGATTACACCTGAAGAATCAGCGACCAGTCAATTATTAAAAGAACAAGTAAAAGATATGTTGTCTTCTTTGACTGATCGGGAACAAAAGATTATAAAATTAAGGTTTGGTCTTGAAGATGGTAAAAGCCACACCTTAGAAGAGGTTGGTCAAGAATTTAGTGTGACCAGAGAAAGAATAAGACAAATTGAAGCCAAAGCTCTTGGTAAATTACGCAAACACAGAGACGCAAAAAAATTACACGATTACATTGGTTAAAAAAATATGAAATTAATTGGACTATCTGGTACCAACGGTTCCGGTAAGGATACAGTAGCTGATTTATTAGTTCATGATTTTAATTTTTTTTATATTTCGTTATCTTTGATCATAAGGCAAGAAGCTGAAAAACGGAAGGTTAATCAGACTAGACAAAACTTAAGTGATATTAGTAGTTCTTGGAGACGACAATTTGGTCAGGATGTTTTAATTAAAAAAGCTTTAGAAGAATATAAATCTCAAAAAAAAATTAGTAATGATGGATTAGTAGTTGGTTCTATTCGAAATTTTCAAGAAGCCATTAGTATAAAAAACAATCATGGTTTTATGATTTGGATAGATGCTGATCCAAAAATGAGATATGAAAGAATTCAGCAAGGTTTATCTTTGAGAGGTCATCCTGATACAGATCAAATAAGTTTTGAAAATTTTATCAGGGAAGAAGAAGCTGAAATGATTATTCATAATGATAGTCAAACTTTAAATATGTTAGAAGTTAAGAAAATAGCAGATCGAACTATTTATAATGAGGGTACAAAAAAACAATTACAACAGATAATCACTGATTTATTAGATGAATTATTTCCTCGTGCAGTGTGAGAATTGATTTTCTGTTATGTTTTTTAATGTGCTGACCGAGTAATTTTAAAACGAAATAAATAAGACTAATTACCACAATAGTTGATAATTGTATCAAGTTAAGTGACCAAATGTAATGTCGTAAAATATTAGTATATAGGCTCAGTAGGAGGATAAGTAGGTTGATTAAAATAATTAAAACTAGTCTCCGATTAAAAAAATAGTTAGATTTATTGTTTTTGATATTAAAATACATATTGATATAAAGAGTAAGATTAAAAAATATAAATACTGAAGTTGTTGCTTGAAGATAAATTGGATTACTCAAGTCGATATGATATGGTGAAATTTGACTGAATTTAAAAATTAAAATAAAGATTAAATAAGACATTAAACTAAAAAGTAACGGGGTAAGAATAATTTTTTTTAAATTTTCTATACTAAAAATTTGATTGAAAAAATTATTCTTATGTAAAATAGTTTTATTGTTATTTGATTGATTAAAGTTATGAATTAATAAATATTGAATTGGTATCAGTATAATTAATACTTGTACGGGGTTAATTATATACGGTATATTATAGAAATAATAGTTAATGAATCCTAAAAATGTTATAAAAGTAATTGAAAAAAATAACATCAAATTGAAAATAATAATATTTTCTAAATTGATAATTTTCAGTCTAGCGTTTTTTATAATAGTTTCAAAAGAGAATTGCAGTTTTGAAATAATCAAATTATCTAAGTTTCTTTGATGTTTAAGATGTAATTCGTGATTAATTATTATACCGGCGGAAGAGTTTTTGATTGCTGCTAGATCGCTTAAATGTTTTGTTATATATAAATTATTTATGTTATAGTGTTTTAAAATTTCCGATAATCTTAAATTATTATTGTGATTAAAGCCAGTTATTAAAATAACATTATTGGTGCTGATTAGTTTGATAATTTCTTGGTCTTTTAAGTTTTCAAAATTATTTTTTGGTATCAGCTTGTGTGGTATTTTATTTTGGGTCAGATATTTTAATAATTTCTGTTGATTATCTTCAGATGAAATTATTAGCTTAATACCTTGATTTAAAAATTTATTAATTTTTTCAAAATTATCTTTATGGTTAAATAAGGTATCTTGGTCAATGTTGATTAAATTCGTATAAGCTATTTGAAAACTATTTTTTAAATTTAGTTTAAGTTTTTTATTATTTATATTATCCAGTTCTGTTAAGAAAACAGAGCCCATTGTTAATATTAATAAAATATTAACAATTTGATTGATGGGTATTTGAAGATTCAGATTTATTAAAAAAATTAAGATTGTAATGCTTATAAGCAAAACAATCTTAATTAGGTAGTATTTTTTTATTATTTTATTAAAAATAAAATCACGATAATTGATTAAGTTATTTTTTAGTAATAATTGTCCAAGTTCAGTTTTGTATCCTGTTTCAACAACTATGGCTTTAATTGTCTGACCGTAATTAACTTCACCCATAAATAAAAAGTTCGGGTTTTCATAATTATAAAATAAATTATGTTCGTTAATATTTAAATGATTATTAATAATTCGAACATCAGCGGGAACAATTTCGTTTTTATGAATTTCAATTACGTCACCAGGCACTAGATTGGTAGATGATGTATAAATTTTTTGTTCAGGCCTAATGATGGTTATTTTACGAGGTAACATTGTTTTATAGAGACTATTATTTTTTAGTGTTCTGAATAAGTTTAGTATAATTTCTAGTATTATAAAGATTAAAAAAACTATTATAAATAATTTATTTTTTCCGATTACCGACAAGATTAAACCAAGTATCAAATTTAATAAATTTAGATTTAATAACAGATTATCGCTTATTTTTTTTAATATCTTATCTCTGGGAAGTTTAAAATGATTGTTGCCATACTTTGCAATTCTTTTAACCGCCTCTTGATGATTAATGCCACTCTCACTCGATTTTAATTTTTTAAATATCTCATCTATGCTGAGTTCGTAGTACTCGGATATTTTTAAACGTTCCACCATTGGTTATTATTATAACTTTTTATGTTTATTTTGGTTAGTAATTTGTTAACCTATTTATTGATTATAAGTTTATAATCATATTAATGAGTAATGAAAATAATTTCGAAAAAAAACTTGTTATTATTGACGGTAAGGGCTTATTCTATCGTGGTTTTTATGCTATGCCAAACCTAACTAATAATCAGGGTATTGGTCTTGGGGGAGTTTATGGGTTTACTTTATTGGCTTTACAGATAGTAGATAATTTGAAACCTGACTATATTGCAGTAGCCTGGGATAAATCAAAAACAAATATCCGAAAAAGAAAACAGATGTACAACCTGTATAAAGCTAATCGTCATCCAGCTCCACCAGAATTTTATGATCAGTTACCGTATTTGTTTAAACTTGTTGAAGCCTTGTCGTGGCCATTGATTGAATTAGATGATTATGAGGCTGACGATATTATGGGAAGTTTAGCTATTCAGGCTAAAAAAAAGGGTGTAGAAACTTATTTGGTTACTTCTGATTTAGATTTATTGCAATTAATTGACGATAACATTAATTTATATGTTTTAAAAAGTGGTTTAAGTAAAATAGAGCAATTTACAGCAGATTCGTTTTATAAAAAATATAATATTAGAGTTGATCAATTTGTAGACTATAAGTCTTTACGGGGTGATGCTTCAGATAATATACCAGGCGTTAAAGGTGTTGGTGAGAAAACAGCTCAAAAATTATTACAAAATTTTGATAGTCTAGATAATATCTATTTAAATTTGTCCTTAGTTGATAAAAAAATTGCCGAAAAATTAATTAAAGATAAAGAAATGGCTTTTTTGAGTCGTCAGTTAGTTCAAATCATGCTTGACGCACCGGTTGAATTCAACAAGTCGAAGATGAACATTCATAATGTCAATCAAAACGAATTATTGAGTGTTTTGCAAGAATATAATTTTAACAGCGTCATAAGATTAGCCAAAAAAATTTTTCAATGGAATGATGATTCTATTGAGATAGTTAATAAAACTAGTGATAATTTAAAAATTAAAAAAACTGACCATGTTAATTTGGATCATCTTGATAATTTAAAGTTAAGCCACCAGGAGATTTTTATAATACCTTTTTTTAAAGATCATCAAGGCTTAAATTTACGAGCTGTTATTATAGCTGATAAAGCAAAGAGTTTTTTGATTAATTTTAGTAAGATCAATCAAAATGATTTTATAGACTATGTTTTAAAAAATAAAATCATTAATCAACCAATAATTAGTTTTGATTCAAAAAGATTAATTAAATTTTTTCTTAATAAAAAAATAAATCCAATAAATATCAAACATGATTATCGATTGGCAGCCTTTTTATTGAATCCATTAATAAAAAATCAGAATATTGACGGCATCATTAATGAATATTTTAAGAGTTTAATTATAGATTATAGTGATCTTAGTGAAGAAGGATTAGTTTTAAAATCTCAAGAAATCGCTTCATATTTAATTGAAGTTTATGAAATACAGACAAAGCAAATAAAGCAAAATAAAGAATTATTTAAGATATTAATAGATTTTGATTTGCCGCTATTAAATATTCTGGCAAAAATGGAGCTTAATGGTATTAGGATTGATTTAGATTATTTTCATGCAATGAGTCGTCAAATAGATGACATGAAATCTGATTTGCAACAAACAATTTTTGGTTATGCGAACCAAGAATTTAACATTGAAAGTCCAAAACAATTGTCTGATATTTTATTTAATCAATTAAATATTTCAAGTCAGGGCATTAAGAAAGGTAAAAGTTTTTATTCGACAAATTCATCTCAATTAGAAAAGATTATCAGTTTGCATCCAATTATCACTCATATTATTAAGTTTCGTGAAATTATTAAATTAAAGAATACTTATTTGGATGTTTTACCTGGTTTAGTCGACAAATCAAATAATCTTCACACAACATTTAATTTAACCTCAACTCAAACTGGTAGATTGTCGAGTTCAGAGCCAAATTTACAAAATATTCCAATTAGAAGTAAGTTAGGTAATGATATTCGTAAAGCGTTTATTGCTAGACCAGGTTATATATTGTTATCAGCTGATTATTCACAATTTGAACTAAGAATTGCGGCTGATTTAGCTAATGACGTTGATTTAATTGAATTATTTAATAAGCAAGACATCGATGTTCACACAGAAACAGCCGCTAGGATATATAATTGTTCGATTGATAACGTTACACCGAATATGCGCAGAGCTGCCAAGGCAATTAATTTTGGAATTTTATATGGAATGAGTCCACATGGTTTATCGGTTGCTACTGGAATGAACAGAAACGAATCAACTGATTTTATTAATCAATATAAACAGTTAAGAAAACCTTTATTTGATTATATGGATCAAATAATTAAAAAAACAAGGAATGACGGTTATGTAGAAACTTTATTTGGTAGACGAAGACCTTTGCCGGAAATAAATTCTAAAAATTTTTTAATTAGACACTCTGCTGAAAGAGCAGCAATTAATATGCCGATTCAAGGTACTGAGGCGGATTTAATGAAATTATCTATGATTAGTCTAGATGAGTTTTTAAATAAACATCAACTAGATTCAAAGTTATTGCTTCAAATTCATGATTCTATCCTTTTAGAATGTCAAGAAAGTGTCGTTGATAGTTTGACTAAATCTGTTCGAGATATAATGGAAAACGTCTATAAATTAAAGGTTAGGTTAACTGTGGATATAAAAACTGGCTATCGGTGGGGCGATCTATAGTAATAATATTGCCAAAAATAAAAAAAAGTTGTATACTTATGTATTATGTGGAAACATTTATTAGGTTTTTTTGTTGCTATAGTACTAATTATTTTTGCTAGTTTTTTAATTTTTAGTAATAAGGGTTTATTTGGTGGTAAAACTACTAGTTTGGGTCAACAGGTAAATAAATTTGCTAATTATTCCAATACTAATGCTGTAGCTAGTTTGACAATCGATGGACCAATAGTAGCTAATCAAAATTTTAACCAAGTTATTATTAAGGTTAGTTCTTTGTATACTAAAATATATATTATAGATGGTTTTAATAATTCTACTGTTCAAAAACAAGTTTTTTCGAATAATTCAAACTCATTTAATGCCTTTTTAAAATCTTTAGCTCTTAATAATTTTGAAGTCAAGAGTAACAACTCTAATGGTTTAAGTGGACCAATTGGTGTCTGTCCTGGTGGCGATAGTTATATTTTTAAACTTATTAATGGTAGTCAGACTATAGTTAATACTTGGCAGACTAATTGTTTAAATCAGCCGTATACTTTTGGTGGTAATTTGAGTGAGGTTTTAAATTTATTTGAAAACCAAATACCTAATTACAATCAAGATGTTAATAATTTAAATCTTTAATTTTTTATTTAATTTGGACTATAATTTTTTGGTTTATAATATCTAGTTCTTGAGATATTTTAATTTGATTGATTCTAATCGTATTAGCTAAGGAAGAAGAGTGAACATAAATTATGATGCTTTTTTCTGTTATTTTAACTGAACAATTTTCATTATACTGATTTTTAATATATTCTTTGATTTCGTTCATTAAAGAAGGTTGTTTTAAATTCCTTTTTTTTAAAATTTCTTTAATTGAGTCCATAAATTTTTATACTTAGATTATAATATTAATATGCCTGAATTACCAGAGGTGGAAACAATCAAAAGAGGATTAAAAGATTTAGTTACCGGACTATCTGTAAAAGAAGTTGTAATTAAAAATCATAAATCTTTTTTAATTGATGAAAATACTAAAGAACTATTTTTATTTAATCATAAAGTGCTGGATGTAAAACGTCGAGCTAAATTATTGATGATTAATTTAGATAGTGATTATTCTTTGGTGTTTCATTTAAAAATGACTGGTCAATTGGTTTACGTTAATCATAATTATAGATTTGGTGCTGGACACCCAACGGATTCTTTAATTCACCAATTACCGGATAAATCAACCAGAGTTATTTTTATTTTTAATAACAAAGCTAAACTTTTTTTTAATGATCAGAGAAAGTTTGGTTGGATTAAAATTATACCAACTGCTTTATTGACCGATAAAGATTTTTTCAAATATCATGGTCCAGAACCACTAGATTTATTATTTTCTAGTGATGTTTTATACCAACGATTATTAAAACATCCTAATTCTAAAATAAAAGCAGTTTTATTAAATCAAACTGTCTTATCGGGTCTTGGCAATATTTATGTAGATGAGAGTCTTTGGATGTCAAAAATTAATCCTTTAACAACTGTTAATCGGCTTACTGAAAAAAATATTGTTGTCCTGCACCGATCTATTCAAAGTGTTTTAAATAAAAGTATTTCTCTGGGTGGATCAACTGATAGAAATTATGTTGATGCAAAAGGGAATAAAGGTAGCTATCTAAAATTTGCTAATGTTTTCAGAAAAGAGAATCAACCCTGTCCAAGGTGCTCTAACTTAATCGTTAAACAAAAAATTGCTGGACGGGGCACACATTTTTGTCCTAATTGTCAAAAAATAGAAATAGAAAAATAATATGTATATTTTAGATGGACCTAATGA